>JAOADM010000045.1 GCA_026417315.1 Limisphaera sp.
GTCCGGTACTTTCCCGCCCACGCCGGCACCGGCCCTTCCACTTCAAATTCCGTGCCCGACCAGTCCACATGGACGTTCTTCACGCGCCAATCGTTGTGCGATCCCAGCCCAACCCGAATCACTCGGGCCCGGGTTCGCTCGATCATCGTCCCGGCCCAGGGATCGTCGCCATTGAGCACCAACAGGCCCTCCGCCGGAAGCACTTCCGCCAGCGTTCCCTCCTCCCGGGCCACACCGGCCAGGTCCCCGAAAAACTCCAAATGCTCGCGTCCCACGCCCGTGAAAATGCCGTGCCAGGGACGAATCCATTCCAACAACGGCCGCAGTTCGCCCGGGTGGTTGGTCCCCGCTTCCAGGACCGCGGCCCAGTGTTTTCGTTCCAGCCGCAGGAGGGTCAACGGAACGCCCACATCATTGTTGAAGCTGGCCTGACTCCAGAGGGTCGGCCCGTGCTGACTCAACACCGCCGCCAACAACTCCTTGGTGCTGGTTTTCCCGTTGGCCCCCGCCACGGCCACCACCGGGATGTCGAACTGTTGCCGGTGTCGGGCGGCCCATCGGCCCAGAGCGGCCCGGGTGTCGTCCACTTCCAAAACCGCGCATCCCTCCGGACAATGCACGGCCCAGCCGGACTCCACCAGCACGGCCACCGCCCCGCCTGCGACGGCGGCCGACACAAACTGATGCCCGTCGAAGTTTGGCCCTCGCAGGGCCACGAACAGGTCCCCGGGCAACACCTGCCGCGAATCCGTGCAAACCCGCTGAATCCGCAGCGCGGGGTCTCCCCGCACCCACCGGGCCTGACAAGCCTCCGCGATAAACTCCAGCGTGCAAGGTTCCATGAGCGGCTCCAGCCTACAACGACGCCGGCGCCCCCGGGGAGCGCGAAACCGAACCGGAGCAATGGCGATCATCGAGCCGCAACCTCCGCCTTCTGAAGTTTGTGCAGCTCCTGGGCCAGATCGAGTGCCCGCTCCAACGCCCACCCCGCCCGGTGCTGCGGTGCCGAGGCCTTCCCCGGCAACCGCCCGCCGGGATCCTCGAGGCGCGCCGGACGCCGCGTCCCCGGCCGCTCGCCGGTCGCCGCCGCCAGAAACAAGCGATGCGATGGATGTGCATTCGTATTCATGACTCCCTGCCTCCGTGCGTGGAACGCAAACGACGTTCGGAACCCGATCGCGAGCCCGCGCCTTCCGAGGCCGCCCGCGCGACCGACCCCGACTCCGTCTCCAAATCGTCCGGCGGCACGCCCAGATACTGCATCACCCGTTCGGCCACCTTGCGGAACACTGGCCCGGCCACCTGGCCCCCGTAATAGCCCCGCTGCGGCTCGTCCAACGTGATGGCAATCAACACCTCCGGGCGATCCGCCGGCAAAAACCCAATGAAAGACGAAATGTATTTGCCGGGCACGTACCCGCGCGTGCCCTCGGCCTTCTGGGCGGTCCCGGTCTTTCCTGCCACGGCGTAGCCCGGGACGGCCGCGGCCGGAGCCGTGCCCTGCGGCGTCGGGACGGTCTTCAACGCACGCACCATCGCCCGCGCCGCCTCCTCACCCACCACCCGCCGCACCACTTGGGGTTCGTACGCCGCCACCACGCGGCCCCGACGGTCCTCCAGCCGCTCCACCAGCATCGGGCGCATCAGCACCCCTCCATTGGCCAGCGCCGCCATCGCCATGGCCATCTGCATCCGCGTGACCGCCACACCGTGGCCCATCGGAATCTGCGCAATCGAGATCTTGTACCACCGGTTCACCGGCGGCACATACCCGGGCATCTCGCCCAACAAGGGCAGCCCGGTCCGCGCCCCAAACCCAAAGGCGCGAATGTACTCGTACAGCCGTGGCTCGCCCAGCCGCATGCCGATTTTGGCCGCCCCGATGTTGGAGGACTTGGTGATGATCTCCTCCACCGTCAGCAGATCGTAGGGATGATGGTCGTGAAGGATGCGGCCCCCGTACGCAAACCGGCCCTGCTCGCAGTCGAACACGTCCTCCAATCGCACCACCCCGTCGTTGAGCGCACCGGCCACCACCACGATCTTGAAGGTCGAGCCCGGCTCCATGTGGTCGGTCAGAATGACATTGCGGCGCGCCTCTTCCGGTGCATCACCGGGGCGGTTGGGATCGAAATTAGGCAGGCAGGCCATCGCCAGAATCGCACCGGTTTGCGGGCGCAGGACGATGCCGGTGATGTTGCGCGGCCGATGCTGCTCCATCGCCTCGGCCAGAGCACTCTCCAGAATGTTCTGAATGACCGCGTCCAGCGTGACCACCACGTTCCACCCGTCCCGCGGCTCCACATCCTGATCGCGCAACCGCACCACCTCGCGCCGGCCCCCGTCCACTTCGGTCACCCGCCAGCCGCGCACCCCGGCCAGTTGCGCATCCAGGGTGCGCTCCAGGCCATCGGCTCCGCGGGTCTCCAGAAGCTTCACCCCGTCCACGGTGACCTCTTGCAATCCCGTGTACCCCAGCACATGCGCCGCCAACTTCTGATTCGGGTACACCCGCATTTGATCCTCCCACGGCTCCACGAACACGGCGTAACGGCTGAGCTGGGACAGGAAACGTTGCTCGGCCCTGGGAAGCGTGCTGTCCGGCGGAGGAGCCAACGTGGCCATCGCCTTCCGAATCTGCTGCCACGTCTCCACCGGAACTTTGCGCGCCAACACGACATAACGATTCGTGACCGCACGGCCCGTCTCGGCGTCCCACCGCACCCGCGGCAACAACTTCTGCTGCAGCTCCAGTTCCGAAATGCCCAACAAGGGCGACAACAAACGAGCCACCACCGCCTGACGGTCGCCGACCAGAACCGGATCCGCGCAGACCGTGCGCACCGGCACACTCGTGGCCAGCAGAACTCCCCGCGCATCCAGAATGTCGCCTCGACGGGGTTGCCGAAGAAACTCCCGCTCCCGATTCCGCCGCGCTTCCTCCGCCAGCTCGGGATGCCTCACCAACTGCAGCTCCACCAGCCGGTAGGCCAGCAGGCCGAAAAGCCCGAACAACACCGTGGCCACCAGGACCGCCCGGCGCAACTGCACCGCCGTTTTGACACTGTCGCCCATCCGCCCGTTTCCGCTGCCCGATCCCCGGGACGGGGTTGCCCTCTCGACCCGCACCCGGGCAACCCCGTCCCCGTTCCCGCCGCTGGCCGCGCCTTCGACGCGTGCCTCCCCAAATGGGCGGCCGCACGCCCGCGGCGATCGGTTCCTCTTCCGACCGCGTCACGGGCGGCGGCCCAAAGCCGCTCGGATCAACCCGGCCCGGGAACCGTCGGGTTCGCCAACCCGCCCGCCGTCCGCGTCTCCGGCCAGCCGTGCGGCTCCGGCAACCGCCACACCTGCGCCGGATGCGCCGGCACGAGGCCCAGATTCAGTTCCCGAACCCGCTGCTCCAACACCCGCGGCGTCTGCAACGTGGCCAGCTGCCGTCGCAACCGCTCGTTCTGCAACCGCAACTCCGCCAACCGTTGCTCCCGCAGCCGAATCTCCCGGCTCAACCGGTCCACCTGATTTTGCTGCCACACGTAACCCAGGCCCAAAGCGCCAAACCCCAGACACAAGACCGCCACCCACAGCGCCGGCCAAAACCAGCCTTCCTGCCGATGCTTGCGATGTCGCCCTGTCATGCGTCAGACCTTTTCCAACACCCGCAGCTGCGCACTCCGGCTGCGCGGATTGGCCTCCACCTCCGCCGCCCGGGGGACCACCGCCTTGCGCGTCACCCAGCGCGCCTGCGGCGGCCGCGGCCGACGCAGTTCCGGCACATCGACGTCCCCCGGACACTCGTAGTCCCGTACCCGTTCCCGTCCGAAAGCCTTCACCAACCGCACCTCCAAGGAATGAAACGTGATCACCGCGAGCCGGCCGCCCGGCTTCAACACCCGCCACGCCGCTTCCAAACCCCGTTCCAGCGAGCCCAATTCGTCGTTGACCACAATGCGCAGCGCTTGAAACACCCGCGTGGCCGGGTGCCGCGCACCGCCCCCCCGTCCAACCACTGCACAGACCAGCTCCGCCAATTGTGCCGTGCGCGTCACCGGTCGGGCCCGCACGATCGCCCGCGCAATCGCACGCGACCGTCGTTCGCCGCCCAACTCCCAGAACCACCGCGCCAGTTCCTCCTCGGAAGCGCTGTTCACCAGATCCGCAGCCGTCAATCGCTGCGCGGGGTCCATCCGCATGTCCAACGGGCCGTCGGCCTGGAAACTGAACCCGCGATCGGGCGTCTCCAGTTGCAGCGAACTGACCCCCAGGTCCAGCAGCACCCCGTCACAACTTTCCGGCGCCAGTTTCATCAGCAAATCCGCGTAGTTGCCTTTTTGCAGTTCGAACCGGCCCGCAAACGGCGCCAACCGCTCCTGTGCCAACGCCAGCGCCTCCGGATCGCGATCGAAGCCCCAAAGCCAGCCATCCGGAGCACTGGCCTGCAAAATCGCCTCGGCGTGTCCCCCCGTGCCCACCGTGGCATCCACATACCGCCCCCCGGGCCGCGGCGCCAACAGGCCCACGACCTCTTCCACCAACACCGGTTGATGCCACCGTTTCACAAGCCCCCGCCATTGCGTGGCCCTCCCGCTTCAACCCTGCCGGCTGCCGGCCAGCCGTGCCACCCAGCCATCGAACCAGCGTTGCAGTGCCCGCAAACCGGTCAGCCACGCCCTCGGGCCGGAGTCACCTCCGCTCGAGGCCTTCCCGCGCTGACCCCACAGCTCCTCGTCCGCATCCCGCAAATCGTTCCGAACCACCTTCACCTCGGCCAGCGCCTCCCTCCGCCGCAGCGGCAGCTCCATCTGTTGCGCCGGACCCTGCGCCCCGGGAGTTCTCCTCCACGGCCACTTCCAACCCGCCGGTCCACGCCAGAGCCGCCCCCGCGGCTCGGGCCCCGCCGCATTCGGCTGCAAGGTCTCCCCACGGGCAACCTTCGCCGCGGCCACCTGCTCGCACTCGCGCTCCCGCATTTCCTCGCCCGCCGCCCCGCCCGAGTGGGTTGCGATTGCCGGGTTCCGCCGGCCCGGCTCGGCCGCGGCCGCCTGCGGCACCGGGGCGCGAGTCACCGCCGGCGTTGCGGTCCCCGGCTCGGAGATTCCGGCCCGGCCCCAACTTGCCCCCGCGCCTGCGCGGGTGCGCACCCGGGGGCCTCCGGCCGAGCCCAGGGGCGGCAGCGTCGGAATGTTTCGCATTCGATATGCCCCGGCTTTGTCGCCGGCGCGGGTAATCACACGCGTGGTCACGAGTAACCGCTCCAGCATGAGGCTCACTCCATCAGGTTCATCGCATCCGGCAGCAGCACCTGGTCGGCCGCTTCCACCGCCGCGTATCGTTGCGGATTCCAGATCTCGAATCGGTCCAGCAGTCCCACCAGAAGCGCCTCATCTTTGATGCCCGCCTCGCGGGCCATCGCCTCCGGCAGGCAAATCCGACCCGCCCGGTCCACGGTCACCTGCTCGGAGTTACTGCCAATGACGCGTTTCAACACGGTCTTGCGCGGATCTTCGTTGGGCATGGCATCGATCGTCCGCATCAACCGTTCCATCTGCTCCGGTGGCAGGACCCGCAAGCACGGACCGTGCGGTCCTTTGCGCCAGACAATGATGGTGAACTCGACCTCGCCCTCGGCCGGACGCCACTTGGCCGGGATCTGGACTCGCCGCTTCTCGTCCACACCGTGCAGGTAGCGGGAGTTGTAATAGATCCGGGCACTTTTGGTTTCGGCGCTCACGGGCGATCCACCGCGCTTGTCTGGGCGCTACTTTTGCTCCACTTCGCCCCACTCTTAAACACTTTGCCCCACCGGCCGTCAACAACATTTCGCCCGGATTGTCCACAAGTTATTCACACCCGAAACCACACCCCGTGCCAACCAGGCCCGGAAAACGCCCGAACCTCCCCAAATCCCAAGGAAAATGCCCGTCAGGAATCCCCGGCCCCAACCGCAAAACCCGCGCCAATCGAGACGCCCCAGCCGCCTCAATCCCGCACAATCAACACCTCGGGCCGACGCCGCGCCAGCTCCGCCAACACCATTTCCACCGTCCGCTCCACTGCGCCGAGGTTCTCCCGTACCACCGCCACCGCTTTCCGCCCCATCTCCTCTCGCAACACCGGATCCGCCAACAATCGGTCCAATGCCGACTCCAACTCCCGCACGTCCCGCACCTGCAGCGCCGCCCCCGCGTCCACCAGTTGTCGGGCAATCGCCGCGAAATTCTCCATGTGCGACCCAAACACCACCGGCTTGCCCACCGCGGCCGGCTCCAGCGGATTCTGTCCCCCCTCGGCCGTCAGACTCTTCCCCACGAAAACCACGGTGGCATGCGGATAAAAGTGGCGGAGTTCGCCCGTGGTGTTCACGAGCAAACAGTCCACCTGCCCCGGTGCGTACACGGTGCGACTCGTGATCTCACTGCGATACACGAACCGCAAACCGCTCCGGGCCAGCACCTCCCCCACCTCGCGGCCGCGCTCGAAATGTCTCGGAACCAGAATCAGAAACAGATCCGGATGCCGTGTGCGCAACCGGAGGAACAACTCCGCCAGAATCGCCTCCTCACCCGCGTGCGTGCTGCCCCCCAGAAGGATCCGCCGTCCCGCCCCCACGCCGATCTGCTGCAACAATTGGGGCACATCCAGTGCAGTTCGTTCCTCCAGGTGCGCCGCATCGTACTTCAAACTGCCCACCACCCGGATCACCTCCGGCCGGCAGCCCAGCTCCCGCAGCCGGGCCGCGTCCGCTTCATTTTGTGCACCCACCCCGGCAAACGACGCGAACAGGGGTCGAAAAAACCAACCCAGCCGCCGATACCAGCGGTAGGACCGCTCCGAGAGGCGTGCGTTGATCAAGAACACGGGGATGTCAAGGTTGCGTGCGCGCCACAAAAAGTTGGGCCAGATCTCCGCTTCCATCAGCAGAATGGCAATTGGTTTGACGGCCCCCAGCGCGCGCGCCACGTAGGGCTTGCGGTCGATGGGATAATAAATCTTCCCGATGTGGGAAGGGGTCTTCCGCTGCAACTCCCCCATGCCCGTCGTGGTGGTGGTGGAAACCACGATCTTCACGTTGGGCAAGCGGGGTTCCAGCGCGCGGATCAACTGCGTGCACAGGTTCACCTCCCCCACGCTCACCGCGTGAATCCAGAGCACGTGCCGGTTGGTGATGGACTGCTTGAATTTCGTGTCGTAGCGGCCAAAACGCTGGCGAAAACCCGTCCGCCAGTTCCCCCGCCGGCGCATCCGCCAAAAGTAATACGGGGCGGCCAGCCAGAAGCCCACGGTGAACAGCACGTTGTAGAGGGTCTTCACCATCTTCCTTCAGATTCGCGCAACCGTCCTTGCGGGGCCGGACGCCCTGAGCCGTCCGTTTTGCGCACGCAGGTGCTCGCGCGGCCACGGGTTCACGGGGGCCCGGCCCCCCGCACGGGCACCGTGTTGGTCGCGGCTTCCAACAAACGGCGTCGCACAATCTCCAGGTACCGGTCCGCCATCGGGTTGTCCTTCCATTGCAGGCGGCGCGATCGCTCGAACCACGGTCGGGCCGAGGCGTATTGCCCCTTCTGCACGTAATGCCAGCCCATGTGCGCCACCACGTAGTAGCTGTTCGGATCCAGCTCCACCGCGCGATCGAAATACGGCTGGGCCTCCTCGGTCCGATCCAGCCAGTCCAGACACATGCCATACCGCAACGGCGGATAGGGATCGTAAGGGTTCAATCGCATGGCGATCTCAAACCACCGCATCGCCTGCTCGGCCAGCGCTTGATAATTGGTCGCGCCTTCGAAGCTCTGAATCCGCAATGCCTCGCCCAGCCGATAGGCCGTTCGCCCGTTTCTCGGCTCGATGGCCCACGCCTTTTGCAGCTCCGCCACCTGTTCCGGCGAACAATCCGGCAATCGGTCGGCCCGCGCGAGCACGCGTTGCTCCCGGGCGCTCACCCACGCCTCCCGCCCCAAATAGCCGGCCACCGTCACCAGCACCAATGTCACCGCGACCTTCACCGGCAACCGCGCGCGGAACCAGTATCGGTCCGTGGAAAACCGCAGATGCGAACTCAACAGCGCCATCCACGTCACCGCGATCAGGGCGTTGGCCGGGATGTGCATGTTGAAATCGGCCACCGAATGAATCAGGATCGCTCCCAACCCCAGCGACGCCCCGAAGACAAAGGCGAACTTGTTGCTCGCTCGTCCCCCCAGATCCGCCAGAGTTCCCCGTACATACGGCCAGGTCTGGACCACGCCCACCAGCAGGCAGATCAGCGCCGCCCCCACCAACGTGGCCCCCACCACGCCCCAATCCACCAACGTGTTCAGATAATCGTTGTGCACGCGGTCCGGCCGGTTTTGCACCGCCGCGGGCCGCACCTGCCGGAATCGATAATCGAAATGCCCCGGCCCGATGCCCCACCACGGATTCTCCCGCCACAATTCCCAGGCCGACCGCCACAACGCGGGTCGCACATCCGCCGTCCGGCCCTCGGCCACCTCCCGGGCCACCAGCTCCCATCGCTTCTTGAGGACGAAACTCTTCGGCAAAAAATAGAAGCCGGCCGCCACGGCCACCGCCAGCAGACCCAGCGCCAGCCACCGATGCGCACTCCGCAGGGCCAGCACCACAAACATCACCAACAACACGGTCCCGGCCGCCACCCAGCCCGCCCGCGACAGTGTCACCACCAGTCCCGCCAACATGACCAGCCCCGCATACCCCAGGACGACCTTCCCCACCGGCGACAGCCGACTTGCAACCGCATACGTGAAGGCCAGCGGGACGACCAGCTCCAGAAAACCGGCCAAATGATTCGGATTGATGTACGTTCCCAGGCCCCGATGCCGGTAGGGCGACACGAATCCCCACACCTGGTTCGACCCGCTCACAAACTGGTAAATGGCATAAAAGGAAATCAGGGTCCCCAGCCCGATCATCGTGAACGCGATCGTCCGCGTGGCCTCCTGGCCGTGCAAATGATTCAACACCACGAAAAACACCGAGGCGTACACCAGGACCCGCAACCATTCCTGCCGCGCCACCCACTCGATGTCGGCCGTCCAATACCTTCCCAGCGCGTACAGGGTGAACAGCACCACCACCCAACAGATCGGGGGCCACAACAGTTCCGGCCGCTTCTCCACGCAGAGCCGCAGGATCCACAACCCCAGCAATGCCACCGTCAACGCCTGGACCACCAAAAAGTCCTGCGGCCGCACACAGCCCGTCGCCAACGGCGCGAACACCAGCAATACCAGGGTCAGGAACAGAAGTCCCCGTTCACACCCTCGTTCTATGGCTTTGAGATTCATTCCCAGCCAGCTTCGGACGATTCTCTCGGGCGAGCCCTCCTTGCCTGCGGCCCAGGCGTGGGGCGAGCCTCCTTATACCCTTGAACATCAACAGCGTCCAGTGACTTTCCCGATCCCCCGCCTCTTGGGCGCCATCGGGTCCGGGTCGGGGGCCCGACCCGGATGCTTTGCCCGCTCATGGCTGCAGCCGCTCGATCCGCCACCCCCCCGCCCCATCGGCCACATACTCGAAGCGATCATGCAACCGATTCTCCCGTCCCTGCCAAAACTCATACCGCACCGGCCGCACCCGGTAACCGCCCCAAAACGAAGGCAACGGAATCTGCCCTTCACCAAACTTGCGCTTCAACTCCTCCCACTTCGCCTCGAGGACCGCACGGGACGAAATCGGCCGACTTTGCTCCGAGACCCAGGCCCCAATCTGGCTGCCCCGGGGCCGCGTCAAAAAATACGCCATCGCCTCGGCCGTCGACACCCGTTCCGCCCGCCCCTCGATGACCACCTGCCGGCTCAACGGCGCCCAAAAAAACAGAAGGCACACATGGGGATTCCCTTCGATCTCCCGCGCTTTGCGGCTCTCCAAATTCGTGAAAAACACAAACCCGTTCGCATCGTAACTCTTGAGCAGAACCATCCGCGCCGAGGGACGCCCGTCCGACCCCACCGTGCTCAAGCACATCGCATTGGGGTCCAACGCCACGTGCTCGCGCGCCTCGAGAAACCAGCGCTCGAATTGCACCAGCGGGTCCGGCGCCAGATCCCGACGGTGCAACGGCCGGTTCTCGTACTCCCGTCTCAAATCAAACAGATTCATGTCCCCCAAGTGTGAACGCTTCCGGCCCGCTTCACAACCCGTCACCTCACCCCCCGGGTTGCATCCACCGGTCCCTGGGCGGAGCGTTCGGTAGAGCACCCCCTCGCTGGCCCTCCGGTCCCGCCGTATCATTGCCCCACCTCCGCCATGGCGTTAAACTCCCGCGCCATGGTCGAGACCACGTCAGCAACATCGCCACCACCGGTACGGCTCGACGGCCGACACCCCCGTCAGCTCCGGCCGATCCATTTCCAAAACGACATCGCCCCGCACGCCCTGGGGTCCACCCTCGTCGCATGGGGCCAAACTCGCGTCATCTGCGCCGTCACCCTCGAACCCGCCGTGCCCCGCTGGAAAAAAGAACAAGGTTTGCCCGGCGGCTGGCTCACCGCCGAGTACTCCATGCTCCCCTACTCCACCCCGCAACGGAAACCTCGCGAAATCACCAAGGGTCGCCCCGAAGGACGCACCCAGGAAATCCAGCGACTCATCGGCCGTGCCCTGCGCACCGCCGTGGACCTCCAGAAACTCGGCGACCGCACACTCTGGGTGGACTGCGACGTGCTCCAGGCCGACGGCGGCACCCGCACCGCCGCCATCACCGGCGGTTACGTCGCCCTCGCCCTGGCCCTGGAGCGCCTCCTGCGCAACGGCACCCTCACCGAATCCCCGCTCCGTCCCCCGGTCGCCGCCGTCAGCGTCGGCATCGTCCATGGTCAGGTCCTCCTCGACCTCTGCTACAACGAAGACGTGGAGGCCAGTGTGGACCTGAACCTGGTCATGAACCAGGCCGGCGAAATCATCGAAATCCAGGGCTCCGGAGAAGAGGCCACCTTCACCGAGGCCCAACTGCAAGAGATGCTCGAAGCCGGCAAGGCAGGAATCCAACAGCTCATTCAGGCCCAGCAAGCGGCGCTGCGGACTTTCAGCACACCGTCGTCCGTGTGTCCATCCACGACCCCATGAGTGCAACTCCCACGCGTCTGTACCTGATCCGGCATGCGGAAGTGGCCGTTCCCTACCAACGGGTCTTTGCGGGTCGCCTGGACATCGAATTGTCCGAGCACGGTCATCAACAGGCCCGGGCCCTCGTGCCCTGGCTGACCAGTTTGGCCCCCCGGGCCGTTTACGCCAGCCCGATGCTGCGCGTCCGACAAACTCTCGAGCCCTGGCTCCGAAACGGTGGTCCCACCCCCGTGCTTTGCCCGGAATTGCGCGAAGTGGACTTCGGCGAGTGGACCGGCGTCGGATGGGACGAGGTTCAGGCCCGATTCGGCCAGAGCCCATGGGACTGGCTCGCTCTGCTGGAACAGAACGCCATTCGCGCCGCCGAACCCTGTGAGGCATTCCGCAGCCGCGTCGCCGCCTGTCTCGAACGAATCCTGCAGGAGCAGCCGGGTCGCACGGTGGCGGTGGTTTGTCACGGCGGCGTCATCCGCATGGCTCTGGCGTGGCTCTGCCAGTGGTCCCTGGCCGCCACGGCCTCGCTGGCCATCGATTACGCCAGTGTGACGCGCGTCGCTGTTCACAACCCGCGCGTCGAGATCGAGCTGCTCAATTATCAACCTTGGCAACCCAACCCCTGACCCTGTTGCCACGAACCTGCGGGCGGCATCCGCCCCGGGAACGAGTGCGATGAGGGACGTCCCCTCCCCCCAACCCGGTCCTGCCTGGATCGCCATGGGCGCCAATCTCGGAGACCCGGCCCAAACGTTCCGAGCTGCCCTGACCACCATGGCCCAATGGTCGCCCCGCCCCGTGCGGGTCTCCTCCCTCTATCGAACCCCACCCGTGGATTGCCCGCCCGGCTCGCCCCCTTTTCTCAACGCCGTGGCCATGCTCATCCCGTTCCCGGACGAGACCGCCGAATCCCTCCTGCAAAAAATGCTGGCTCTGGAAAGAACCCTCGGCCGCCAGCCCGCGCCGGTCCGCAATGCGCCCCGCCCCCTGGACCTGGACCTCATCGCCTTCGGACACGAGCAACGCCGCACCGAAACGCTGATCCTCCCCCACCCACGCGCTCACCTGCGCCGCTTCGTGCTCGAACCCCTCAGCGAGCTGGCGCCCGACCTCATCCTGCCCGGACAATCCCGGACGGTGATGCAGCTCCTCGAACAGTTGCCGCCCCTGCCCGGCATGGAAAAAGCCGGTTCCCTCGACTGGCCCCCCTGATGCCGTCCCGCCGCTGCCTTCGCAGACCCTGGCGCTCTCTACGGGTGATCAAATCCCGAGGTCGTTTGGACCCTCCCGCCAAACGTCCCGGCAACTCCACGAAACCCCGCGGTGGCAACTCCGGGCGGCAACCGCTTCCGCAGCCCATCCCCGTCACCCCACCAGGGCGCGACAAAACCGTTCGATGCGATCCAGCCCCTTTTCCAGATTCTCCATGCTGGTGGCGTAACTGATCCGGATGTAATCATCCGCGCCGAACGCAATGCCCGGCACCGCAGCCACCTTCTCCGCCTCCAACAACCGCTTGCAAAACTCCGTGGATTTCAAGCCCGTGCCCGAAATGTTCGGAAACAGATAAAACGCCCCGCGCGCATTCACACAGGAAAGGCCCGGAATCTGATTCAACCGGCGCCAAGCATACGTCCGGCGCCGATCGAATTCGGCCAGCCACGTTTTCAAATGATCCTGCGGACCCGTCAGCGCCGCCACCCCGCCCTTCTGCGCAAAGCTGGTCGGATTGCTCGTCGAATGGCTTTGGATGGCATCGATGGCACGCGCGATCGGCTCCGGGGCGGCGGTCCAGCCCAGCCGCCATCCGGTCATGCTCCAGGCCTTGGCAAACCCGTGCACCAGGATCGTGTGCTCATAGTGGGCCCGCGAAAAGCTGGCCACACTGCGGTGCACCGCCCCGTCGTACAGGAGATGCTCGTAAATCTCGTCGCTCATGATCAGCACACCATGCTCGATGCACACGTCCCCCAGCGCGCGAACCTCCTCCGGACTGTAGACCGTGCCGGTCGGGTTGCTCGGCGAATTCAAAATGAACAACCGCGTCCGCGGCGTGATCGCCGCCCGCAGCTGTTCCGCCGTCACCTTGAATTCCGTGCGGTCGGTCGTCGGCAGAATCACCGGCGTGGCCCCGGCCAGCTTCACCATCTCCGGATAACTCAACCAGTACGGACTCGGAATCAGCACCTCGTCCCCCTCCTGACAAGTCGCCAGAATCACGTTGTAACACGCATGTTTTCCGCCGCAGGAGACGATGATCTGTTCCGGTGCATACTCCAGGCCGTTTTCGCGCCGGTGCTTGTCCGCGATCGCCTTGCGCAGCTCCGGAATGCCGGCCGCCGGGGTGTACTTCGTAAAGCCCGCCGCCAGCGCCGCCGCCGCGGCATCCTTGATGTGCTGCGGCGTGTCAAAGTCCGGTTCCCCGGCCCCGAAACCCACCACGTCCTGTCCCTCGGCCTTCATCCGCTTCGCCTTCGCATCGATCTCCAAAGTCAGCGAGGGCGTCAGCGAGGCCGCCCGGTTGGAAATGCGGTACTCCATAAATCAAACCTGTGCTTCCTTAAACTTCCCCCCGCGCCCGGGCAAGCCCGAACCCGCACGAATGCGTCGCCGGCCGAACACCGCTACCGGAGATCGTGCGCCCGCGCGAGCTGCAGATCCACGCGCTCCACGCCCTGCCCCCGCAGGCTTCAGGTGGCCAGTTTCCACGGCTCGCGCCGCGGCCGGTCCAACCAACCATTCGCCTCCGCATCACCCACGAAGCGCCACTGCGCCGGATCCCAACGCAACCGGCGCCCATACCAGTAGGCCAGATTTCCCAGATGACACACGGTCACCGAGCGCGCCCCCACCTCCACATCGCAGATCGGCCGTCGGCGGGTGCGCATGCAATCCAGCCAGTCCTGCAGATGGTCATCGCTCGCGTACAGCCGGAGTGCCCCCGGCCCCAGCGGCTCGGCCGCCACAGCCTCCGGCTGGGCCTCGAATTTGCCCCGATCCACGAAAATGCGGCCCTCGGTTCCCTCGAACCACACTCCGCGCTTGTCGCTGTCATGGATCACCTCCACCCCGTTGGCATACCGAAAGCGAACTCCGGTGCCGGAACCCGGATCCTCGGGCGGGATCACCTCCACCGGCCCGCTGCCGTCCATCCCCAACCCCCATTGCGCAATGTCGAAATGATGCGCCCCCCAGTCCGTCATCGCTCCCCCCGAGTATTCGCGGTACCGACGCCAAAGAGGAAAATGATCGTGAACGCCCCGCGGGCTCAGGATCGAGTTGTAGGGCCGCCAGGGCGCCGGTCCCAACCACAAATCCCAGTCCAGGCCCGGTTCCAGCGGCTCCTCCGGCAGGTCACACCAACGGCTCGGCCCGCCCACCCCCACGATCACTCTCTCGACACGCCCGATCCGCCCGTTGCGGACCAGTTCGCACGCACGGCGGAACTCCGACGACGACCGCTGCTGGCTGCCCGTCTGCAATACCCGCCCGTGCCGCCGCACCGCCTCCACCATGGCTTGCGCCTCGGCAATCGTCAGCGACAACGGCTTCTCGCAGTAAATGTCCTTGCCCGCGGCCGCCGCTGCGACCACTTGCAACGCATGCCAGTGATCCGGCGTGGCAATTACCACCGCATCGATGTCCGACCGCGCCAACAGCTCCCGAAAATCCCGATACGCCGCGCAACCCCGGTACCCGCCCGACCGCTGTTCCCGACCGTAAAAGGCATCGACCCGTTGTCGTGCATCCTCGCGCCGCGTGGTGTCCACGTCGCACACCGCCACCACTTGCACCTCCGGCTTCCGCAAAAAACCATTCAACAAACTCCGGTTCTGACGGCCCATGCCGATGAACCCCAGCGTGATGCGGTCGTTGGGACTGGCCGCCAGAACCCGCCGCCGGCTCAGCCCCAGCGTTCCCATCGCAGCCAGGCCCAGTGTCAAAAACCGGCGACGCGAGACCGGGGCGTGTCCCATTGCGCGGAAATCCTCTGTCATGCCGCATCCACTAGATGGTTCCCGCCCGGCCCGCAAGGTTTTCCGGGCAGCTCGAGTGGCCCAAGGCGGGGGCCGGGGCCCCGATCTCTCCGATGCCCTCCTCTGCCCGCCACACACGCGTCCGCCCCCTCGCCCGAACCTGCTGCCCGGTCGGGGGCCCCACCCGCATCCCCTCGGCCCCTCTGAAAGGCGTTGGCGTGCGAGGTGAAAAGCATCCCCAGCCCGGCGGTTTTCAAAAAAGACATCGCCCTGATCCTCCCGGATCAGGGCGACGTGCACTCCAAAGCTGGTTGCGGGGGGTGGATTTGAACCACCGACCTCAAGGTTATGAGCCTTGCGAGCTACCAGGCTGCTCCACCCCGCGATTCAGGGCGACATCTACATAGCACAGGGCCGGCCGGCGCGCAAGAGGGCAAACTTCCTCAAAGCAACGGTGCCAAGACGGAATCCACCGGCCCTCATCCAGGCGGATCCGGCATCCGCCCTCTGAGCGAACCGGCATCTTCAAGAAGTCCGAGTCCGGCGGAGCCTCTCGGATGAGAAGCTCGCCAACCCTTGCCGGCCCCGGTGTCAACAGACCGCTGCGCAACCCACAGGTCGCGGGTTGGCCCGGAACGGATCCCCAGCGGCCCGGATGCATTACCACTGAAGTTGAATGGCTTCGGAGTCTGTCCCCTGTCAGCCTGCTCACGCCATAACCCCGGCCGCACGGGCAGCCCTGGAATCCGGGGAAAAACGCGCGCCGCCGTGTTTGAGCCATCCGCGTCCATCCGAGTGACCGCCTTCGCCGGGATCCCCGGGGCCAAGCGCACTTCGTAAAACGGCCACGCGTTGCCCTGCAGCCCGCAAACATCGCCCGGGCCTCCAGAGCAGAAAACCTCCAGCAAACCCGGCGCCGCAGCCGCGAAACAAGGCCTTTCCCTGGCCTTCGCAGGCCGCTCCTACACATCCTTTTTCGCCATTACCCAGGTGACGACACTGCGTGCCGGCCAGGGCCAGGCTTCCCCTGTGCGCAGCGGCCGGCCCGGCATCAGATTCTCCCCCTCCACCTCCGTTGTCAGATACGTGCGGAACTCCGCGGCTGTACCGTCCGCCAAACGCAGGGTCAGTTTCCGCTCCCGATCCGACGGGTTCACGCCCACGACCACCACCGCACCCGTCTGCCGTTGCAGGTACGCCGACAACAGAGGCGCCTCGGCATCGGTCTCCGGGTTCGGCACGTTGCCGGTGGCCCGAACGTCCACGCGCACGCTGCCCGGTCGGACGAACCGCGCGTAATGTCCGAACCCCCACAGCAGCTTGGATTCCCGGACCGCTTCGGGGACCGGTTCGCGCCCCACATACACCAGTCCGTCCTTGTAGTCATATGGGCTGATCGCCAGCCACCATTGCCAGGACGTCGCCTCCGCCAGCGTGAGGTCATGATGAATCACTTGCGCCACGAACAAGGCGGGCGCCATCCCGAGATCGCGGCCCGAGCCACGCAAGCGTCCTTCGTGGTTTTGACCCAGGATGCAGTACTCGCTCATCCAAAACCGCAGCCCGGGATGCTCTTGGCGCAGCCGCCGCCCCAACTCGCGTCGCACCCCCAGCCAATGCTGTCGCCGCTCCGTGGTGCCGTAGCCGTGCGCCGCCACCACCGGAGCCACACGCGCCAGACGGTGGACCGCGTCCGGTCGATTTCCGTACAACTCCCGCAACTGGTCGGATGCCAGGGGCTCTCCTTGCATGGGCCGCAGGAGGTGGTCCAGCGTCGCGGTCTCTGGCAGCACGATGTGCACCTCCGGCGCCCGGGCCCGCACCGCCGCATCCAGCACCGGCACCAGTTGCCGAAGCTCTTCGTTCGTCCAGGGGCAGCCTTCCTGGCCGTTGCGACGCGACCAGTTCCATTGCGGTTCATTCACCGGACTGAGGTATTGAAACGGCCGGCCCGTCCGGGCGAAATGGGCACACACCTCCGCCAAAAACGCCGCGAACGCCTCATACCGGTCGGGATTCAGATTGCTCCGATGTCCTCCGTCCCCCCATGCACGGCCGTTGCGCGTCTGGTGGACGGGCGGACTGTTCACGAAGGCCACGAACGTTTCAACCCCATGTCGCCGCGCCGCCTCCAGGAACCATTGCTGCCCGGCTTGTTTGCTCCAGTCCCACGTCCCATCGGCCTTCTGAAAACACTCCGCCCGCCGCCACGGATCCCGGATGCCGCTCTCGGCGCCCTGCTCGGCGCTCCCGGCCCCCACGTTGAATCGCCAGATCGACAGACCAATGCCCCGAGGCCGACCCTGTGCGTCCCAGTCCCGGCTGAACAAAAGCTCCGCCACGCGTTCCCGCAAAGCGTCCGGCCAGCGGCCCACGAACTGTGCCGACCATGCGTCCGAGGCGCCAAAGCCCTCGATCGTCTGATGGCGCCGCTCGAGGTCGATCTCCCAGGTCAGAACCTCCTCGGCTCGCGCACTGAGCCGGCCCGCCACGAGTCCAAGGGCCAACGCGCACGCAAACCATCGCTGCCACGCACCGCCAGAGCGCCGACTGGCGGCACACGCAATGGTCCGCGGTTGGCATGGTCCGGCGGTTGGCCCCTCCTTGGACATTCTTGGCTCCGTCACGATCCTCACTTGTGCCTCTGGGTCAGCTTCTCTTTGGAACTTTCGCGTCCCATCCAGCAACCGAACCGGCATGCGCTGGGCCGGCCGGCGGCTTCGCTCCTCACCTCCAACCCACTGCCCCGGCTCGTTCCGTAATCGGTTTTTCCACGCACGCACACCGAAGCTGTGTGTCCACACCGCATGATGAGGGCGTGCATCGTGCCCTCGACGGCGCGCGCCACACCCGTCCAGCCCGATCGATTCGACTCCGGGACGGCGCAGCCCATTCAAGCCGGAGGCAGTTTCGAGTCTCCCGGCTTGCGAAAGGTTTGCACACACACGCCGGGTCCCCTGGCTGCGTACCTCGAGCAAACCCTGCAGCAGTTTGATCGACACATTGAAGACTCCTGCTTCGCTTCTGCGGTCAGCCGCTGGTTGAGCCATACCCACAGTGGGCGTTCCGAAGGGAACTTGCCACCTGCACGGGCCGGAAGCGTGCCGGAACCGCGCGCCCAGTTACCGCGGCCCCAGCAACTCCCGAACCCCGCCGTGAGGTCACCCATGGCCGCTGGAGTGCCGTCAAGAAGAGGGCCTTGTGTTGGCGGCAGCCGGGCCGGGGGAGCCTCCGGGGGCGGGATCCGATGGCAAATCCTCGTTGGGGCCCGGGGCCAGGGTTGCGCCGGGAAGCCCCGTCGGCCGTGCCCGACCCTCGACTGCTCCAAACCCAGTCTTCATGCGGCGAGTTGCATCGTCAGACGATCGGAGCGATGCTAGGACAAAGCCATGGAAGCCATGGAGTGGTCCTGGAAAACGGTTGCCGACCTGCTGGGCTTGTTGGCCGTGTTGGTGCTCGGGGGAATTGCCCTGGTTCGGTGGTTGAA
Organism: Limisphaera sp.; assembly: GCA_026417315.1. Lineage (GTDB taxonomy): Bacteria > Verrucomicrobiota > Verrucomicrobiia > Limisphaerales > Limisphaeraceae > Limisphaera. Next base: position 18,544 of record JAOADM010000045.1, read on the forward strand.
ACGCAGCCGTGACAATCCGCCCCTCTTGATCTTCAAGTGGCTCTTCACCGCGCTCCTGCTCTACGTCATTTTCACCGTGCGCCCGTTGGTCGGCAGTGGGCCGTACCTGGTCCTGCTCACCCTCACACTGGCCATGATTGCGGGAGTGCTCTGGGCGCCGAACATCGCCGAGGTCTTGTTCCGACCCATCTGGAATGCCTTCACCGGAGGAGACGAGGAACCCGAACCCCGCCCGTTCTATTCGATCGCCCGGGCCAAACGCAAACGGGGTCAGGCCGCCGCGGCCCTTGCCGACGTGCGCGCCCAACTTGCCCAATTCCCCAACGATTTCGAGGGCCAAATGCTGGCGGCAGAGATTCTGGCCGAGGACATGCGCGACCTCGAGGGCGCCGAGCTGACCATCCAACGTCTCTGCGAACAACCGGGTCATACCCCACAAAACCTCGCCTACGCGTTGAGCACACTGGCCGACTGGTACCTTCGCATCGGCCAGGACCCGGAAAATGCGCGACGCGTGCTGGAGCAACTCCTCGAAAAGTTTCCGGACACCGACCTGGCGATCACCGCGCGCCAACGCCTGGCGCGCATGCCCACGACCGAATGGCTCGCCGAGTCACACGAACCGACACGCATCGTCGTGCGGAAAGGCATCGAAAACATCGGGCTCCAGCGCCAACCCGTCCAACTGACCCCGCCCCCCGAACCTCCCGAAACCCTGGCCGCCCGCTACGTGGCCCAGTTGGAACAGCATCCGGACGACTTCGAGACCCGCGAAAAACTCGCCCTTCTGTACGCCGATGCCTTTGGCCGACTGGACCTGGCGGAGGATCAGCTGGAGCAACTCATTCAACACTCCAACGCCCCGCCGGCCCAGGTGGCACACTGGTTGCATCTGCTGGCCGACCTGCAGGTGCGCCATGGTCGCGACGAAGCCACCGTGCGACGGACCCTGGAACGGGTCGAAGAGCTGTTTCCCAACAGCCCCCACGCCGAACAGGCACGACGTCGCCTCAACCTTCTGCCGCTGGAGTTCAAGTCCAAACAAAAACGCCAAGCCATCAAGCTTGGCGTGTACGAACAAAATCTCGGCCTCAAACGCGGCCTACCGGGTTAACTGCAGGGCGATCTGCTTTTCGATCTCGTGGGCCAGATCGAGGTCCTTGCCCCCGGCGGGCGTGCGGACCTGGACCACGACACTGGTTACTTTGGGATCCACCGGCTCGACCCGCACCCAAACCGTGCGCTGGTTGACCTTCCCCTCCAGGATCCGGACCGTACTGGTCTCCCCGTGCTGGGTGCTTTCCCGGACCAGCGTACCATTGAAACGAATCACCTCACGCGCCGCCGCGTACACGCGCTCCACGGGACGTTCGTAACGGCCCTCGACGCGGTCCTTCACAAAGGGCACACCCGCCTGCCGACGCCCGTCCAGCGTGCCGACACAGCCGCCGGCCACGAGCGCCACGCCTAAAAGCCCCACCATCCATGCCGTTCTCATGAAGCTCATCCAACCCGGCCCCCCGGATGCCGTCAAGCCCGGACTGGCATCTTCCTTCACCGGCCCTTTCCCCTCGTTGACGCCGGATCCGTGGCCCTTTGGCCCGACCATGTCTTGTCCAAACTCCGCCAACCCCGCCCTGCGGCCCGCGCCCTGCACAATGTGCGCGCTCGTTGTTTCCCCTGAAAGCGCGCGCAAGGAGAGGTCCACCTCGATCGCCGCGACCCCGCACGGGGCCTCCCCCGGGCACGGGTGCCGCAAAAACAAGGCGGCAGGCCCTCCCCTTCTGAAAGGCCTGCCGCAGCGGCCGACGGCCTGCTGCACGGATTGCGTCTTGACCGGGCCTTGGCGACGCCAGGAGTACCCGGAGCCCGCACCTTTCCCACGCAACCAACGCCAATTAAGGCCGGACTCCGAGGCCGGCAACAGCATCAGCCGCACATTCCCCAAAAGCTACTTCCCCCTGCCGGTCCAGGTTGCAGGCTTCGAGCACGCCGTCGCTGCCGCGAGGGCGCGCCACGGGATGCCTCGCACGACGACGACCGTCTGCCGCAGAGCCGGCCCGCGCACCCCTCGCGCTTTGCCGACCAGCCTGCAAATCTCTTGCGAAAGAGCAGCCAGAACGCATTCCGTACCCTGCCAAACCTCCCAACAAACCCCTCGACTGCCCATCGTACAAATGTTCGATTCACAATCCCGCGGAGGCTCCCCGGCCTCCCGCTTGCCACGAACCCGCTCGCCTCAACCCCATCCGAGCCGGCCCCCTTGCCGAGAGCAGACAATTCCTGACGGCCTTCCCCCGGCGTCTTGGGCAACTGGTCATCGCCCCAAGCGCCGTGACGATCATGCAGACACCGCGAGGGTCTCTGTCCCAACGGGATCACGGGTCGCCAGCGAAGCCCGGCACACGATGGATCCATCGAAGGGCCGCGGGTCCGCCGGAGCCGGTTTCCCGGATCTCAACCGACTTCAGGACCCGACCGTAGAAGCGAGCGAAGGCTTTCGGAAGCCGGCCTCCCAAAGAGCGTAATGCATGTTGCCAAGACCAGAGGTGGGTTCGAAAGCCGACCGGATTCCGGGGTGAGCTCCAAGGTTGCAAGGGGAACCTCGGACGTCACGAGTCGTCCGGCGGCCCGCAAGCCGGACGGCACCGCGTCAAATGGCAAAGCCCGCCGGCCTCTGCCGCCAGGCCGGCGCCTCCATCCCGGACCCATCCAGAGGCGCTCAGATGCCCAGGTTGGCCAGCATCTGGCTGATGTGATTGACCACTTGCACCAGCCGCGGGTGCGAGGTTTCAAACCGCTCCACCGAAGCTCGAAGTCCGTCCAGGGACAGCTTCACCAAGCGCACATCGGGCTGGCGCCGCGTCGCCTCATGAGCCGACACCTGGGTAAAACCCACGATGCTCTGAGCCGCCTCTTGATCCGTCCGGGACAGGGTCTGGATTTCGCGTTTGAGTTCCTGAACCAGGCCCAGCAGTTGGTCCTTCTGGTCCGGGGCCACTCCACCGGCCCGTTGGAGCTGTTCTTCGATTCTTCGAATGGTCTCTTCGATCATGGCATTTGCTTCTGGACCCGGATGGCCCGGCCCCCGCGAGCCTCGGATGACCCGAGAGGGGCCGGCAGCCCGCCACGCCCGGCTACCGTCCCACAAACAACCCCAGTGCCGCAGTATATCCGTGGAGATGATTGGTCCGCCCCACGGGACCAATTTCGCCGTTGCAAAAGAAGCCCGCCACTCCCAGAGGCCCCAAAAACTCCTGCACCAGCCGGGCGTCATGATCGCACACGCCGAACAGATGACGGCCGCGGCCGTTGCAAACACACAAACAACCGCCATACACGCGC
>JAOADM010000046.1 GCA_026417315.1 Limisphaera sp.
AACTTGTGCATCCCTGCCCCGCATGAGCGACGCGGCGGCACCGACGAGCAGGCTTCTCTGGTGCAGCAACAGCAGAGCAACTCCCGGCCCACGGAAGGCTGCCCCCCGGAAAACGGCGCTCCCACATTCGTCGCCTGCTTGTGCGCTTTTCCAAACGCATGGCTCGTTCAATGCCCGGGCAGGCGAGAGGGGCGGGGTCTGCGCGCACGAGAACCAGAACGGATTCTTGCCCGGCCGCCAGGGTGGTGACGCGAAATGGCTCGACGAGGCGGCCGTGTTCAGGGCGCGGTCTTTCTGCTGGCGGATCGCAAAGAGCAGGTGGCAGATGTTGCTGTTGCCGGCGAAAGGGACAAACTGCGTACCCACCTCCCCATCATCGACCACGCGGCCCCGGAGCCGGCCCTCCACGCCGCCGGCAGCGTCCCAGGTTCCGTTCACGTCCGGGCACCAGACGTACCGGCGCCCGGTCCAATTGTTCGCGGTACCCAGCCCGACGACGGGGCGGCCGAACCACACTGCAGCGCCCGGAAACTCCAAATCGTGCGTCATCACCCCGACCCCGTGGCTCGACACGGGGGTGGGCCTGCCGCGTGCACCGCCCCGGGATCTCCTACCTCCCGGTCCGCCCGACGCCAACCGGCCCGATCTGACGGCCCGGCGCTCCTCAACCGCTCCAGCCGGTCCTTCGATCCCGGACTGCATATGCGCAGCCCTCTCGCATGAGGGAGCCATCTTCCCCAAGCGGCAGCGCCTCCGGGCCCGGCGCCACAAAACTCGTCTGCAACTCCGGCTGCATCCGGCCCGGACCGCCCGGCACCACTTCCGGGGCCGCCATCACCGCCCAAACCCTCTGGTCCGCCTCTGGCCCGCCAGCTGCCCGCCCACGCGCTTTTCAAGCGAACGGCAGAAGCCAGGAATCTCATCGGACCCGACGGCGGGAACCATCCGAGCGGCGCGGCTCCGAGATGAGCCGATTCGGTCAAGAGGGGAGAAAGTCGTGCTCTCGGCCGGCGTTTGGATTCCACGTATGAGACAGCAGGGGTGCGGGCGCGCAGGGTGCCGGGCACGACGGCAACTCGCAACCCGGACCGACGATCTCCGGAGAGGAACGTTTCCAGACCGGCGAAGCGCCGGAAAGCGGCGTTCGTTCAGTCGGCCAGGGCGGTGTCGAAGAGGGTGGCCAGTTCCACGGCGCGCCGGGCGGCGCGGCGACAGGCGTCCAAGTGTCGTTCGGGCGGAAGCGCGTTTTCCGCGGCGGTCGTGAACCAGGCGGCTGCTTCCGGCAGACGGGCAAACACGCGAGCCAGGCTTTCCTCGATCCATGGCCGGTTGGCCCGGCGGAAGGCGCGGAGCAGGTCGGCCGTCAAACCGCTGCGGGGCACCAGACCCGGGGGAAGTCGGCCCTGTCGTGCGGCGTACTCGATGTCTTCGGTCGCGTAAATCCCGGTGCTGTAACAGAAGGTCAGCAGAGCCAGCAGCTGCCGTGGGTCGGGCCCCCCGGGGAGACGGATGCGCAACGGGGGCACGTGAGCGCTGACCGCCCGGACGGACTTCCAAACCAGCCGAAGGAGGGCGCGGTCGCCCCACTTGAGCCGCGGGTCGGCCGGAACCGGGGGCTGCGCAGGGGGTGGGGTGAGCTTTTTCATGGTCGCGGTCGCTTGGTTGTCGATGGTTGTCATGCTTCTCCATGGATACCTTCGCAGGGGGCTGTGACGTGGGGGCAGCGGTTGTGTTACAGTGCGGTGACAGATTTCGGATGGACAGGGTGTGGGGATTTGGGGTAATGGGCATGGCATTCGCATGCGCGACCACCTCACCGAAAAGGAAACCATGCCATGACCCAGAGCACGGACAGCGCCGGGGGCCGGTCCTCGGGCGCCCTGCTGGACGCCATGCTCCAGCAGGACATCGCCGAAATCCAGGCCAGGGTTCGCACGATGGGCGAGCTGGCGGAAACGGCCCTGAAGACGAGCCTGCAAGCGTTGTTGGAGCGCAACCGGCAGAAGGCCTACGCGGTGATCGTGCGCGACCAGCGCATCGACCAGCTCGAGAAGGAGATCGACCATCTGTGTCTGGAGTTTCTGGTGCGGCAGCAGCCGGCCGGCCGGCATCTTCGATTCGCCTACGCCACCATCAAGATCAATGCGGAGTTGGAGCGGATCGGGGACTACGCCGAGAGCATTGCCCGGCAGGTGTTGAAGATTGCGGACCTGGAGGGGGTGCCGGCGCCGGACAAGTTCACCGAGATTGCGCAGGTGGCCATCTCGATGTTGCACGCGGCGGTGGACGCTTTCCTGCGGCAGGATGCCGAGCTGGCGCGGCGCACGATGGTGATCGAGGACCGGGTGGATCGGATGCGCGGCGAGCTGAATCGCATCCTGTTGTCGGCAGAACGGGAGGGGCGGATCCCGTTGGCTGCGCTGACTCCCTTGCTGACCATCGCGCGACGGTACGAGCGGGTCTCCGATCAGGCGAAAAACGTCTGTGAGGAAACGCTTTACATGTGCACCGGAGAGTACTGGAAGCACCTGGGGGGACCGGGGCCGTTGCGCATCCTGTTTGTCGATGGAGACCATGGTCTGCGCAGCCGAACGGCTGCGGCTCTGGGACAGAGTCTGGGACTGGCCGAGCTGAAGTTCGAGAGCGCGGGCACGGAACCACGGCCGTTGGAGGATCGGGCCAGGGGCTGGATGCAGGCGCGGGGTCTGTCCGGGTCCGACGAACCCCCGCGCGGGGCAAGGGAAGCGTTGGAACCACCCAATTTGGCTGTGGTGGTGGCCCTGGACCCGACGGCCAGAGCGGCTTTTCCTGCCCCGCCGACGCCGGTGGTGGCCCTGGAGTGGACGGTGCCGGATCCGGCGTCCCTGGAAAAGGAGGGCATGAGCTGGGAGGATGCCTGCGAGCAGCTGTATCAAACGCTGCGGCTGCAGGTCCAGGACCTGGCGCGGGCGCTGGTGGGAGAATGATGGGGAGGACCGGGATGTCGGGCGGGGGCCAGCGTCGGGTTCAAGCCGGGTGGGCGTTCTTCTGCCTGACCGCCGGGCTGCTGGGGTGGGCCGGGTGCGGTCCATCGGCTTCGGGACCGGCGGTCGGGCCGGTCAAGGTGATCCAGAACAAGGGATCCGATACGATGGTGAACCTGGCTCAGGCGTGGGCGGAGGCGTATCGGAAGGTGCGACCGGATGTGAGCGTGGAGGTTTCCGGTGGCGGATCGGGTGTGGGAATTGCGGCGTTGATGCGGGGAGCGGTGGACATCGCCAACAGCAGCCGGGATCTCAAACCGAAAGAGCTGGAGGAAGCCCGGGCGGTCACGGGCAAGGAGGTGCGGGTGTTTGTGGTGGGCTTCGACGCTCTGGCGGTGTATGTCCACCCGTCCAATCCGCTCGAGGAGATCACCCTGGAACAGTTGGAGGAGATTTACGCCGAGGGCGGTCGGATCACGCGGTGGAGCGATCTGGGCGTGCAGATGCCCCATCCGCGCTACGACCGCATCATCCGTGTCAGCCGCCAATCCAGTTCGGGCACGTACGAATTCTTCCGGGAGCGCGCGTTGCGGAATCGCGATTTCAAACTCGGCTCCAACGACATGAACGGATCGAAGGAGGTGGTGGAACTGGTGGCGGCCACGCCCGGGGCCATTGGGTACAGCGGCATGGGGTACGCCACCGACCGGGTGAAAATGCTCCGGGTGGCTCGGAAGGCCGGCGAGCCCGCGTATGCGCCGACGCTGGAGAACACCGTCACTCGCCGCTATCCCATTGCGCGTTCGCTGCTGATGTGCGTGCTCGGAGAACCGGCCGGAGAGGTGAAGGCGTACCTGGACTGGATCCGCAGCGACGCCGGGCAGCGGTTGGTGGAGGAGAACGGGTTTGTCCCGATCCCGCCCAGTGAGCGGACGACCAGCCATGGAAACTGAACGCAACGATCGCGTCGGTTCTGCAGCCGGCGAGGTGGTTCGGGGATTCTCGAGCCCGGGCCGTCCGGCGTGGGCGATTTGGGCGGAGCGGGCCTGGGAGGTGCTGATCCGGTTGTGCGGCGTCAGTGCCGTCATTTTCGTGCTGGCCATTTTTGTGTTCGTCTTCCGGGAGGCAGCCCCGGTGTTGTTCAGCGGCCGGGTGCGGCTGGGCGAGTTCTTGACCAGTGTGGAGTGGTATCCGACCTCGGCGGTCAAGGTGCGCTACGGGGCCCTGGCGCTGATTGTGGGCAGCTTCAGTGTCACGTTGGTGGCGATGGTGCTGGCGGTGCCCTTTGGCCTGGGCGCGGCCATCTTTGTGTCCGAATTCTGCAGTCGCAAGGTCCGGGAGACGTTGAAAATTGTGATCGAGCTGCTGGCGGCCATTCCGAGCGTGGTGTGGGGGTTCGTTGGCCTGACGGTCATCAGCCCGTTGCTGGTCAAGTATGCCGGTGCGCCCATCGGGGTGAACCTGCTCAACGGGGGACTGATCCTGGCCTTGATGAGTGTGCCGATCATCGTGTCGATCGGGGAGGATGCGTTGAAGGCGGTGCCCGACTCGTACCGGGAGGCGGCGCTGGCGCTGGGGGCCACCCGGTGGCAGGTGGTCTGGCGCGTGTTGTTGCCGGCGGCGCGCAATGGATTGCTGGCGGCGGTGTTGCTGGGGGTGGGACGGGCCGTGGGCGAGACGATGGCGGTGCTGATGGCCACGGGGCACGCGGTGCAAATCCCGCATGGGCTCCTCGATTCGGTGCGCACGCTCACCGCCAACATTGCGGCCGAGCTGGGGGAGGCCCCGACGGGATCGGATCATTACCGCGTGTTGTTCCTGATGGGTGTGCTGCTGTTTTTGATCACCTTTGCGGTCAACCTGGCGGCGGACCTGATCGTCCGCGGCATTCGCCGACGCTGAGCCATGGACAGGAGCGAGACCCCGAGGCGGTTTCAACGCAGTCCGTACGGTGCGCGCAAGGAAGGGGCGGAACGGCGGGCCCGCTGGGTGCTGGGCGTCATGGCCGGCTGCATGGTGGCGCCGCTGGTGGCCATTGATTTCGAAAAGGCTGCAGGGGCGGGTTCCACGGGCATCTATGCCGTCAGTGGCGAACCATGGCTGGAGACACCGCCGCGAATCCTGCAGCAGCCTGCATCCCAGACTGTTGTCGAGCCCGCGCCTGCGCGCTTCGAGGTGTCCGTGAGTGGCCAACCTTATCCGGCGCTGCAATGGTTCCGCGACGACCAGCCCGTGGCGGGAGCCACCAATCGCTGGTTCGAATTGCCGCGCACCTCGCCCACAGATGACGGGGCGCGTTTTTTTCTCCGGGCCGTCAACGTGATCACCGGCAATGTATTCGCGGTCACCAGTGCCGTCGCGGTGTTGCGCGTGATCCCGGACACGAATCCTCCCGCGCTGTTGCGGGCATGGTCGGCCGGGCTCACTTCGGTGGTGGTCCGGTTTTCCGAGCCGGTTGCACTTCCCGGCGCACTGCACCCCGGGAACTACGAACTGCTGGCCCCCGACGGACCCGTCGCGGTGCGGGAGGCGGCTGCTTCGGCTGCCGGCGAGGAAATTGTGCTGGTGACCGCACCGCTTGTGGAAGGTCTTGCGTATACGTTGAGTGTCTCGAACGTGACAGACCGCGCGACAGCGGCGAATTCGGTTCCTCCGGGGACCCGGACGAGCTTCATCCCCAACCGGTACCGAACGGTCGAACTGGGCGGGTCGAATCTGCTTGAGAACCTCGAGATCGTGCCCGGGGGGATGGGTCTTTCCGTGCGCGGCAGCGGTTGGAACGGCACGCGTGACGAAGGCGTGTTCCTGTTCGAGCCCCGGACGGGCGATTTCGATCTGCGCATCCGCGTCGAGTCCCTTGCCCAAGTGGATCCGACCTCCACAGCCGGCTTGATGGTGCGCGAGAGTCTTGATCCCGGCGCCGCGTGCGTGGCCGTGCTGGCCACGCCCACGGTTTATGGGTGTTGTTTTCTGGTTCGGACCCAGGCCCAGGTCTGGCCGGACCGCTTCGGTTCGTTCCCGGCCAACCACCCGCACACATGGCTGCGACTCCGCCGGATGGGAAACCTCCTGGAGGGGTATGCAGGGGTTGATGGTTTGCACTGGACCCGGCTGGGATCGGTCACGCTTGCGTGGCCGGCTACCGTGCCGGTGGGTGTGGCAGCAGCCAGCGGCAGCGGCTCCATGGCGGTCCATGCGCGTTTGCGCGACTTTTCTCCCGTCACGGAGGCTGCAGGGCCAGCAGAGTTGCCGTTCGAACCCCCGGGCCCGTGCACGCGGCTGACCAGTCTGATCATTTCCGAAATCATGTACCATCCGACGAATGCCGCGCTGGAATTCATCGAGTTGCTGAACACGCGAGCCGAACCCGAAGACATCAGCGGCTACCACCTCGACGGCAGTGTTCAGTACACCTTCCCGCCCGGCACCATCCTGCCCGCCGGCGGGTTGCTGGTGGTGGCGCGGGATCCGGCGACCCTGGCCGGGGTCTATGGCCTGACGCAAGTGTTCGGCCCCTGGACCAACACCCTGCCCAACGACAACGGTCGTGTTCAACTTCGCCATCGAACCGGTGCCGTGTTCCTGGACATCGCATATCGGGACCAGCCACCCTGGCCCGTGGCCGCGGACGGGGCAGGTCCCAGCCTTGTGCTCGCACGGCCGTCCCTGGGGGAAAACGATCCACATGCCTGGCGTGCCAGTCAGTGGCCCGGCGGATCTCCCGGCCGTCCGGAAAGTTTCGTTCCGGATGTTCGATACGCAGTGCGCATCAACGAATTCCTCGCGCACACAGACTGGCCCGTTTTGGATTATGTGGAATTGTTCAACGCCAGCACCCAAACGGTGGACCTCGGTGGTTGCATATTGAGTGACGATCCTGCGATCGATCGCTTCCGTTTTCCCGGCCCCACGCTTCTGGGACCGGGCGCCTTCGTCGTGCTTACGGAGGCCGAGCTGGGCTTCGCCCTTGACGCCGCGGGGGAAACCATCTTTCTCCGCGCGCCCGACCGGCGAGTATTGGACGCCGTCCGATTCGGAGGCCAGGCCAACGGGGTGGCCTCCGGTCGATGGCCGGACGGCCAGGAGGAGATTTTCCCCCTGCGCACGCCGACTCCCGGCGCGCCCAACGACGCCGTCCGCATCGGGGAGGTTATCCTCAACGAGATTTACTACCACCCCATCAGCGAAGATGACGATGACCAGTTTGTCGAATTGCACAACCGCACGGACCGGCCGATTCCGTTGGCGGGTTGGCAACTGGACGACGGCATCCGGTTCACCTTCCCGGATCATGCGGTGCTCCCGGCGCATGGGTACATCGTGGTCGCGCGCGACGCGGCCCGGTTGCAGAGCCGATATCCCCAGCTGAATCCCACCAACCTGTTCGGGAACTTCAGCGGCCGGCTCGCGCGGAGCGGCGAACGCGTCGCACTGACGCGGCCCGATTGGATCGTCCGCACCAACGATGCCGGGCAGATCGTCACCAACCTTATCCACATCGTGGTCGACGAGGTCACGTATCGCGACGGCGGGCGCTGGCCGCGGTGGGCCGACGGCGGCGGCAGCAGCCTGGAGCGCATTCACCCCGACACTCATGGACGACGGGCTGGTCACTGGGCAGACAGCGACGAAACTCGCAAAGCGCCCTGGACGGTCATCTCAGCCACGGGCACCATCGACCACGGCAGCACCACTGCCGATCAGCTCCAGGTCCTACCCATGGGTGCCGGCGAATGTCTCATCGACGATGTCCAGGTGCTCACGCCCACCGGTAGCAACCTGATCGCCAACGGCACGTTCGAAGCCGGCGCTTCCGGCTGGACGGCGGAGGGCACGCTCTCGCGGTCCGGGTGGGAATCTTCCGAGGGCTACAACAGTGGGCGGTCCTACCGGATTCGAGCCGCCGATCGAGGGGACAACCAGATCAACCGGGTCCGCGCTCCCCTTACCGCCACGCTGGCAGCCGGGACCACCAATGTCACCCTTCGGGCCGCGGTTCGTTGGCTCAAAGGCCATCCCCAAATCCTGCTGCGGCTGCGCGGCAACTGGCTTGAATGCGCCGGGGACATGACCGTGCCGTCCAATCCCGGCACCCCGGGCCTGCCGAACAGCCGTCTCGTGGCCAACGCACCGCCGGCCATCCACGAGGTGCGGCATCACCCCGTGCTGCCCGCCCCTGATGAACCCGTGCGCATCACCGCGCGCGTGGACGACTTCCACGGCGTGGACCGCGTGCGGCTCTGGTACCGGTTGGATCCGGCCACCAACTACGTGACCCTGGACATGCGGGACGACGGACGGAACGGGGATGCCCTGGCCAACGACGGCCTTTACACGGTCCTGCTGCCCGGCCAGCCCACCAGCACCCTCATCGCATTCTTCGTCGAGGCCACCGACGCAGCCGCCAATCCCGCCTCGAGTCGGTTCCCCGAGGATGCTCCCGCGCGCGAATGCCTTGTTCGTGTGGGCGAAGTGCAACCCGCTGGCAGCCTGCCGGTCTATCGCATTTGGATGACCCGTGCCACGCTGAATGCATGGACGGGACGGCACAAACTCGACAACACGCCCCTGGACGTAACCTTCGTCTCCGGCGACCACCGCGTCATTTACAACGCCGGTGCCCTCTACGCTGGCAGTCCTTACATCGCCCCCGGCTTCACCAGTCCGTTGGCCGGCCGCTGCGGCTACACCCTCGAGTTTCCCAAGGACGATCGATTCCTGGGCGACACCGACCTGGTCCTGGACTGGCCCGGCGGTCACGGCGGCGAAACCACTGCGATCCAAGAACAAATTGCCTGGTGGATTGCGGATCAACTGAACCTTCCTTACAGCCACCGGTATCATATTCGTCTGCACGTAAACGGTGTTACGGACGAGCATCGTCAAGCCATCTTTGAAGCGGTTCATCAACCCGGGCGGCGCTTTGTTGAAGCGTGGAGTCCCGACCAACCCGACGGTCAGTTCTTCAAAATCGACCGTGCCTTCGAATTCAACGACAGCGGGAGTTTGATCGCCGACCCCATGCCGCGCCTCCAGAATTACACGACCACCGGGGGTGCCAAGAAACGGGAGCGCTATCGTTGGACCTGGATGTATCGTGCCACCCCCCGAGTGCACGATTACACGAATCTGTTTGCCCTGGTGGATGCCCTCAACGCGCCGGCCCCCGAACCCTACACCACCGCCACGATGGGACTTGTCGACCTCGAACAATGGATGCGCATGTTCGCGTTCGAACACATCATCGTGAACTTCGACTCCTGGGGCCACGAAATCGGCAAGAACATGTACACCTTCCTCCCGAAAGGCGGTCGCTGGGTGTTGTATGCCTTCGACCTGGACTGGCTCATGCTCGTGTCCCCCCGTCTGTCTTCGCGCTTCGCGCCGGATCAGGCCGCCTTGTTCACCTCGGACGATCCCACCGTCAGCCGCATGTATGCGCATCCCCCCTTCCAGCGCGCCTACTGGAGGGCGGTTCGCGACGCCGTGGAGGGTCCATTGAATCCCGCCCGGGCCCATCCCGTGATGGACGGCAAATACCAGGCGTTGCGGGCCAACAACGTGCGCTGGTGCGACGGCCAGGCCCTGACCGATCCCTCCGCGCTCAAGAGCTGGTTTGCTCAACGTCGGGCCTTCCTCCAAGCCCAGTTGGCTGCTGTGGCCTCGGCGTTTACCGTGAATCCGAACCCCGGCTTGAGCAACGGCATGGGCGTGCTCACGGGTACCGCCCCCGTCGAGGCCGTCCGGATCGCCCTCAATGGCGTACCCTGGAGCGTGCGCTGGATCACCGTGACCCAATGGGTCGCCGTCGTACCGCTTCAAACCGGCACCAACACCTGGATCGTGACCGCCCTGGATGCGCACGGACAAACCATGCCGGGCTCTGCGCAGCAGGTCACCTTCTTCCACCAGGGACCGCAACCGCCGCCGGAAGAGTCCGTCGTCATTCATGAAATCCTCTACCGCCCGTCACTGCCCGGGGCCGCCTTCGTGGAGCTCTACAATCGGTCGCCCACGCACGGGTTCGACCTCTCCGGCTGGCGATTCAACGGGCTCGACTACGACTTCCCCGCCGGCACCTTTTTGCCTCCCCAGGGCTGGCTCGTACTCGCCGCCGACCGCGCCGCGTTCATGACGGTGTACGGCCCAAACGTACCGCTCTTCGACGTGTTCGCCGGTCAACTTCAAGCCGATGGCGAAACGCTGAGCCTCCTGCGGCCGGCCCCCGACGGCACATGGATCGTCGTGGACCGCGTTCGCTATGAAGCCACACCTCCCTGGCCCCTGCCCGAGCCGGGGCAATCGCTGCAACTGCGCGACCCCGCGCGGGACAACAGTCGGGTGGCCAACTGGGCAGTGGCCTCGTCGCCGGCGCCCGGCCCCGACTTTATACGTCTTCTCGCGCTCGACAGCGTTTGGCGATTTCAGCAGGGTTCCAACCTGGACGCGTTCGCGTGGGCGACGCCTGCGTTCTCGGACGCAACCTGGCCCGCGGGAGCAGCACTGCTGGCGTTCGAAAACAACAGCGCGATCACGCCGCTGGTTCGCACCACCCTGAAGGACCCGCGCGTGGTGACCAACAACCTCTCCCCGGGCCACGCGTATTACTTCCGTACCCACCTCGTGCTGACCCAATCGCTGACGGGCTACACCGTGACAGCCAGCGCGTACGTGGATGATGGCGCAGCGTTCTACGTCAACGGCCGGGAGATTTACCGCCTCCGCATGCCGGCCGCCGGTGCAGTGGCCCACAACACGCTGGCCACGGCCCAACCCTCGGGTGGCGATGCCACCAGCCCGGATGTCTTTACCCTGGACCCGACATGGTTTGTGCCCGGGACGAACGTCGTTGCGGTGTCCGTCCATCAAAACAGCGTCACCAGCTCGGACATTGTCTTCGGACTGGAACTGACCGCCCAACGCGCACCCGCGAGCGCCTATGAGGCCACTCCGGCCGGCCCCAACTCTGTCGCCACGGCCCTGCCGGAGTTTCCCACGCTCTGGCTCAACGAGGTGCAGCCCGACAACCTCACCGGGCCCATTGACGGTGCCGGCCAGCGCGAGCCCTGGGTTGAAATCTACAACCCCGGCCCCGCGCCCGTTGCGCTTGACGGCTTTTACCTCAGCGACCGTTACGATGACCCGGCCCAATGGGCGTTCCCTTCCAACGCGGTGCTGCCTCCCGGTGGCTTTGCCCTCGTTTGGTGCGACGGTCAGCCGGATCAGACCACCGAGACCGAATGGCATGCCTCCTTCCGACTGGCACCCATCACCGGCACGGTCGCCCTGGCGCGCCGCTTGGAAGGGGCCGTGCAGTTGGTTGACTATCTCAATTACACCAACCTGCCCGGCAACCGAAGTTACGGAAGTTACCCCGACGCGCAGCCCTTCTACCGGCGTCCCTTTCATCGGCCCACACCCGCCGGCACCAACGATCCGGCCGCACCGCCCGTTGCCGTCTTTATCAACGAGTGGATGGCCGACAACACCCGCACCCTGGCCGATCCGGCCGACGGTCAGTTCGAAGACTGGTTTGAACTTTACAGCGCAGGAGACGAACCCGTGGACCTGGGCGGGTATTATCTCAGCGACAATCTCGCCAACCCCACCCAATACCGAATTCCGGCCACCGGCCGGTACGTCGTTCCCCCTCGGGGGTTCCTGCTGGTATGGGCCGACTCCGAGCCCGGTCAAAACCGCGCCGATCGGCCCGAGCTCCACGTGAGCTTCGCCCTGGCCAGGGGCGGGGAGGCCATCGGCCTGTTTGCTCCCGACGGGACGCTCGTAGACGCAGTTACGTTTGGTCCGCAGGCTGCCGACGTCAGCCGGGGCCGCTTCCCAGATGGCCAGCCGTTCCTTCGCGATTTTGTGCTGCCCACGCCGAACGCTCCCAACCGGGTGCCCAACACCCCGCCGCGGCTCGTTCCCATTGCCGAGCAAAGGCTCTACCTGGGGCAGACGCTGCGCCTGCAACTCATCGCTTCGGACGAGGACTTCCCGCCGCAAACCCTCCTGTTCCAATTTGGGTCCAATCCACCTGCTGGGGCCTCGCTCCATCCCGTCACCGGCTGGCTCGAATGGACTCCGGTCCATGCACCCGATGAATCGTGGTTTGAAGTCCGGGTGACCGACGACGGCCAACCGCCGCTCAGCGCCTCGCTGCGGTTCCGCGTGCAGGTCCGACCCCGGCCGACACTGGCAATTCAACGGGTTGGACAAGGTTGGGAACTGTCTTGGACGGAGGGCACCTTGCAGGAGGCCGACGAGGTCACTGGACCCTACCGCGACCTTTCGGTGTCGCCGCCATTTCCCCTCTCCAACCAAGCTACGCAGAAGTTCTATCGAATCCGGATTGCGCCCTGAACTCTGGACAAGCCATGACACGTCTCTTCTCACCCCGGTTGGCGGGCGCGGCCCTGTGGGTCGCGGCCTTGTCGGTTCCAGCCGAAATCCAGGTCATTTCCGAACATCGCTCCGAGACAGACGGGCCCCCGTTCCGTTTCAGCCGGGTGCCGCCGGCCAGTGACCGGGACACCGCGTCGCGCGCGGCTTTTCGCCTCCTGCTCGGAGAACCGGATGACAACAGCGGGCCCCTGACTGTCCTCCATGACGGCAGGCTGCCCGCCGAACCGGATGAACCCGCGGCCAACTTCTTTTTCGCCGCGGGAACCCGCGGCGGTCTCATTCTTGTCGATTTCGGCTCCCCCACCCCGCTTCGCTACATCGCCACGTTTTCGCGGCATCCCAGCACTCGCGGCCCTCAACGGTACGAGCTCTACGGCGCCACGGGCGACGAGTCCGGGTTCCGGCTCGCTCCCGACGAAACCCGTGCCCTCGCAGAGCTGGGTTGGAAACATTTGGCTTCCGTGAATACCCGCCCCTCCAACGGCCCGGGCGGCGGCCAGCACGGTGTCCTGATCACCAATCCGGTCGGCCCCCTCGGCCCGTTTCGCTACCTGTTGTTCGAAATCCACACGACCGATCCCGCGATTCCCTTCGGAAACACGTTCTACAGTGAAATCGATGCGGTCAGCGCCGACCCCGATTTCGTGCCGAACCCACCTGCGGCCCCTGCCGGACCCGCACCGTTCACCGTGCGCACCCCGGACGGTCGGTACAGCTTCACGCTGGACCTTTCACGGGCGCCGGAACTGGAAAGCTGGGCGCGCGGGACGCTGGTGCCGGTTCTTCTTGAATGGTATCCCCGACTGGCCGATCTGCTGCCCGGCCAGAATTTTGAGCCGCCCCGGGAGGTTCGCATCGTAATTCGACCGGGCCGTGGTGTGGCGGCCACCAGTGGCACCCGAATCACCGCCAACGCCCGTTGGATCCAACGGGAGCTCGAAGGTGAAGCCGTGGGCGCCCTCGTGCACGAGCTGGTTCATGTGCTCCAACAGTACGGCCGCCGTCCGGCCGGTTCCGCCCCCCCGCCCGGTTGGTTGGTCGAAGGGATCGCAGACTACTTGCGCTGGTTCGTGTTCGAACCCGAACGGCATGGCGCCGACCTGGTCTGGCTGCGTCAACAGCGCAACGTGCAACTTCGACACGACGCAGGTTACCGCATCAGCGCCAATTTCCTGGACTGGGTGAGCCGCCGGTACAACCGCGACCTGATTCGCCATCTCAACGCCGCCCTGCGCGAAGGCCGTTACGAGGAATCCCTGTGGAGCCAGTGGACCGGGCACACCCTCCAAGAACTCGCCGACCAATGGCGAAGCGAGACCGAAAAAGCGCTGGCGGCGCCTGAACCGCCCCCCGGGCCCGCGCTGGAACCACGGTGACGCCAGAAAGCCCATCCGCAAAGCAAAACCCCGCTTCTGACGATCCCGTGCGCGCCCGGGCCGCATCAGGCAACCGGCAGCGTGGGGTCAATTTCCCGGGCCCAGGCCTGCAATCCCCCGTGCACACTTTTCACGGACCGAAATCCGAGCTGCTTTAAAAACGCCACCGCCTGCATCGAGCGTCCTCCCGCCTTGCAGTGCAGGTAAATCGTCCGATTCGGATCCAATTCCTTCCACCGTTGTGGAAGCTCGCTCAACGGCAGCAAGCGCACGCCGGGCAGGTGCGCCACCGCATACTCGTGGGGTTCCCGGACGTCCACCACCTCGATCCCCAGCTCCGGGTGCAACAGGGCTTCTTGCATCTCCCGCACCGTCACTTCGTCTTCCGTCAGCGGCCCCGGGCCGGCCCCGATCCCGCCGCAAAGCTGGTCGTAATCCATCAGCTCCCGAATTGTCGGGTGCTCTCCACACACCGGGCAGCCCGGATCCCGGCGCACCTTGATCTCGCGAAAGCGCATCTCCAGGGCGTCGTACAACAACAATCGCCCCAGCAACGGCACACCGATCCCCACCACGAGTTTCAAGGTCTCGGTCGCTTGAATACATCCGATCACGCCCGGCAACACCCCCAACACGCCCGCCTCTACACACGAGGGCACGGTGCCCGGCGGCGGCGGCTCCGGATACAGACATCGGTAACAGGGCCCGCCCAGATGCGGCGCAAACAGGCTGGCCTGTCCCTCGAACCGGTAGATCGAACCGTAAACATTCGGCTTGCCCAGGAGCACGCAGGCGTCGTTGACCAGATACCGCGTGGGGAAATTGTCCGACCCATCCACCACCACGTCGTAGTCCCGGAGGATTTCCAGAACATTCTCGCGGTTCAACCGCACCGGATGCTCCACAATTTCCACGTCCGGGTTCAACGCCTCCAGCCGTTCGCGAGCCGAGGCGGTTTTCGGCCGGCCGGTGTCCCGCGTTGTGTGCACCACCTGCCGTTGCAGATTCGAGACATCCACGCGGTCATGATCGACCACGCCTAGGCGGCCCACTCCGGCGGCGGCCAAATACAGCAGCACCGGCGAGCCGAGCCCGCCGGCCCCGATGCACAAAACTTTCGCCGTGCGAATTTTCCTTTGGCCCGCCGGACCCACTTCCGGCAAACTCAAGTGTCGCGCGTAGCGTTGCATGGCCTCGGGCGTCCAGTCCATAAGCCGTCTATCCTGAACGCCGGCAAACTAGACGCCCACGGCCCTGTCGGCAAGCTGCGTGCCGTCCCATGCGAAGCCGCATGCGAAATCGGACATCCCTTGCGGCGGCCGCGGGTCTGCCCGAGCCCGGGGCCGCTGCCGCGCGTTTGCGCCGCCGCACCTCCGTCCAGCCTCGCCTGGCGTTGGTTCTGGGTAGTGGGTTCGGCGGCGTGGCGGCTCTCCTTCGGGATCCCGAACGCATCTCATACGCCGATCTACCCGGCTTCCCCACACCCACCGTTCCGGGGCATGCCGGTGAACTTCTGGTGGGGCTGCATCGCGGCGTGCCCTTGGCCATTCTCAACGGTCGTGTCCACTTTTACGAAGGCCGGTCCCTGGCTGAAGTCACTTATCCCGTTCGCGTGCTGGCTGCATGGGGCGTTCGTGACTTGGTCCTGACCAACGCCGCCGGGGGGATTCATCCCCGGTTCCGCCCGGGCGACTTCATGCTGCTGCGCGATCATATCAATTCCATGGGCGACAACCCGCTGCGGGGCCCTGACTGGCCGGGCCACAGCCGTTTTGTGGACCTGACCCGGGCGTACGATCCGGAGCTGGGCCGGGGATTGACCCTGGCCGCCCGCGCTGCGGGAATCCGACTTCATCGGGGTGTCTACGTTGCGGTGAGTGGACCCAGCTATGAAACCCCGGCGGAGATTCGTGCATTTGCCCGACTCGGGGCGGATGCCGTCGGTATGAGCACGGTCCCCGAGGTCATCGTGGCACGCCAATGCGGCCTGCGCGTGGCCGCGGTCTCTTGCATTACCAACCTGGCTGCCGGCCGCAGCCGCAGGCCCCTGTCTCATCAGGAAGTGCTCGAACAGTCCCGTCGAATCACCCGGCAGGCTGCTGCCTGGATCGACGCCTTCCTTCAATGGTATGCCCGCCAAACCGGATCGTCCCAAGCCCCGGGCCCTGAAAACGAACGGTCCTCGTAAGGGGAATCGGGCTGAACCTGACCCGGCCGCACAGGCCCGGGTCCTCACGCTTGCGGCCCGCCGCGCCCGTGTCCATGCGTGCGCCCCCTGGTCGAACTTTCGCGTGGGTGCCGCGCTCCTCACGCAGGAGGGTCGGATCTTCACCGGCTGCAACATCGAAAGTGCAAGCTTCGGCCTGACCTGTTGCGCCGAACGCGTTGCCCTCTTCAAAGCCCTCAGCGAGGGCGCCCGGCGGTTCGTCGCCATCGCCATCGTTGCCCCCGTTCCCGGCGGCCCCACACCGTGCGGGGCCTGCCGACAATTGCTGGCCGAATACGCACCCGAAGCCGTGGTGTGGAGCTGTGACAGCCGCCGCCCGGGACGCATTCGCCAGTGGACGATTCGCGAGCTTCTTCCGGAAGCCTTTCTTCGCTTTTAAGTTCGGCGGCTCCTCGGCCGATGACAGAGACAGTGGGGAAACTCTCGGTCGCATGCGACACGAATTCTTTGCGTCATTCGACAACGCCGCCTGGCCGGTGCTCTGGGTGGACGCAGCCGGCACCATTTTGCGCGCCAACAACGCCGCCATTCAGTTGTTCGGTCAGGGCCTTGCCAGCGGGACGGCGCGACTGTCCGCGCTCTGGCTGCCCTCCAACCCCGTTCCAGCCGAGCAATTCCTCCTGCAATGGACCCGGAGTCCTTCGCCCACCGTGTCCCTCCACCTGCGGGCGCGCGCCGGGCAGGAACTCCGCACCACCGCGTGGATCACCACGTGGAGCCGCGACCAGCAGCGCTACTACCTGTTGCAATTCCCGCCCGGTCAGCCTTCCGAGGAAACCGACGCGCAATCTCTGAAACAAAAACTCGACTGCATCTTGCAGTTCGGCCGCACGGTGGCCCTCGACTTCAACAACGCCCTGACCACCGTGCTGGGCCGGGCGTCCCTGCTGCTGACGCAGTTGCCTCCCGATCATCCCTGGCGGCCGGCTCTGTTGGAAATCGAGCAAGCCGCCGCGCGCGGGGCCGAGGTGGCCCACGAGCTGGGCTCGTTCAGTCGCGACGCGCACGAATCCCATCGGTTGCCCACCGGCAACCTCAACGAACTCGTTCTGCGGGCAGTGGCGGTGGTACGAAGCAAACCGTCACCCCCCATCGTGGACTGGCAGATCGAGCTCGAGCGGCGCTTGTTCACCACGCGGTTCCACGAGGGCAAACTGCACCAGGCCATTCTGCGCATTCTCGAGAATGCCCGGGAAGCCCTGGGGCCCGAAGGACGCATCACCGTCCGGACCCGCAATGTGGAACTCACCACACCCACCCGGGATCGCAACGTCGAGCTGGCCGCCGGTTACCACGTCTGTCTGGAAATCACTGACACCGGATGCGGGATCAGCCCCGAGATCCTGCCGCGCATTTTTGAACCATTCTTCACCACCAAGGCGGCGGCCGGCCACCGGGGCCTCGGTCTGGCCTGGGTGTATGGCGTCGTCACCAGCCACGGCGGCGGCGTCGCCGTCTCCAGCCAACCCGGTCAGGGAACCACCGTACGCCTGTACCTGCCGGCTGAACCCGTGGTGGCCCGCGAGCCGGCCCCGCCCGGTCACCTCCTCCAGGGCAACGCAACGGTGCTGGTGGTGGACGACGACGAACGGGTCCTGCGGACGGTGGAAACCGTGCTGAGACAGTTTGGCTACCGCGTACTGACGGCTCCGGGCGGTGCCGAGGCGCTGGCCCTCCTGGGCCAGCCGGGCCTGCAGGTCGATGTGGCTCTGGTGGACCTGGTCATGCCGCGTATGAGTGGCCGCGAGCTCATCGAACGGCTCCGCCGCCTCCATCCCCGGCTGCCCATTGTAACCACCAGTGGCTATGTCTGGCCCGCCGACGCCACCAGCCAGCCCGCGGACTATCTGCGCAAGCCTTTCACCGCCCAGGAACTCCTTTGGCGGCTCCGCGAAGCCCTCAAAGACGCGGAACAGGCGCCCACTGGCACGGCCGTTGCCTGACCGGGCGCATTCCCCCAACCCGCGCCGCCGCTCGGCGCCTGATTGGTCCAAGGTTTGCCGCCGGCAAGGGCCCATGAGCGAAGCACCTCACGCTGCCGCAAGCCGCGTCGGGACCGGACCATTGTTCGAACAGGCCCGTGGGTTTTGACCACGAAACCCCGGGGCCTTCGCACAACAAAGTGGTTCGGCCGCCCTTGCCCCACCGTTGACCCATGCAAACGAAACTGCGCGCCCCTTGGACCCGAGTAAGACGGCCGGTTTCCACACCAACGTAGCCGCCACCGATCTGGTCAGGCTTCCATGGCCTGCCTGCGCGGAACCTCAGGCCCCGGGTGGACGGTGGTTCGGGCCTCCTCCCGGACCCGCCGGTCTGCCGAGTGAAATCAAGCCCTACCCCTTTCAGGGCGCACTGCGAACCGGTCGTGTCGCCCGCTCTTGAAGCCAGGCCACGTCGGGGTTGTGCGGCGAAGCGAATGTGTCGTAAATCAGGCCGCCTTTGACCAACGGCGGCGTCGTGCGGGGATCCCGCCAACGCCGGATTTCGGAGTGCCCATCGGCAAAGGAAAACCCGCAGGCCTGATGATGATAGTAGCCCGGCAGGTCGTAGAAGCCGTAGAGCTCCGGTCGATCCGGCCAGCCGGCCATCCGCACCGCAAAATTGCCCATGTCGATGCTGTCCTCGCGCATGTCGAGAAAGACAAACACCTTCGACGGACCCGGGTCCAGGAGCTCCGACATTTTCAGATAAATTCGGTACGCAGCGATCGGCGCACCCCAGCCACCGTCGGTGCCGCCCCACCCGCCCAGGTACACGTTCATGGACATGCTCCGCACCCGGGGACGGGGCACCCCGTTGACCAGCACGAACGACTGGTCGGCCGGACATTTCCAAATGGTCAACTGATTGCCGCAATAGGGCCAAAGGGGACTGCGCTGGATGGTCAGCGACGGATCCCAGTTGGCCGGATTGTTGGGATTGAAATCCAGCGATCCCGAGATCCAGGCCGCCGCCGCCGTCTCTGGTCGGCGAGGATCTTCACTGGCGTATGGGAGTCGGTCCTGGTTGTCGTCCACGTACATCCGCCAGGCCAGGGCCAGTTGGCGATGGTTGTTCAGGCACTGAATGCCCTGGGTTTTTGACCTGGCCTTGCCCAGCACCGGCAGAAGCATTGCAGCCAGCAGCCCCACAATAACAATGACCACCAGCAATTCGACCAGTGTAAAAGCGGGGTGCAGATCCCCCGCCTGCACCGACCGCGGCTGCGTGGTGTGGTTCATGCCCGACCTCATGTCACCTGCAACAAGCTAGTCTGGTGCAAAGGCGATTCCAAGCCCGCCCCGGCTGCTGCCGGCTCGACCTCACTCCCACGTTCGGGTTCCCCGCAAACCGAACTCCGGGCCGATCCCACCCACGCCCCAGAGTTCTGCGACCATGACTGCCGCGCCAGGGGAAGCTCAGGCCAGGTGCCACGGACGGCGCCGAGGACGCAGTTCCAGTCGGCGGTTCGCCTCCGGATCCTCCAGAAAGCGCTCCTGCCGGGGGTCGAATCGCAGCCGCCGCGGGACGCGCGTGGCAATATCGCTGAGCTGACAAAGCAGGTCGGCTCGGAAGGCTTCTTCAATGGGGCAAACCGTGGGCCGCCGGGTCCTGACTGCATCGACAAAGTCCCGGACGTGGTTGAGGCTCAGCCGGGGCAGACGCTCCACCAGTCGGTCCGACGATTCGGCCAGGGACTCCGGATGGGTACGTAGCAACCCCCGGTGGACCAACGCCCAACCCTCGTCCCCCTCGAACACGGTGCCGTGATCGGCGATGGGTCCGTACTGCGCCTCCCAGGGACGCAGATCGTTCAGTTCGTTGACCTCGGCGTACCCGTTCCGCGTACCGCGGAACTCCAACCGCACGCCGTCATGAAACCGAAACGCCACGTGCCACGCCACGGCCGTATTGCATGCACCCTCGGTCGGAAAAACAGCCCGGCCCTCCACTTCCAGTGGTCCGCCCAGCATGTTGGGATGGCCCCACAACGCAATGTCCAACGGATGCACCCCCCAACCCGCGATCCAACCCAACGCGTAATCGTAAATGAACCACCATGTCTTGTTATCGGCGGCACACTTGTCCTCCGTGTACGGACTGAATGGAGCCGGTCCCAACCAGAAATCGTAATCCAGCGTCGGAGGCACCGGAGCCGGTGTGGTGGAACCCCCGGGCCGGCTCGCCAAACACCACACGCGAATTTGCTGCAGGCGACCGATGCGGCCCTCGCGGACCAGAGCACATGCACGCTGAAACTCCCGGCTGGATCGCTGCTGCGTGCCGAACTGGAACACCCGTCGATGCGTTTGCACCTCTCGGCGCAGAATCTGATCCTCGGCCAGCGACAAGCCCATCGGTTTTTCAAGGTATATGTCCTTGCCGGCCCGGACGGCTGCCACGGCCACGTGCACGTGCCAGTGGTCCGGGGTGGCAATCAGGACCGCATCGACATCAGACCGCGCCAACAACCCCCGAAAATCCCCGTAGGTCCGGCAATCAGCGTTTTGGTAGTGCTGATTCACAGCCCGGCGGGCCAGCTCCAGCTGGTCCTGCTTGACATCGCACACCGCCACCACCTGGACATCCGGCTGGGCGAGGAAGCCCCCCATCACCGCCCGCCCTTGCGGGCCCACACCAATTGCCCCGACGACCACACGGTTCGAAGGCGCTGCCCGCCCGTTCGCCCCCAGCGCCGTGCCCGGGATACACGCCGGGGCGACACCCGCCGCCAACATCACCTGCAGTTGCGATCGCAAGAACCGCCGCCGGGACCAGAGTCGTTTCATGGCTGGGGAATGCTGGTCAAGGTTTCTCGAGCGGCATCATGCCCCTGTCGGCTGCAAATGGCAATCCGGCTCAGGCACCCTCCCTGTTCGCCTCGGGGTGCGGTCGCCGCCTCGGCATGGGGAAGCCTCGGACCCGACTCTCCACGGCCCTTTTCCGGAGTCGTTTGGATGGGGGGCAGCGGAAACGGCCTTCCCGCCCGCTGGCGACAAGGCAGCGGCGCCAACGAGTTCGTCACAGCCTGGCACAGGGGCCGTCCCCGTGCGATGGCAGCACGAACTTTCGGCACCCCTGTCTGGAACTTGAACCGTGGCAAGAAGCCGCTGTGGCCCAGCTTGCAGGCTCGAGAAGCAGTTGAATTGCCAAGAATTCCCTGTGCCCGGGGCTGGACACTGGCAGGGGAATCTGCAGCTTCCCTGGACCGGTCATTCCCACGCCTGTTCAATGCCGCGGTTGCCCGTGGCCGGTCACACCCAACCGCCAAAGCCGGGGGCCTTGGTGGGGTCCACTTAGGGCGCGACCTTCGCCGCCACGCGATGCCGCCCCATGAACCGGGTCGGGTGCACGACCGCAAGACTGTCCCCGGACGTATTCCCCGTGAAGACACCAGGTTCTTAACCTCGGGGCCGCCTCGACGAAACAATTGCCTCCGGCCTGCGCAGCCGTGGATTAAACCCGAGTCTCGCCAGCTCCGACCTTGTTCACTGATGCCGTCGGGCCCTTGACGATCCAAGGGGCAGAGGCGTGCATTGCGGCCCGC
>JAOADM010000047.1:0-8845 GCA_026417315.1 Limisphaera sp.
TCTCAGTCCCAGTGTGGCTGGTCGTCCTCTCAGACCAGCTACCCGTCTTAGCCTTGGTAGGCCGTTACCCTACCAACTAGCTGATAGGCCGCGGGCTCCTCGCGAAGCGGCAGGCCTTGCGGTCCCCACCCTTTAATCCCGCAGGGATGCCCCCACGGGACCACATCCGGAATTAGCCCACCTTTCGGCGGGTTATACCGGTCTTCGCGGCAGATTACCCACGTGTTACTCACCCGTTCGCGACTCCGGCCGCCGGATATTGCTACCCGACGACCAGCGTTCCACTTGCATGTCTTATCCACGCCGCCAGCGTTCGTTCTGAGCCAGAATCAAACTCTCCGTGGCAAAGCACGCAGGTCTGATTCCGCAACCGGTCCCGCAGGACCGGCCGCCGTATCGGTTGAAACTCCGGATCCGACCCACCTGCCGGTCGGCTCCAGAGGGGCTCTCACTTGTCGCACGATTCAACTCTCAAAGAACGCCGGGTCGTCTCCACGACCCTCAAAATCTGCACCCGCCGTCCGCGGGATTCAACTTTTTCTTTCACCGCAGACGACACAGCAACGCGCCGCGTTGCTCTCTCACAACCGGCTTTCGCGCAGCCGTTGTTTTGTGCCGTGAAATTTATTTCCAGCCGACGCTGCTGTCAACAGGGTTTTTTCGATTTTTTTTCCCGGCGCAGCGTCCTCTCGTAAAGAACGACTTCACTCTATGCAGGCGACCGCGCGGGTGCAAGAGGTTTTTTTTCAAAATCCTGCAGAGCCTCCCGAACGCCCACCTGGCTCCGGATTCTGCTGCGCCGCCGCCAAGGCCGCCTGCCACACAAGCTGGACACTGACGTTGTGTTCCCGGGCCCGAAGTCGGCAGCTCTCCCACTCCGGCTTGCAGTGCACGATGCGGCCCTGCCACTCGGCCACTTTTACCTCCACAGGACCGTAGGGCGTGGAGACCGACTGGATGCGACGCCGGAGCTTGCGTCGCTCGATCCACGAGCGGCGCACCCCCAGAGCCGGTGTCTCGCACAGGATCAGGGCCGTGAAGGCGTCGGCCTTTTCCGGTGTGCACAACACCGTCAGCAGCACACCCGGCCTGCCCTTTTTCATTTGCGCGGGGAGGCAAAAGACCTCGAGGGCTCCGAGCTCCCGGGCCCGCTCCATGAAATGGCCCAGGGCCTCCCCGGTCACGTCGTCCAGGTTGGTCTCCAACACGGCCACGGTGTCCGCTTCCCAATCATACGGGCCCCGCGCCGGTTCTGCCTGATGGCCAAGGACCGCGCGCAGCACGTTCGGGCGCGTCCGCAAGGTCCGCGATCCCAGACCATGGCCGATGCGTTCGGCCACCAGCGAAACCATCGGGCCAAAAGACTCCGCGAACTCGGCCAGAAAGGCCGCGCCCGTGGGCGTCACCAACTCATGAGGTTCCTCGCACTGGGTGATGGGAATGCCGCGCGCCCCGAGAATGGCCAGCGTCGCAGGGGCGGGCAACGGCAACCGGCCGTGCGCACACTCGACAAAGCCCGTCCCGTCCACCACCGCAGAAGCCATCACGCGCGGCCGTCCCAGCATCTCCAGGGCCACGCATCCGCCCACAATGTCCACGATGGAATCGATCGCGCCCACTTCGTGGAAATGCACCTCTTCGACCCGACAGCCGTGGATGCGCGCCTCGGCCGTGGCGATGCGCTGAAACACGGCCAGGGCCTTTTGTCGGACCCAGTCCGACAGGGCACTTTGAGAGATTAGCAGCTCGATTTCCTTGAATGTGTGGTGCTCATGAACGTGGTGGCCCGGGGCGGAGGATCCGGAGCTCGGCCCTTCGTGAGAGGGATGCGGGTGACCGTGCTCGGGGTGGCTTTCCCGGGGCAGGGACGCCCGGGCGCCGGGCCCGGAGTCGGACGAGACGGTCGCCGGCGCGGGAGCTCGGGGAGAATGCACTTCGACGCGAAAACCGGCCAGGCCGCTGCGTGTCTCCCGCCACACCTGCCAATCCCATTCGCTCAGGGGCAGCTTGCGCAGTTCCTGGCGGACGCGTTCCGGGGAAACGCCCAAATCGAACAGCGCGCCCAGCAGCATGTCGCCGCTGATCCCGCTGCCAAGGTCGAGGTAAAGAACGTGGCTCATGAAGCTGGGGGGGTTGGATGCGCGGAGGCCGGTGGAACCCTCGGGGCCTGAGCAGCCTTCTCGGCCACCAGCGCGTTGATCTGGCTGGCAGCGAAGCCCGCACCGAAACCGTTGTCGATGTTCACAACCGTGATGCCGCTGGCGCAGCTGTTGAGCATGGCCAGCAACGCCGCCAACCCGCCGAAATGACTTCCGTACCCGACGCTGGTGGGCACGGCGATGACGGGTCGATTCACCAGCCCGCCGACGACACTGGGGAGGGCCCCTTCCATGCCGGCGACGACGACCAGGACGTTGGCCCGGTGAAGCTCGGGCAGCTTGTGAAAAAGCCGGTGGATGCCCGCCACCCCGACGTCAGCAATGCGGAGCACGTGATTGCCCATGATCTCGGCCGTGACCGCCGCCTCCTCGGCCACGGGCAGGTCGCTGGTCCCGGCACTGACCACGGCGATGGTGCCCGGGCGTTTTGGCAGCGGATTGGGATCGATGGTGACGCATCGGGCGACCTCGTGCCAGACGGCCGCCGGCCATCGGGCACACAACTGACTGGCGTGTTCGGGGGTCAGACGCGTGGCCAACACTCGCTCGCCCCGTTGCAGCAGGGTCTCGGCGATGGTCACCACCTGAGCGGGTGTTTTGCCGAGTCCGAAAATAACCTCCGGAAAGCCCTGACGCAGCCCGCGGTGCAGATCGACGCGTGCAAACCCCAGGTCGGCCACGGGATCCATTTGAAAGGCCCGGAGGACCTCTTCGCGTTCGACGCGGCCGGCGCGGAAGGCTTCCAACAGTTGAATGGCTTCGGTGGTGGTCATGGAGTCGGGCTCGGTGCTGAGGCAACAGTGGGGGATCGTTCGGGAGCGGTGCTCCCGGCGAGCGAGACGCGGGTGACCGATCGGGCGCGGAGCAGCCGGGCCAGGTGCAGGGCCATTTCCAGGGACTGCTCATAGTTCAGGCGCGGGTCCACGGGGCTGCGGTAGGCCCGGGCCAGGTCATCCTCCGTCAGGCCACAAGCCCCGCCCACGCACTCCGTGACGTCTTCGCCACTCAGTTCGAAGTGAACGCCTGCCAGGGGAAGGCCCGCCTCATGGAGGATTTCACAGGTGCGCTCGAGCTCCAACAAGATGCGGTCGAACCGCCGGGTTTTGAAGCCGGCCGGCGTGGTTTCGGTGTTGCCGTGCATGGGATCGCACACCCACAGGACACGCCGCGGCTGACGTTGCAGCGCCTCCACCAAGGACGGCAGGTATCGCGTGACGGCGTCGGCACCGAAGCGCGTGATGAGTGTCAGCCGGCCGGGTTCGCGCTCGGGATCGAGTCGTTCGCAAAGCGCCAACAATTCCTCCGGACTGATGGGGGGGCCGATCTTGACGGCCACGGGGTTGCGAATGCCGCGGCAATACTCGACGTGGGCGCCCTCGATCTGCCGCGTGCGGTTTCCGATCCAGGGAAAGTGGGTCCCCAGATTGTACCAGCCGGTGCGGCGCGGCACCTGGCGGGTGAGGGCCTGTTCGTAAAGCAGATGAAGCGCTTCGTGACTGGTGAAAAAGTCCACCCGTTGCAGCTGCGGGATCGTTCCCCCGGTGAGGGTCTCCAGAAACGACACCGCTTCCTGGACAGCCGTTACGCGCTGCTGGTACGCCTCGGCCACGGATCGGGCGCAGGCGAAACTGAGGGTCCAGTTTTCCGGATGGTGAAGGTCGGCAAACCCGCCATCGATGAGCGCGCGGATGAAGTTGAGGGTGAGCGCGGCTCGCTCGTATCCGCGCAGCAACAGCTCGGGGTCCGGCTGGCGCTGTTCGGGGGAAAACTCCGGCCGATTGACCAGGTCCCCCCGGTACGCCGGGAGGGTCAAGCCATTCCGGGTTTCCACCTCCGTGGATCGCGGTTTGGCGTACTGTCCGGCAAAACGGCCGACACGGATGATCCTCCGACGCGTTTCGTAAGCGAGCACCAGGCTCATTTGGAGGAGGATCTTGAGCTTGGCGGCGATAATGGAGGACTGGCAATCGGCAAACGTCTCCGAGCAATCGCCTCCCTGGAGAAGAAACCGCTGACCCAGGGCGGCTTCGGCCAATTGTGCCTTGAGGCACTCGATTTCGTAGCTGCTGACCAGGGGAGGCAGTTGACGAAGCTGTTCCAGCACCCTGGCCAGGGCAGCAGAGTCCAGATAGACCGGCTGTTGGGCAGCGGGCCGGGTCTGCCAACTGTCCGGGCGCCAGTCTCGAAGATGGACCGGGTCACTCATCGATTCCCCGGCAGGGTGCCGGAAACCCGCCCCGGGTTCAAGCAACCCCGCGGTCGATCCCGGTGGGCGCACGGGCCAAGGCTACAGAGAACCGCTCGGGCCGGATGTTGAAGAAGGGGTGTATTTCTGACCGCCCGCTCTCGAGTGCCCTCTCAAGGCAGCCGCTGACGGAGGGCGGCAAACATGCCTTTGGCCTTCTGAAGGTTTCCCGCTTGGGCTATGTTAAGGCCATCTATGGCTGCGTACAAGCTGCTGTTGATTGATGACGAAGAAGACGTGCGGTACTCGTTCCGCCGGCTGTTTGCCGGGCCGGAGCTGGAGGTGATCACGGCCAGCAGCGGGGAGGAGGGATTGCGCTTGCTGCCCAAAGTGCAGCCCGACCTGGTGGTGATGGACATTCGCATGGCGGGGTTGAGCGGGTTGGAAACCCTGCGGCGCATCCGGCAGATGGATCCACGGCAACTGGTGATCCTGATGACCGCCTACGGCACCACCCAGACGGCCATCGAGGCGATGAAACTCGGCGCGTACGACTACCTTCTCAAGCCGTTCGATGTGCCGAAGCTGCGCGCGCTGATCCAGCAGGGGTTGAAGGCCGCCCGGGACATGCGCCAGGCGGTGGCCCTGCGCCCCTCCGGTCCCGGCGAAGGAGAGGATGCCCTGGGACTGGTGGGGCGCAGCGAACCGATGCAGCAGGTATTCAAGTTGATCGGGCAGCTCGCCGGTTCGGATGCCACGGTGCTCATCACCGGCGAAAGCGGCACGGGCAAGGAACTGGTGGCCCGCGCCATATATCAGCACAGTCGGCGCAGTGATCAGCCGTTCCTGGCGGTGAACTGCGCGGCCATTCCGGAGGGGCTGTTGGAGAGCGAATTGTTCGGACACGAGCGCGGGGCCTTCACCGGCGCCACCCACCAGCGCATCGGCAAGTTCGAGCAATGCCACCGCGGCACGCTCTTTCTCGACGAAATCGGCGACATGAGCCTGACGACACAGACCAAGATTCTGCGGGTGCTGCAGAGCGGGCAGTTCGAGCGCGTGGGGGGCAACCAGACGCTCCAGGTGGACGTGCGCATCCTGGCCGCCACCAACCGCCCGCTCGAGCAAATGGTGGCCTCCCGCCAGTTCCGCGAAGACCTGTTCTACCGCCTCAACGTCGTGCGCATCCACTTGCCGCCGCTGCGTGAGCGCAAGGAGGACATTCCGCTGCTGGTGGAGTATTTCTTGCGCCGCATCGCCCGCGAGCAGAATCAGGGCCCGAAGTCCGTCACGGCCGGGGCCCTGGAGGCGCTGATGGCCTATCACTGGCCGGGCAACGTGCGTGAACTGGAAAACGCGCTACGCCGTGCCACGGTCATCGCCAAAGGGGAAGCCATTCTGCCGGAGGACCTGCCCGCAGAGATCCTGGGGGCCGCGGTGGCAGGGGTTGGCCGGCAGTCGGGCGCCAGGCCGAATGCCACGGGCGTTTCCGCCCCCCTTTCCGGTCCGGGAGCGCCGACAGCGGAGCCCGATGAAGCCAGCGAACTCGACGAGGTCGTCCAGTTGGCCCAGCGGCTCTTTCAGTGGGCCCGGCGGCATCCAGATCGGAAGGTGTTGCCGGCCGTGGAGCGCGAACTGGTGGTACAGGCCCTGAAAGAAACCGGGGACAACCAGGTCCAGGCGGCCAGGCTCCTGGGAATTACGCGGGCCACGTTGCGCAAGCGGATCGAAAAGTTCGGCATCCGGCGCGAGATCCGCGTCCGGTGAACCGTCCTTTCCAGAGCGATTCCCGAGTGCCACGCAATGCGGGGGCAGGCCTGCGGGCGCCCCGGAGGCGGGGTTGCTCAGTCGGAGGCCTGAATTCTGAAGGAGTGGGGCCAAGCGGGATTCCGCGAACCGGAAAACGGAGCGCGTTGAGGCGCGGTGCGCGCGTTCCTCTTCAAGTCGGGCAGAATCCTTCCGCCGGCGTCAGTGCCGGGGAACCCGTGGTTTTTTGCAAGAACTCGAGAACCGCGGCCCAAACCTCTTCGAACCGCAAATGCTCCAGACAAACCGGCCGGGGCCAGCGACAATAATCCGAGCAGGGCTTGAAGGGGCAGGGCTTCCCCTCGATCCAGCGCGCCCGGGGGTGGAGTGGCGCAAACCATTCGGGCAACTGGGGCCCGAAGAGCGTGAAGGTGGGCACGCCGCAGCAGGCGGCCAGGTGACCGGGGCCCGAATCGTTGCCGATGAAGAGATCCGCGGCGTCGATGAGCCGGAGCAGCTCCGCCACAGTCTGCGGAGCAACCACTTCAGTCTCGCCCGCCTCACCCCACCACTGCCGCTGATGAGGATCGCACGCCACCTGGACGCGCCAGCCCAGTGACCGGAGCCGCTGAACCAACTGGCGATAACGCTCCAACGGCCAGACTCGAACGGGCTGACCGGCGCCGGTGTGGACCAGAATCGTCCGGAAGCTGAGGCGGGGAGGAGCCGCAAGAGCTTCACGCGGCGGCAGTTCGAAGCCCAGGGCCCGTCCCAAGCCGCGCCAATACTCGTAGCGATGGGCCTCGGGATCGGGGCGTGGCAGAGGCCGGGTCAACCAACGCTGGCTGCCCAGCCGGGGGAACCCGATCCGCTCCCTGGCGCCCACCAGGCGAAGCCATGCGTGATCCCGCGGGTCCCAGCGGCCCGAGACGCCCACGTCGAACCGTTGCGCCCGGAGCTCCCGGGTCATCTGGAACAATTGCCGCCACGGCCACAACCAAAGCCGGTACTTTCCGCGAAAGGCCGTCCAGGGCGCCACCAGTGTCTGCACCCGGACCCCGGCCCACAAACGCGGTTGCAAGTCGCGGCCGAACGGCTTGGCAACCAGTGTCACCTCGAAACGTTCACTGGCCGCACGGAGAAACTGCGTGGCAATGACCAGGTCACCCAACCCCCAAAGTTCCAAGACCAGCAAGCGCGGTTTCATGCCGCTGCGGAATGTGCCAAGGGCGTAGCGTGGGCGTCCCCGGTTTCAGGTTTCCGGGCGCTGAGCCAGGCGGACCATCCCACCCAGTGGACCTGGGCGGTGAAGCGTTTCCGGGAAGGCGGGCCCCATCGCAACACCCAGTGGGCCAGCGCAAAAAGCCAGTTTCGCGAAATCCCGCGGCCGGTAACGGCCAGGCCCCGCCGTTCCACTTCTTGCGCCAGCTCTTCGACCGGCACCAACCGGTGGTGCGTCGGATCGTCATAAAAATTCAACGTAAACGCCGCCGTCCCCTGTTGCCCGCGCAAGGAGGGCAAGCTCAGGCTGCGCGGATGCGGCGTTTCGAAATACACGCGGCCGCCCGGGCGCAGAAGCCGGGCCACCTCGTTGAGGAGGTTTTCGAGGGACCGAAGGTGTTCCACGACGTGCATGCAGGTGATGGCATCCATCGAGCCGTCCGGCCAGGGCAATCGGTCTTGCTCCAGATCCACGCGCGCAAACACACAGCCCGGCGGATACTGATCCGGCCGACCGGCACGATCCGCGGCGAAGAACCGGAGGTCCGGCCGCAGCTCGGCCATGTGCCGCAAGGTTTCTCCATCCGACGAGCCCAGGTCCAGGAGGCATCCCCCACGCGGCGTTGCTGCCACAAAACCAGCGCGGGTGTCGAGCCAGGGCCACGGCCTGAGATAACGCCAGTTCATCTCGGACGGCCGGCGCGAAGGTCTGCGGACCGTGCCCCGGTCCGCAGGGATGCCGCGGTCGATCCACGGAAGAATCCCGGTTTCCAAGGTCTCACTTCCGGGTGCAAGCCGGGCTCGCAACGCCGGCCACTCGGAGACTAGGGCCCCACCAGACCTCTGTAAAGCAGCCGTCGTGCACCACCCCATGGGCACGCCACGGAGCGGCTGCGGCATCGGCTTGGGCTCCCAGCCCGAACCGGGGCTGATTGCGCTACCTGCCAAGGGCCCACGGCAGGCGCGTTGGTGGACGTGGCAGGAGCCGCCCCGGGCCTGACGTGGATTGCCCCTGGCCGTGCCCCGGCGTCGATCCTGCAGCGGCGAACCGGGAGTGTCGTTCAGTCCACGGCGGTGGCCGGGTTGGCATCGACGCCGGGCATTCCCGCGAACGCAGGCGAGGCCCCGGACATTGCACTTGAGAGGCCCTGCCTCTGCTGGTAGGGTGCAGGCAAAGCATGGCTCAGGGTCTGCACTTGTCGCAGCGACTGACCCAGTCGCTGATTCTGGCGCCGCAACTGCAACAGTCGTTGGTTCTGTTGCAGGCGCCCCTGCTTGAATTGAAGGCCCTGGTCGAACAGGAGCTCCAGCAAAACCCCGTGCTGGAAGAAGCTCCGCCCGGGGAGACCGAAGCGGAGGAACGGGAGGGCTTCGACACGGACTTCGATCGGCTCGATCCGGCCGAGCCGCCGCCCGATGTGCGGGTCGACCCAACCGCGGAATCCAATGCTCCCGTGGACGATTTTCAAGCCGAGTTCGAGCGGTTGCTCCAGATGGACCAGGAATGGCGGGAACATTTCATGCAGACCAACCT
>JAOADM010000047.1:8855-21254 GCA_026417315.1 Limisphaera sp.
CCCGCCAGTGAAGAAGACGAGGAACGCCGCCAGTTCATGTTCGATTCCCTCGTGGCCAACCCCTCGCTGCAGGAAGACCTGCTGGAGCAGATGCGGGAGTCGGATCTGCCGCCGCAAGACCATCCGATCGCCGAACTGATCATCGGCAACGTGGACGAGCGCGGCTATCTGACGGCCACCGTCGAGGAGATTGCCCGGGAGGCCGGCGTGACGCCCGAGCGCGTGGAACAGGTCCTGCGTGTGGTGCAAAGTTTCGAGCCGCCCGGCGTCGCTGCACGCGACCTCCGCGAATGCCTCCTTCTGCAATTGGAACGAGCCGGGCAACAAGAGAGCCTCGAGTACCGGTTGATCCGCGACCACATGGACCTGCTGGCACGGCGAAAGATCCCGGAACTGGCCCGCGCCACCGAGTCCACCGTCGACGAAGTCCAGAGCGCCCTTCAGCGAATTGCCCGCCTCGACCCGCGGCCCGGCCGCGCGTATCAGCCCGACACCGACCTTTACGTCGTGCCGGAGGTCTTCGTCCACAAGGTCGGGGATGACTACGTGGTCACCGCAAACACGGAATACCTGCCCCGGTTGCGCATCAGCCACACGTACAAGGACCTGATGACGCGGTCGCCGGTGGACACCGTGGCCCTGGCCCGCGCCTTCGAGGGTTGTGACGAGCCCATTCGCCCGCTGCTGGAACAGGCCCTGGAGGCCATGCGCACCGACAACGATGCCAGGGCCCTGGCCCTGCTGAAGCAACTGGCCGAAACCCCCAATCTGAGCCGCAGCCAGCGCCAGGCGTTGCAAGTGGCCCAGGCCCAGCTCATGGAAAAGGCCGCGTTCGTTGAGGCTCGCAACTTCATCCGCGAAAAAATCCGGGCCGGGAAGTTCCTCATCCGAAGCATCCACCAGCGGCAGGAAACCATCCTCAACATCGCCCGCCAGATCGTGCAGCGGCAGCGCGAGTTCTTCGACAAGGGTCCGGCCCATCTCAAGCCGCTGACCATGGCCGCCGTCGCCGAGGCCGTCGGCGTTCACGAAACCACCGTCAGCCGCGCCGTCAACGGCAAGTACATGCAAACTCCCCGCGGGCTGTTCGAAATGCGCTATTTCTTCAGCACGGGGATTCGCACCGCCAATGGAGACGGCCTCTCGAACACCAGCGTCAAGGAAATGATCGCCGAGATCTTCCGTAACGAAGATCCGGCCAACCCGCTCTCCGACGACCAGGTCGTCAGGATTCTCAAACAACGCGGCATCGAAATCGCCCGTCGAACCGTGGCGAAATACCGCATGGAACTGGGCATTCTGGCCTCCAACCTCCGCCGCGTTTATACCGGGAAACCCAAGGACAAAGCGAAGAGTCCTGCAGCGCACGCTCGAGACAAGGGGAGGACCCTGAACCAGGGGTCTTCCTGTCCAGACGCCCAGGAGGCCCCAGCGAGTGGCGCGCCCGCGACCTCGCAACTCCCGCCGGCCCCGCCCATTGCCTCCGAGCCCGCCGTGGTGGAAAACTCCGCGGGCACTGACTTGTCGTCGCCCGGCCCCTCCGAATCCACACCCCTGGCGCCCACACCGGCTCAAGAAACCCTGCAGGCAAGCCCCGACGCCTCTGCATTCCCAACCACTTCTTCTCGGACCTCTTCGGAAACGCCCGCGGCGTGATTCTCGATCGGGTCCGTATGAGCGCCAGCTCGGTCGTGCCCGGGGCGACGTGTTGAGTTTCCAGAACCGCTTCCCAATGCCAGACCTTTTTTTCGGCAGAGAGACCTGCCCGCTTCCCGGATGCACAAAAGGAGCTAATCACACCTGCCAACGCGCGCCGGAGTCGATCGTTTTGGCTGGCCGGGTCCGACCTCGCCGGCTTCCGCCCCTCACAGGGCCTCGATCGGGCCTCACGGCGCTACCTGGCAGACGCAGAAACGGTTTTTCTCGGTAAACGCTCTTCCAACAAACACCGGTGGGCGCTATTCGGAAAAGCAGCGTCTTTCCAAGCCGCCCGCCACAGGTCATCGAACAACTCGTTTCGCCAACCAAGGGCATGCGACTTTCCCCGAAAGACCGGGGCGCTTTTCGGAAGCCCCCGCCTCTCCAACAACTGGTTTTGCCGAGCTGCTGCCAGCGTGGGGTCGTGATCAGTACATGGTTCATGAGGAGGACGCGTTTGCGCACCCTCACAGTCAGGGTCGTGTTGGTCGGTTTGGCTGCGGAGCGCAGGCGCGGATCAAAGGCGCGCATCGGGCCGTGGGCTGAGGGGCCCACCAAGGGCTGCCGTGTAGAGCACTCGTCGCCCCGGGGCCCGGCCCTGCCGGTCGAGCGGGAATTGACTTCTCTCACGCGAAGCCGGTTGAGGGATTCAAACGCGAGAGGTACAGCTCTGAGACGAGCAGCCCGCAGACCGGGTGCAAGCCCATTGCGTCAAGGCGATGGCGGGAACGGCGTTCGTTGACTCAGGGGGCAGTGCGGCGCAGCCGGAAGAAACGGCCGGGCCCGTCCAGAGACACTTCGACTTCACCGGTGCCTTCGACCGCCTGCCAGGGTGCTCCCAGCCCACTCGCGGCCTCCAACACAGTTCCGGTGGGCACGGTGAATCGGAGTCTGCCCGGGCCGGGGCGGGCGAACTCCAAGCGAAGCGCCGTGTCATCCACCGGGCCCACGTTGGCGTAGTAGGTGCGGCCGCCCCAAGGGTCTATGATGCCCACGACCACCCGCGTGCCGTCGGTGCCGGCCACAAACTTGTTGCCCGGGCGGCCGTCCAGCTTGGCAGCACTGGTCAAGATTGGTTCGATGCCTTCCGCGCTGGCCGCAAACACCGCCTGCCGGACGCCTTCGGCCCCGTCCAAGGTCCCGGGTACATAGACTTTGCCGCCTGCGACACTGCCGAGACCGCTCACGGTTTGCACGGTCCCGCCGCCTCGGACGGGCATGCCTGGACCGGCGATCCGGCGGAGGGTGCCCTCGCGCCATTCGAGCCAATTTGAGGCTAGGGCCGAGTTTAAAGCGATGATGAACACCGCGCCACCTTCTGCTGTCATCGAACCAAAGTTCGACACGGTATCACTGGTGCCAGGAATGGGATCCCCTTTGGCCAGCAGGGCCGTGATTTCGCCCGCCGCATCCCGGCGCAGGACGACGCTTTGTTGGAGGCCCGCCGTATCCGCCACGAAAACCACGTTGGTTCCGTCAAACGCCAGGTTCCGGAATTGAATGGCGCCCGCGCCCACCACGGGCAGGTTTTGCGTGCTGTTCA
Organism: Limisphaera sp.; assembly: GCA_026417315.1. Lineage (GTDB taxonomy): Bacteria > Verrucomicrobiota > Verrucomicrobiia > Limisphaerales > Limisphaeraceae > Limisphaera. The sequence continues at coordinate 12,097 of JAOADM010000047.1, forward strand.
CGAGCTGGATCAGTTCTCCCTCTCCGGCACGGTACAGGGCGGAGTGAACGCCAATCTTCGTACCAAAGACGATCCGGCCGCCGGCTTGGACCGCAGTGAAGAAGGATGAGGACGGAAACAGTGTGCCAGCGAAGCCCGGGGCGGGCGTGGTCACGTCCACCACCACCTCGAGAGTGCCGCCGTTCACACGGTAAAATCCCGCCCGCTGCGAGACGCCGTTGACCAATCGGTATCCTACGACCGCCAGCGGCTCCCCAAGTGCCGAGGGCAGCAGGGTAAAGCCCGAGGCCACGCCCAAACCATTCGGCAGGGTGGCCCCGGCGCCCACCAGGCGGGTCAAGGTGCCGTTTTCCCACGCAAAGATGCCCTCGTTGCGGTTGGTGGCCGGACCTCCCGAGAAAATCAGCCGGCCATCCAGGACGCGGAACGTGACCGAGGCACCGGAGAGGTCGAAGGGCTGGTTGCTATTCGGCACCAGGGTCGTGGGACCGAGGATCGCCGTGAAGCGACCGCCGTTGTACACCGGATTCGGCGGAGCCGGAGTCACCGTGACCACCGCTTCGGCACTGGTCACCTGGCCCCACGCGTTGCTCACGGTCACTCGATAGCGGCCCGAGTCAGCCACGGTCGGTACCGTGCGGATGAAGACTCCTCCGAGCGTTGTATCGTTGGTCACCGCCACGCCGTCCTTCGTCCAAAAATAGCTGAGCGGGAAACCGCCAATGGCCGTGACATCCAGACGCAGTTGGTCGCCCGCTTCGAGGGTTTTGTCCACCGGCTGCACCAGGATCTGCGGCGGCGCCTCCACGTTCAGGAGGAAGTTGGGCGCCTGCGCAGCGCCCAGCGAATTGGTCACCAGCACGGTGTAGTACCCGGCATCGGCCACCGTGACCGGGTCCAGGACCAGCGTGTCGGTGGTCGAGCGAACGACCTCTCCGGTGGGACTGCTCCATTTCCAAGCGTAGGTCAGTGGCGCATCTCCGAGGGCTGTGACCCGCAGCTCGACGCGTGCCCCTGGCAGCACGGAGAGGTTGGTGGGGGAGGACAAGATCACCGGCACGGCCGGACTGGCCAGGTTGGCCACCAACCGGCGGTTGCCGGACTGGTCCGCCACGTACAGCACGAGCGTGTCGTCTGCCACATCGTGCAAAACGATGGCCGCCGGGCGGATGCCGCCAAGGTTGTTGACGCCCGGCGGAATAACGGTCCGCAGACCGGTCTCACCAAGCTCGTAAACACCCGGCCCACGGGCGGTCAGGGCCGGGAAAAACACCTTACCCTGCTCCACCGCCAGGCCGAACGAGCCGAGGTTTTGCAAGGCATCGCCCTCGGGGGTCAGGTCTCCGTCCTTGACCAACACCGATACGGTGTCGTTCTCGAACTTCAGCAACCGCGTCACGCTGGCAGCGTCGTAGGCAAAGAAATACACCGCCCCGCCCGCCACGAACGGCGGGCTGTAAAAGCGATCCATTGCGCCGCCGTCCGGAAACGTGTCGCCGGTGCGGGCGATGAGTTTCACCGGCCCTCCATCGGCCTGCACGAACATGCCCTGTTCCTGGCCCAAGGGCCCCCGCGCGGCCCAGAAGGCCAGCGACTGGCCGTCGAACCCCACCTGGCTGCTGAAGGTTCCGGGCACGCCCAGGCCGGGCAGTTCGGTGGCGGTGTCTGCGACCGCCTCCAAGGCCCCCGCCTTGACCCGGTAAACGCCGCGGAAATCCTCGCTGCCAGGAGTGGTCTCATGGGCGGCAATGACGGCGAGCGCTTCGCCGACCTGAAACGGCTCGAGGACCACATTGGCCACCTTGCCGCCGGAGTTGGGCAACGCGCTGCCGCCGGGCAGCAGCGTCGCCCAGTTCGTTCCGTCGGTGCGCAGCAGGGCATCGGCGCGAGCGGGGCCGGCGGCGATGACGACTTCGTGGCCGCTGGTGGTGTTGCGGGCGAATCCCTGGTGGAAGAACTGCAACGTGCCGGCGGGCGTCGCCGTGCCGGCGGCGGCCAGTTTGGTGAGCGGTCCACCGCGGCCACGGAAAATCCCGCTGGGGTTGAAAGCCGCGTCCCGCGTCACAAAGACCACCGCGTCGCCCACCACCTGCGCCCGGCCGAAATCCTGGATGAAGCCCGCCACCGGATCATTGGCGTTGGCCCGGCTGATCAGGACGAAGGGCCGCCCCGCGTACGTCGGCGATTGGGCTGCCGCGCGATCCTCACCGAGCGAAACGACCCACACCAAAAGAAGGAAGAAAGGGAGCCGAAACCCGCCGGACAAAGCCAATTTTGACGTTTTCATTAGCCCCCTTAGCCATTCTCACATTCCCTGACAAGCGCAAATCCATGGCCTGGCTGTGCCCGGCCTGCCAGGCCGGCCGCGCCGTTGCTCATCACATCGTCAACGGCCGGGAAGGTCTTTTCCTCAGCGGCCTTGACTCAGGCACGGTTCCGGGGGGCCCTCGGCCGAGTTGCGCCGGCAACTCGTCGAAGATCTCGCCAACCGCTTCGCCGCGAGGAGCAGATTGCGCGGTCGATCGTTCCTCACGCCCCGTCGTGCCGGACACCGCCCGCGGATCACCTTCACCGCGGCTCCTGCGAAACTCCCGAGGACCGCCCGTTTGCCGGTTTTCGCTCCACCGCCCGCTCGGCCTGCCTCAGGAGGCGGTCGTAGGCGACCCGCTGTTCGGGCCGCAGGATGGCGCGCAGACGGGGGCTGTTCTGCTGCAGCACTTCGAACCGCTGTCGGGAACGCGGCGGCAACACCGCCAGTTGTTCCGCCATTTCCTCGAGCACCGGTTTGAACTTCGCCTGCTGCTCGGTGTCCAGACCCAACTCGGCCGTCATCCGCGCCAATGCCATGTCCACCGTGCGCACCCCACCTCCGGCCACGGGCACAAGAATCGGCGGACGCGGGGCGGTCCACCGACCGCTCAACACACCGGCGATGAAGATCGTCACCAGCAGCAGACTGATGCGGAGGATTCGGAACGTTTCCATGGACTTAGTGAAAGATCGGATCTTCCGCCTGGGACAACAGGATCTCCCAACCGGAGGGTTCGGTCGCGCGGCGCGCGTGCATCGCAGCCGCCAGACAAACGACCACCGCTGCACCCGCGCCGATCCAGCAAAGTCGTTCCCACATCGTCCATTGGGCGTGCGGCTGCCGCCGGCTTCGCGCTTCCGCCACGATGCGGGCAGCAAAGCCGATGGGCGCCGACTCGAGTTCGGGCAGACAGACCGGGCGGCGCGGCGCGCGCCGGGCCAGGGCGAGCAGCCGGGAGAGCGCAGTCGGATGGCGGCTCACGGCATTGGGGATTCGAGTTTCTTCCATGCGATCCGGAGGCGTTTCCGGGCCCGGAACAGACGCACGCGAGCAGCCACGGCGCTCCAGCCGGTCTCCTGGCAGACGGCGGCCAGTGAGCGTTCTTCCAGCTCGATTTGGCGGAGCAGCCAGGCATCCGCCGCCGGCAGCGATGCCAGCAACCGTTCCCACAGCGCCAGCGCACGGGGCGCGTCGGCGTCCCGCTGCGGACGTTCCTCGGCCAAACCTTCAAGGAAGGTCTGGTCCTCGACGCTCAAATCTGCGCAACGCAGCTCCGGCCGGGCGCGCTGGCGGCGCAACCGATCCAGGCAGGTGTTGAGGGCGATACGCGTCACCCAGCGCTCGAGGGCAACGTCGCCGCGATATTGGTCCAGCCGGGCGAACATCTTGAGAAACGTTTCCTGCATCAGGTCTTCGAGGTCGTCCCGGCGCGGCAGGTGGGCCCGCACCACCGCAGCGACGCAGGGGTAAAGCCGTTCGACCAGGGCCCGCGCCGCCGCGTCGTCCCCGGCGCGGACGGCGGCCAGCAGCGCGGCCTCGGGCATCGTTCGGCCGCCCTCGCGGGTGTCCGGCAAATCCAGTTCTCGCGACGCGTCGTCCACAGAGAAAGACGCAGGGTAGCTCAAAGCGTTACTGCCGGCTCGGACGCGCTTGCGTTGTCGCGACTGGACGGCACGTGCCAGGTCCGGGAGGTAACGGAAAAGCCCGGGCTGCGCCTGGTAGCAAATATGGCGCGGCTCATCACTCGCCTCAACACTGGCAGGAGGGTTGGGGGCCGAGCAGGCTGGCAATGCTCCGCGGTTGCGGGACATTCCCCCGTCCGCCCAACTGGCCCGGGCAGGCCGAGGCGGTTTGGAGGTGCCGGGTCGCCCGGGCCCCGGCACTTCATGCGTCCGGCTTCGAGTGCGGAGCGGTCAACGGGTCAAAAGGCACTTGCCATGCGCATGAAGCGGGAGGCGCGGGTTCGGGCCCGGTCATTCCTCTCGCACCGGCTGTCCCTTCCACGTTCCATTGTTGCCCCAAGGGGATGGGCCGTGTGAACACTCCGATGAGGACCAAGGTTTGCCGGGCGGCCACTTCCATGTGCTCTGCGGCGGCGCAGCGGGCTTGGCCCCGAGCCCGGAATGGGCAGTGGCGCGGTCGCCAGAATCCCTGCCGCCGGCAGTGGCCCGGGAAACAAACGCACAAGGCGTTCACCCGTCAAAGCCATCGAAGACTCCAAGGCCGGTTTTTCCCGGCGCCTCATCGGGCCCATGCCGAGCCCGGCGCCGGGAAGGGTTTCAGGGGCAATGGATCATTCCGTGACAATTGGATGCCGCGTCTCCGCTCCTCCAAGGGCCGGCCCGGCCGGAGCAGCTTTTGCAGGGACGTTCGGGTGGGCCGCAAGCCCGTCTGGGGCGCAGTCCCAAGGCCCGGCCGTTTTTCAGGGACTGAGGACCGCGTTCAAGGCAGCGGGGACGTTGAGAATGCCCTCGCGGAAGCCGTCGAAGGTATAGCACCGGGTGGGACTATCCAGAGGGGCGACGCCGGGACGGTCGGCGGTGGCGATGAGGACCGTACGCAACTCCTCCGGCGCAAGCGACGGATCCGCCTGCAGCAGAAGGGCAACGGCTCCTGCCACGTGAGGAGCCGCCATGCTCGATCCGGACATCGAGGTTGTGCCGCCTCCCAGCCTGGTCGAAAGGATCCCCACCGATTGAATCAGGTTGGCGTTATTGACGTCTTCCCGGGTTTCGCCCGGGGCCGAGATGGTCACGCCGATGTGATCGTCGAACCAGTTGCCGTCGGTCGCGAAATACGAGGCTGTGTCGGCAGGGATGAAAACGCCGCGGCGATTCGCCCGGCCGTCGGTGGCCGTGGAGCTGGCGACCGCAATGACTTCGGGAAACCGCGCCGGCACCAGGTCGTTTACTTCTCGCCCGCAATCATTGCCTGCGGCCACCACCACCGTAATGCCGGCGGCCACGACAGACTGCACGGCTTGGTGCAAGGGGATGTCGTCGTCACCAGCCGCGGGCCGGCCCAAACTGAGATTGGCGACCCGGACCAGGCCCCGATGTTCCTCGGTCAACAAGGATTCGAGGCCGCCAATGATCGTCGCATCGGTACCCGTGCCGGTGTTGTCCAGCACACGCACCGAATACAGTGTGGCCTCCGGAGCTACACCCACGACGTCTCGAGTATTGTTCTTCGCTGCGATGATCCCGCCGACATGGGTCCCGTGCCCGTTGCGATCCTGACCGTCACCGTCAAAGGGATCGTAAAGCGTCCCGCCGATGTTCAGGTCCGCATGACCATGGTCCAATCCGGTGTCCAGGACGGCCACACCCACGCCCCGACCTGTCACGAGCGTCCACATGGTGTTCGCGCCGACCCGGAGCACCCCGGCGGGCACAACCTGCCCGCCCGAGCCGCCACCCGGTTTGCCCTTTTTTGCCTGAATCGGATCGCTGATGGCCGTGACGATCCGATCCGGCACGATCCGCAGGACATCAGGATCTTGTTGCAACCGCTGCAACTGTCCCGGCGGAATCTCGCCCGCAAAGCCACGAATCGTCCGGTGATACACATGGGTGGGGCGCAAGCCGTGTCGCTGACTCACCGCAGTTGCGGATGCAACGTCGCGCAGCTGGACAATATACCGTCCGGGTACGATGTCCCCGGCCCGCCCACCCTGGGCGAAAGCGCCCGGGCCGAATCCAGTCAGGCTAATGGCAACCAGGAGAAGACGACCGATGGCTTTCATGATGCTGTCTAATGTTAAAGACTCGAAAGAACGGGGTCATCGCGGCTCATCCGGCGCTCGGCCCCAAGCGATTCCTGAACGCACTCTCGCGCGGCAGAGGGAAAAAGTCAACCCGGGAAGGCTTGCGCTCTCCCGGCCGGGATCCGTGGTCACCCGCCGGACGGCACGAGTCCTCCGGCAAACACCACGCGCAGCCCCTACGATCGCACCCGGCCGAGCTCCTTCGGCGCCAATGCGTTGCTCGCGCATCTCGGGTTGGCACGAGCTCCGCCAAGTTCCCGGCGTGGGGTGATCCACCTGAACATGCGACCGCCGGGGGTGGCCATGAAACGGGGCGCTTAGCCCCACAATCCCCGATCAACCATCTTGGGACCGGGGCATGGGCGTCTGGAGACTATCGAGACTGCAGCAGAATGCCATTTCCGGCGTGCGAGACGCCCGCACAGGTGCAGATCTCTTTCCTTGTCAAACCAGGCACGGGCAAAAGTGGGCGGCCCGACCACGCTCGGGAAAACCGCCCAAAACGCCGGCAGCCGGGCAAAGCGGGCCTGCGACCGGTCTTGGCCCACGGGACGGATTCTGCCCAAATCGACCACACCCCTGGCACAACCGTGTTCGAGGTGCCTGCCCTGGCCGGGACTGCCGGTGGCGTCCGGCTCACCGCCTGCAATCGCAACGCCGGCCCGGTTGGAGCGGCCATCCATCAGGCCGCACGAGCCCGCACCCGGGTGGATAAAAGGAAACCCGGTTTGAGCGCGGGCGATGTCGGCCGGAGAGGCCAGAGTTTTCGAAAGCGGGCGCGTCCAGGGCCGAGCCGGCAAGCACCTGTAACAGCCACTTCGCCAGCGCGTCATAAGACAGTGTGAAGACAATCATCCCTGCCTTACCCGCCGCCGCTTTCCTCTTGGGCAAGGTTTATGCCGCAGAGTTCACCTCGCCCACGCTGGGCACGGATCTGGACCAGCCGGCCGAACTGGTGCTGCTGCAAAGCGCCATCCAGATGGAGAGCCAGCATCTGTTGCCCGACGGCCGCGTGTTGCTCGAGGTCCGCGCCGGCGTGCAAAACGTCGGCGAAGGGTTGTGGAGCGCCGTGCAGGTGGGATTTCAGCTCGGCAGCAGCAACGGGGTTGCCTACGGCATCATTGCCAACGGACTCGAGATCCTGGGCCTGCTCTCCACCAACAGCACCCTTGTTGTGACCAATTCAATGTATCTGCGCGTGCCCACGGCCAGCCTGACCGCCGCGCGCGACGAATTGCTCTCGGGCAGTCCGCTGGTGCTTCACGCCACGGACCGGCTGGGCCAGCGCCGCACCCTCGATGCCGCGGCCCGGGCGGCGGAAAACCTCCAACTGGTCAATGCCCGCGTGCTGGCGGAACTGCCCGTGGCCGACAGCCAGACCTTGCTGGTGTTCACCACCGACCTGCAAAACAACGGCTCGAACACGTGGTCGGAGCTTTTCCTGGCCGTGGACGCCGGGCTCGCGACGAACGAGTTCTCCGCCGCCGCTCCCACCGCCACGTTTCCCGACCTTTTGCCGGCAATGGGCGCCCTGTCCAACTCCCCGCCCTTTTACGCCGCCGTGGCCAGCAACGAGGTCGAGCTTGCCGTCTCGAACCTCCTCAGCGGGTCGGCCCTGACGCACTCGGGCTTCGAGCTGTGGGTGTTCAACGCGCCGCCGCGCGGTATTGACCAGGAGACCGAGGACGCCTGGCTGCCGCCGGCGGAGACCGTGCTGGGCGTGACCACCCTCAAGTTCGACCGGCTGACGACGTTCCTTTCGACACTGCAACCAGGCGATCTGCTGCTGGAAGACCCGGGCGTGAATCTGTTGGCCCGACCTGCGCCCAACGCGGCCGACCCGTTTCACCAGACCGAGCCGTGGCTGGGACTGTATCTGCCGTTCGAAGTGACCGCGGTCGCGCAGGTCGGCAACGACGTGCACGTGACCGGTCGCATCCGCTCCCTGCTGGACGTGCTGCAGAGTGGGTCGTTCGTGCAGGTGGCGGCCCTGGACGCCTACGACAATCCGGTGCGCGACGTTTACAATCCGGAGCTGGAAAACACCTACACCGGGGCCGAGCAGGACGCGCGCGACGTCCTCGCTGAAATGATCGAACGGGATGACCCGCGCGATGGCCGGCTGGCCGACCTCCGCGGGTTCAACGCGATCCCGTGGCACTTCAACGACCTCCCCCTCACCGACAAGGTCCGGCTCAGCGGCGAGCTGCTGCTGCGTTCGTCGGGGCTGAAGATCGAGGCGCGCATCCGCAACTTCGCCCTGCGACACGCGTTCGTGCATCTGGATGCCGGGGTGGTCATGAACGTGGTGCTCGAATGTGACGGCGGGGAGAACACCACCAACACCCCGCCGGCAGAGAAGACGGTGGAAATCTTCGACCTGCCGTTGCCACCGGTCACGCTCAACATCGCCGGTGTGCCGATCACGGTCGGCCCGGTGGCGCGGCTGACCGCCGGCGTGGAAGCCAACCTGCCGCAAAAGCTCACGCTTCCGTTGCAAAGCAGTTTCACCATCGGGATGGAAATGGGCTACGACCCCGCGCGGCCCACGGCAAACACCAACGGCTTTTTCTACGAGCCGATCAAGGAGTTCGTGCCCTTGCGGGTGTCCGACCCGACCGTGTTCACCACACTGGCTGCGGAGGTGGGCGCGTGGTTGGAACTGGAGCTGGGGCTCGAGGGCAGCGTGGCCTCGATCGTGAGCGGCGCCACGACGCTGGGCCTGCGGTTGGGCAGCGATTTCCGCGTCGCGCCGCTGGCCAATCCGTGGTGGAACTTCGATGCCACGTTCGACGTGACCGGCCATTTCAGTCTCCGGCTGCTGGGCCTCGAGCTGGTGGATGCCACGACCTACCTGGATCACAACGTGTTGTTCCATCGCGACGCCGGCGGTGGTCTGGGCGGCATCCAGTTGGCCGGGTTGACCACGGATTTCAAGCCCGAGACCGGTCAGACCGTGCGCTGGGCGCGGTTGCTGGCGTCGGGCTTTGATCCTTACGCCTTCGGCGAGACGGGCACGCGCAGCTCCGGCCGGGGGGCGGTCGTGCTCCAGAGCGGCGGGAGCAACGACACGGACTTGAT
>JAOADM010000048.1 GCA_026417315.1 Limisphaera sp.
GCATCGGCCAACACCGAGTACATATGGGCCATCCCCATGTTCCGGTCCCGCACTCCGCACTTTTACGATGAACCCGTTGCTTCCGCGAAGCCAGCCCGGGACTCGACCCCCTCGAAGAGCTCCCCTTCCGTGCCGGCCTCCCGGGAAGTGGACTGCGAGGTCGCCCCCGGTTGGGGTCGACACCGCGTTGCCGGTAGCTATTCGCGAGTGTCGCCCCCGGACAGGCCCCCATTACCGGCGACCTTTGAAGCTGCAGAAGGGGCGGCGGCGACAGCAGGGGACTCCGTAACCGCGACCGCAGGTTCCGGCGCAGACGGCAGGGTGAAATAAAAGGTCGCGCCGCGGCCCGGCTGGCTTTCCACCCAAACGCGACCGCCGTGCCGCTGCACGATGTGTTTCACGATGGCCAGGCCCAACCCCGTACCGCCTTGCTCGCGGGAACGGGCCTTGTCCACCCGGTAGAACCTTTCGAACACCCGTTCGCAGGCCTCCGGTGGCAGACCGGGGCCGTCGTCGGCCACGGCGACTTCCACCCATTCGTCCGACGAGGTCCGGGCTCGGACCCACACATGGCCCCCCTGCCGGCCGTACTTGATGGCGTTGTCGAGCAGATTGGCCAGCACCTGTTCGAGGCGCAGTGGATCGGCCCGGACACGCAGAGGGGGAACCTGGGATTCCAATTGGATCTGCCTGGCAGACGCCCGCGGCTGAAAGTCCTGCAGGATTTTGCCGACAAAATCCGGCAACGAGATCGGGCGGGGTTGAAGGGCCACCTGACCGGATTCCAATTCCGCCAGGGTGAGGAGGTCCTCGATCAGCAGCTCCAGACGGTTCGCGTTGCGTGCAATGGTCTGAAGGCAGCGTTGTTGGAGGGCGGGATCGCTGGCCGCGCCGGTCAGGAGGGTTTCCACATACCCTTTGATGTGCGAGAGCGGGGTTCGCAACTCGTGGCTCACATTGGCCACAAACTCCTGTCGGACACGTTCGAGTTGTTTGAGCCGGGTCAGGTCACTGAACACCAGGATGGTGTGCAGGCGTTTCCCCGCGGCATCGAAAAGGGCGGCGGCACTGACCCGCAGCCAACGTTCGGGAGGACCGCTCCAGGCCAGTTCCCGGGTCAGGGCGGGCTGTTCAGGCGACAGCGCGCGGGACAGTTCATCCAGCTCGTGCCAGCGCAGGGCCGCCAGCAGCGGTTGGCCCTCCGGAGCGGCAGGCGGCTGGAACAACGAGCGAAAGGCGGGATTGGCAAGCAAAACCCGGTGATGTTCATCCAACAGCAGAATGCCTTCAGCCAGCGTGTTGAGCACCGCGGTCAAGCGTGTCTGAGCTTCTTGAACAAACTCCGTGTGGGACCGGGCCCAGCGTTGGACGGTCTGTTCATGGATCTGCCGGAGCTCGCGGTAGCGGCGGCGCCAGCCCAGGTGCAGCAGCACCAGCGCCACGAGCAAGCCCGCGCACAGGACGGCAAGCCCCATGGACGTATCATGGCCCACGCCATCGAGGTGCTCAAGGGGCGAACCGGTAACCGACTCCACGAACCGTTTCCAGATGGTGCGCGGCCGGGCCCAGTTTCTCGCGCAGCCGCCGCATATGGGTGTCCACCGTGCGACTGTCCACCGTCGGGGCGTAATCCCAGACGTCGCGCAACAACTGTTCCCGGCTCTGCACCCGGCCGCGACGCTGGGCCAGGGTGGCCAACAGCTTGAACTCGGTCGCCGTCAGATGCACGACCTGCCCCGCCACGGTCACCTGATGCGCCGGCACGTCGATCACCAGGTCTTCGAACTGCAGAACCTCGGCGGGCTCGCCCGGGCCTTTCCGTTCCAGGAGCTTCCGGACGCGCAGCACCAGTTCCCGCGGGCTGAACGGCTTGGTCACATAGTCGTCCGCTCCCAGTTCGAGGCCGAGCACGCGATCCACCTCGGTGGCGCGGGCAGTCAGCATCAAAATCGGGATGCCGGCCGTGGCCGGATCCCGCCGCAGCCGTTTGCACACCTCCAAACCATCCGTTTCCGGCAGCATGAGATCCAGCACGATCAGTTGCGGCAGACGAGCCCGAGCCTTTTCCAACGCGGCCGCTCCATCTTCCGCGGTGAGGACCTCGAAGCCGGCCTGGCGCAGATGCAAACTGACCAACTCGAGCGTCTCCGGCTCGTCGTCGACGACAAGGATGCACGGTTTGGCGCTCATGATCCGATCATGATTCGGTCGGGGCGGGTGGAGCTCCCGTCTTGGGCAGGTGACGGATGTCACTGGCCTCGCAAAGATAGACGACATCCTCGGCGATGTTGGTGGCGTGGTCGGCGATTCGTTCCAGGCACTTGGCGGCCGTCAGCACCTCCAGACACTGGGGAACCGCCTCCGGATGGGCCTGCATGTAGCTCACCAGTTTCTCGCGCACGGCCTTGTGAGCGGCGTCCACAGACTGATCCCGGGGGATCAGCGCCCGGGCGGCCTCCGGATCCCGTCGCACAAATGCGTCCAATGCGTTTTTGAGCATCGTGCGCGCCTCCCAGGCCAGTGGATGGAGGTCCACGTCGATCCGCACCGGAGGCTCGCTGGCCAGTGCGCGCGCCCGCTTGGCGATTTTGGCCGCCTCGTCCCCGATGCGTTCGAGGTTCTGGGAGATTTTCATGGCCATGGTGACCATCCGCAGGTCCCGCGCCAGCGGAGCCTTGGACAACAAAACAATGGCGCGTTCGTCCACCTCGATCTCCAACCGATCCAGAACCGTATCAGCATCGCGCACCTGCGTGGCCAGCTCGGGATCCCGCTGCTCGAAGGCCTGCAAAGCGCGGTGGACTGCCTGCTCGGCCAGGCTGCCCATGGTCAACAGGCGTTCGTTCAGCTCCTGCAATTCGCGCTCAAAAGGAACCTCCATGGATGGACTCCGGCTCAGCCAAATCGGCCCGTGACATAATCCTCGGTCCGTTTGGATTTGGGACTGGTGAAGATCTTGTGCGTGGGGCCGGCTTCCTCCAGCCGACCGAGATAGAAGAAGGCGGTGAAATCCGAGATCCGGGCGGCCTGCTGCATGTTGTGCGTGACGATGACGATGGTGAACTGGCGCTTCAGTTCGAGAATGAGCTCCTCGATCCGCGCCGTGGCCACCGGATCGAGTGCCGAGCACGGCTCGTCCATCAACAGGATTTCGGGCTGATTGGCAATGGCGCGGGCGATGCAAAGGCGTTGCTGCTGGCCCCCGGACAGCCCCAGGGCACTGCTGTGCAGCCGGTCCTTCACCTCGTCCCAGAGCGCGGCCGCCCGCAGACTCCGCTCCGCCACCTCCTCCAACACCGCCCGCTGCCGCACCCCGGCCACGCGGAGCGGATAGACCACGTTCTCGAAAATCGACTTGGGGAAAGGGTTCGATTTCTGAAAGACCATGCCGATCCGTTTGCGCAGTGCAATCACCTCCAGGTGAGGATCGAAAATACTGCGGCCGCGGATGCGAATGTCCCCGCGATGATGCGCCCCCTCGATCAGATCGTTCATCCGGTTGAGGCTGCGCAACAGCGTGGTCTTGCCACAGCCCGACGGACCGATCAGGGCCGTCACGTGCCGTTCGGGAATCGTCAGATTCACATCGAAAAGCACCTGCTGCGGCCCGTAGAAAAAGTCGAAGTGCTCGATTTCGATCAACCGCGGGTCGTAACCCGGGGCTGTATCCGCCTGGCCCCGGGGCTCCGCCGTCTGCAAACGCACGGCCGTGCCTCCGGCCGGGGCGGTCCCTTGGAAAGAATCGGCATCCATGGCTTGTGGCTGGGTCAACGATGTCAGAACCGGCATAACCATCTCAAATCAAAAGGCGCCGGAGGCATACTTCCGCCGCAGATGATTCCGCAGGCCGATGGCAGTCAGATTCAGCACCACCACCAGGGCCAACAGGAACAGGGTCGTGGCAAAAACCATCGGCTGCGCCGCGTCGCTGTCCGGCGATTGAAACCCCAGGTCGTAAATGTGAAAACCCAGATGCATGAATTTCTGGTCCAGGTGGACGTAGGGAAACGTGGTGTTGATCGGCAGTTCGGGCGCCAGTTTCACCACCCCGACCAGCATCAGCGGCGCGACCTCGCCGGCCCCGCGGGCCATGGCCAGAATCAGGCCGGTGAGGATGCCCGGAGCAGCCGCGGGCAGCACCACCCGCTGGATGGTCTGCCATTGCGAAGCGCCACAGGCCAGGGAACCTTCGCGTGTGCTGCGGGGCACGGCCGCCAGAGCCTCTTCGGTGGCCACGATGACCACCGGGACCGTCATCAGCGCCAGCGTCAGACTGGCCCACAAAAGGCCCCCCGTGCCGAAGGTGGGAGTCGGCAGGCGCTCTGCAAAAAACAGCCGGTCCACCTGTCCCCCCAGCACGTACACAAAGAACCCCAGCCCGAATACCCCAAACACGATGGAGGGCACGCCGGCCAGATTGTTGACCGCAATCCGGACCGCACGGGTCAACCAGCCCTGCCGCGCATACTCGCGCAGGTACAACGCCGCCACCACGCCCAGCGGCGTGACGGCCAGACTCATCAGCACGGTCATCACAAACGTGCCGAAAATGGCCGGGAAAATGCCGCCCTCCGTGTTGGCCTCCCGCGGCTCCTGCGTCAGAAACTCCCGCAGCCTGGTGGCAAACACCTGCAGCCGTCCGAACCACCCCAGATCGTTCGGGGCGTAAAACGAAAGGAGGCGTCCCACCGGCACCCGGTGCTCTTCCCCGGTGGGCAGACGGCATACCAGCCGATCCCGCTCCTGCGCCGCACGCAATTCCCGTGCACGGGCGGCCAACGTTTCGTAGGCGGCCTCCAGTTCCCGCTGACGCTGACGAATCCCGGCCAGCTCCGCGGACACGTCCCCGCCGCCGGCCTGCCGACGTTCCAGCGCCCTCAGCCGCCAGTGCAGCTTTTCCAATTGCCGATTGAGTTCGCCGATCTCCTTTTTCTCCAGCCGCCGGATCTCGCCGCGGCGCTGATGGGCCTCCTCGATCCTCTGCTGCAACGTGGCCAAAAAGGCCGGGTGTTCTGCCGGAAGCGGTTCGGCCCCCGGACTCTCGAGTGCCACCGGATAGGCCAACAACGGTCCGTACTCCGTGCGCTCCAGCCGCAGCAATCCTGAGGGCATACGCACCCGCTCCACGTCCGCAACGTCCACGAAGCGAAAGGCCTGGCCGTACACGTCCTTGTTGCCCAAAAACAACTGCCACTCGCGGTCTTCCGACGGCCCCGCCACCTCCACCGCCGGGTGCCTCTTGCGCCGCTCCAGCACCCGCTCGCCCGCCAGTACCCGCGAGCCCCGAAACTGGGGCGAGGTGTCCGCCTTCAGGGTGATTTCCACCACGCGCCGGGGCCAAAAGGCTTTGAGCCCTTGCACCAGCACCAGGCCCAGCAACCCGAGAATCATTACCAATCCCACGGTCAGCCCGACCGCGGTGAACCAAACCCACGGCTCCCCGGGTGCCCGCACGCGTTCCTGCCATGGACCTCGGCCTTGCATCGCTCAAAGCGTCTTGAATCGATCCCGCAACCGTTGGCGCAAGATCTCGGCCACCGTGTTGATGACGAACGTGAACACGAACAACAGCAGCGCCCCGAGAAACAGGGTGCGGTACAACGTGCTGTGATGCGGCGCTTCGGGCAGCTCCACAGCCAGGTTGGCCGACAACGTCCGCATCCCGGAGAACGGGTTGAAACTCAGGATGGGCGTGTTCCCCGTGGCCATCACCACGATCATCGTCTCGCCCACGGCCCGGCCCAACCCGACCATCAGGGCGGAGAAAATGCCGGCGGAGGCCGTGGGAAGCACAATGTAAAGGGCGGTTTGCCAGCGGCTCGCCCCGAGCGCCAGCGACCCGCTGCGCAAGGTGGCCGGCACGTTGGACAGGGCATCCTCCGCCAGCGTGAAGATGATGGGAATCACGGCAAATCCCATGACAAATCCCACCACCACCGAGTTGCGCTGCTGAAAATCCGCCCCCGTAAACGCCGGCCACCAGAGCCGAAAATCCGCCACCCGCTCGCCGGTCGCGGGGTCGGTCACCACAAACAACCATCGCTCCAACACGGGCCCCCACATCCAACCCGCCAAACCCACCAGACCCAGCACCGGCACCAGGGCCAGAAACTCGTACCCCGGCCGCACCCGGGCCCGCCACACCACGGGCAAACGCGACCAGAGCGCCCCCATCGCCAGGGCCGCCAGCGGCACGAGGACGAGGATCAACAACACCGAAGGCACGCGGGTTTCCAAACGCGGGGCCAACCACAACGCCCCCAGAAAACCGAGCACCACTGACGGCAGCGAGGCCATCACTTCCATCGTCGGCTTCACCACGCCCCGAAACTCCGGTGGCGCAAACTGCGAAACATACAGCGCCGCCAGCAGCGCCACCGGGACCGCAAACAACATCGCGTAAAACGTCCCTTTCAAGGTGCCCACCATCAGCGGCACCATCGAAAGCTTCGGCTCGAATGCATCCGACCCGCCCGTGGACTGCCATTCAAACCGCGGCCGATCCGCCCCCTCGTACCAAACCCTGCCAAAAAAGGCGCGCCAACTGGCCTCGGGATGCGGATCCTCCAGGCGGTACACACGCAGATTCTGCTGCGCATCCAGCAACACCAGCCGATCGTACTTGCTGTTGAGCGCCGCCAGTTGGACCGGCACCTCCAGGTCCGTGTGCCACCGTACCTTCTCCGTGGTGGCATAGCAGAGACGCACCTCGGCTCCCTGACCGATGACGAAAGCCTTGTTGCGCTGACTGGCACAGTAAAACGCCGGCGGGCCCGCCAGATCGGGAAACTGCTTGGTGCGCCCGAAGACCCGGTCGCCCTCGGCCCCGGGCCGGAACAGCGAGTACAACCGCACGCGCCCCTCGGCATTGCCCAGGACCAGCGTTACGTCCCCCAGCAAAAAGTCCATCAACACGATCTCGGTACGGAGACAGTCTTTGAAGGGACGGAATCGCTGCCGCAACCGGAGGGCCCTCCCCTCGCGGTGAAAGTAGAGAATCTCCCCCTCCGCCGTGGCCATCAGAATCGCATCGGCCATCCGGTTGACCAACAGGTGAGTGAGGCGACCGGGGACCTGGTCGGTCAGATCGAAGGTCGCCTCCACGCGCACCTGGCCCGCGCCAAGCAGGCCGCGTGTCTGCGTCAACAGGGCGGCACGGACCTCGAAACGCCCCTCCACTTCCTGGGCCAGGGCCACCAGTTTGTCCGTCCCGCTGTCTCCGTAGTCCACCGCGCGCACCGGATGGCCCGGCCTGGCCAGGGCGGGCAGGAGTTGCACTTGCACGTCGGGGTCCAACCGACGTTCGCCGCCACCATGCACCGTCCGATACCGGATTTCGATCCGTTCCAGACGCCCATCCCGCGTCCCGCAGAGCAGTTCCTGCCGGCCGGGGTGATAACGCCAGGCCGTTACCTCCACGTTGTCTTCCGGAAAAAGCGGATGCACCCGGTGCTGTCCCGGCCGGTTCAACTCCACAAAATGCAACCGTCCCCGCCGGTCCAGCAGGAACGGCATCTCGCCATACTCATCCAGACCGAGGGCCAGATACTCGGCAGTGTCCGACGCGGGCACCACTTGCAGAGTCTGCACAGTGGCCCCGCGGAACAGCGGCAGCACCTGCCAGAGAATGAAAACGAAAATGCCCAACACCACCGTGATGATGGCCACGCCCCCCACGGTGATGAACCGGTTCATGAACCGGTCCCACCACAGTGTGCTCCGCGCCGTTTCGTAGCGCTGCGGCAGTGGCGCCCGGGTCGGGGGTGGCAGAACGGCTTCGGGCATTCTCGGAAAAGGCACCCCTGCGAGGTGGCGCCCGGAAATATTAGTCCATCAGTTTTTTCAGCTCTTCCTGCACCAACGCAGCGGGCAAGGGGTAGTAACCGTCTTTGACGACCACCTCCTGCCCCGCCCTGGAGAGGACGAACCGCAGAAATTCCAGGGTCAACCGATCCAACGGCCGCCCCGGCGGCTTGTTGACATAGATGTACAAGAAGCGCGCCAGGGGATAAGTCCCGTTCAGCGCGCTTTCCAAAGTCGGAGGATGCGGCTGGCCGTCGGGCCCCACCAGCGGAACGGCCCGCACTCCGCTGGTGATGTAACCGATTCCCGAATACCCGACCCCGGCAAGGTCACTGGCCACGCCCTGCACCACCGACGAGGACCCGGGTTGTTCCTTCACCGTGGGCTTGAAGTCGCCGCCGAGGAGGGCGTGGTCTTTGAAGAAGCCGTAGGTGCCCGAGGCGCTGTTCCGGCCGTACAGGGAGATGGGCCGACTGGCCCAGGCGCCGGTCAGCCCCAGGTCTCCCCAGCGCTCGATGGGCGGCCCACCGCGCTTCCGCGTGCTGGAAAACAAACTGTCCACCTGCTCCAGAGTCAGACTGGCCAGCGGGTTGTCCTTGTGAACATAAATGGCCAGGGTGTCGATGGCCACGCGAATCTCGGTGGGTTTGTAGCCGTACTTCCGCTCGAAGGCGTCGCGTTCCGTCCCTTTCATTTCGCGGCTCATCGGACCGAGCTGCGCGGTGCCCTCGATCAATGCCGGGGGTGCCGTGGACGAGCCCTTGCCCTCGATCTGAATGCGCACGTTCGGATACACCGCCTGAAACCCCTCCGCCCACAGGGTCATGAGGTTGTTGAGAGTGTCCGAGCCAATCGAGTTGAGATTGCCCGAAACCCCGGGGACCCGCTCGTATTCGGGAAGGTTCGGATCCACCTTCACCGGCGCCGCCATCGCATGCACGGCCACCATCAAACAACCCCACGCCCACAAGGCCAGGGATTTGCGCTGCCTCCAAGCGGAGGGCGAAACAAACGAGGGCATCGTCCTCACTGCGTGAACCGTGCCGGATCGAATCGTGTTCATAATCATGTCACCTTTGCTTGCCACGTAGTTGGGCTTGGGACCCGGCCGGCCACGGCCGAGGGATTGGTTCCGGGAACCAACTCCCGCACGGGCACCAACCCGCAGCCCGGGACCTTTCCGGATCCCACCCCAACCTCCTCCGCCAAGATGACAGCTTTTTGACGATTTTGTTACGGTTCGGTGACAACCCAACAACCGATCCGCCTCGACCTCTCTTCGGCGCATTTCCGTTTTTGGTCCCCGGGGATTTGAGTGCCCGAAGCAAATGCCGGTTTCCGCAGAGTTCCCCGGACCCGAGAGGCCCGACAGGCCACTGAGCCTCCGCAGGGTTCAAAAACTGAAATGCGCTTCGAGAGCGTATCTGCGGCGTCGGGGTCCTGCCTGCACCAACGCGGCAAACGACAATTGTCCCACGCCGCCTCTGCAATTGCTTCTCCACGCAATCCTTTCAGGACCGGAAACGTTTCGCCCTCCTCGGCGCACCTTGGATTCTCCCTAAACCGGGCGCAGAGACGCCGACTCAAAGAGGCGCCTCGGGCAGCCGAATTGCTTCGTTCCGGGGCGAATGGGTGAGCCTGCGGCGCTCTTGACGCCCTGTCTGGGCGTCCATCCGCCAGCCCGAGGCAGCGCGTCGGGGAACCGGATTCCCCAATTCGTTCCGCCCTGACGAGGCGGAATTCGGTATGGGCACGTCCGGCCCGCGCGATGGGGTCACCGGGTCGTGCCCATTCAGGACGCCGTGGTTCCCTGGGTCCTGCATTCGCCGAGCGTTGCCCCGGGCCGCCGATGGAAATCCAACTTTGGCGCGTGGACGGACCGGTGCGATCCGCAGAGCGCGCAGGCTGCATCTGTTTTTGGAGATCCGGATTCAGGAATTCCGACGACATACCCTCTGCCTTCATTTCTTCTCCACGCTCTCTTCTCCACGCCGAGCAGGTCCAAAACTCCATCGATGTCGAGGATGCCCGAAAACCGGAAACGGGCCGACCTCCCTCGACTGCCGGCCTCGCGCGTTGACGGTCCGAGGATCCCGTGTAATTTGCGGCCGAGCGATTATGCGAAGACTCCTTTGCCTCTCATTGCTGCTCCTGAACTTCGGTCTCACGCACCCATCCCACGGTCACGACCGCGCCCGCGCGCCGCTGCGCGTCCCCGACCTGCCCGGCTTCCTCACGTTGAAGTGTGACTTCCATACCCACACCGTCTTTTCCGACGGCAAGGTTTGGCCGGACATCCGCGCGGAGGAGGCCTGGCGGGAGGGCCTGGATGCCATCGCGATCACGGACCACATCGAACATCAGCCTCACAAGAAGGACCTCCCCACGGCCCACAACCGCTCCTACCAAATTGCCCGCGGCCACGGCGAGGCCCTTCAGCTCCTCGTGATCCCGGGGTCCGAAATCACCCGCTCCATGCCGCCGGGACATTTGAACGCCATTTTCCTGAAGGACGCCACCAGGCTGGACGTGCCCGACTGGCGGGACGCACTTGCGGAGGCGCGTCGACAGGGCGCTTTTATCTTTTGGAATCACCCCGGATGGCGCGCTCAACAGCCCGACGGCCGCGCCCGGTGGTACCCGGAACATGACCAGCTTCTGGCTCAGGACCAGCTCCACGGCATCGAGGTTGTCAACGAGCGCGACTACTACCCCGAGGCCCACGCCTGGTGTCTGGAGAAAAACCTCACCATGCTCAGCAACTCGGACATCCACAACCCCATCGGCCTCGATTATGACCTGCACCTCGGAGACCGTCGGCCCGTGACGCTGGTCTTCGCCCGGGAACGCAGCCTCGACGCCATCCGCGAAGCGCTCTTTGCCCGTCGCACGGCCGTCCTGGCCGGCCACCGGCTCATCGGGCGCGATGAACATGTCCGGCCCATCTTTGAACGCTCCCTCCGCATCCTGACCCCGCAAGTGCGCGTCCGCGGGACCGGCCGGGCCTATGTCCAGATCCAAAACGATTCGGACATTCCTTACGAGCTCCGGTTCCGCGCCGAGGATCCGGACCTTGCATTTCCCGGGGAACTTCGTCTGCCGGCCGGACGCGTGGCCCTGCTCGAAGTGCGCGGTCGCGCCGCCGATCGCCAGGGCCAACGCACCGTGCGCCTGACCTGTGAAGTCACCAATGTGTTGATCCGCCCGGACACTCCGCTGACCGCCCACTTGGAATTCCAAGTCACGCTGGTGCCCCAGTGAATGGGGGATGAGACCGCGGCGGCCCGGAGCGGCGCAGCCGGGCAATCACCACCATGCGCCTGTACGACGCCCACAATCACCTTCAAGACGAGCGCTTCGCCGGCCGCCAGGCCGATCTTGTGCAAGCCTGCCGGCAGGCCGGCCTGGTCCGCATGGTGGTCAACGGATCCTGCGAAGAGGACTGGCCGGACGTTCTCGCCCTGGCCCGGACCTACCCCGAAGTGCTGCCCAGTTTCGGCTATCATCCCTGGTACGTGGCTGAGCGAACCGACGCCTGGCTGAAGGCGCTTCAACGGCACCTGGACGCCGCCCCGTCGGCCGTCGGGGAAATCGGGCTCGATCGCTGGAAATCCGATCTGCCGTACGAGGGTCAGGAAGACGTGTTTCTGGCCCAACTCGAACTGGCAGCGGAACGAAATCTGCCCGTGAGCATTCATTGCCTCCAGGCATGGGGACGGCTCTACGAGCTGCTCCGACGCCATCGCCGGCCGGCCTGCGGGTTCCTTTTGCACAGCTACGGCGGGCCCGCGGAAATGGTGAAGCCTTTGGCCGACCTGGGTGCGTATTTTTCCTTGCCCGGTTACTTCGCCCACCCGCGCAAGACCCGCCAGCAGGAAGTCTTCCGCCTCGTGCCCCTGGAGCGCTTACTCATCGAAACCGACGCTCCGGACCAACCGCTTCCTCCCGAGCGCCAACGGTACGCGTGGACAGATCCTCGAACCGGGCGGCCCCTGAATCATCCGGCCAATCTGCCCGCCGTTTACCAATTTGCTGCGGAGCTCCGAGAAATGCCGATGGAAACCCTCGCCGCTCAGGTGGAGGCCAACTTTCATCGGCTGTTCGGCGCGTTGTGCGTCCCCCGCACTTCGCCCACGAGCAACCGTACCACGACGGAAGCCGCGGCAAACCCGAACGCGCCGGTGACATAACAGGCCGTGCCGTAGCCGCTGCGGCAGTCCAAACGCAAATCCACGCCGGGTGCCGGCTGCCCACACACGGAGCCGTCCGGCTGGGGAAACACCGGAGGCTCGGGCGAATAGACACACCAGACGCCCATGGGCCGACCCGGCACCCGCGGAAACCCGTGTCGCGTGCGCAACAACTTGCGCGTGGCTTGCAACAGCCGATCATGCGTGACCCGCGCCAGATCTTCCACCCGCACCTGTGTCGGGTCCCGCCGCCCTCCGGCGCCGCCCGAGCTCACCACCAGCAGATTTCGCTCCCGACAACCGGCAATCAGCAATGCCTTCAGCGCAGGCCGGTCGATCGCGTCCAACACCACGTCGTACGGGTGCGCCAGGATCTCCGCCGCCGTCCGCGCCGTAAACTGCGTCTGCCAGGGCCGCACCTCGGCCTCGGGTTGAATCAACCGCACCCGCTCGGCCAACAGCTCCACCTTGGGCCGGCCGAACTGGCCGCTCAAAGCGGGCAACTGCCGGTTCACGTTCGTGATGCAGACCTCGTCGAAATCCACCAACGTCAGCCCCCCGATACCGCTTCGCGCCAGCGCCTCCACCGCCCATGAGCCCACCCCGCCCACGCCCACCACACAGACATGGGCCCGCCGCAGTCGCTCCTGCGCCGCTGCGCCCAGCAGGCGCCGGATTCCACCAAATCGTGCCTCGTAGTCTCCCGTCACAAGCCCGTCCCCATACGCAGCCGCCGATCCCGGCTCAATTCCAAACCCGCATCCGTCCTCGCCACGCACCACCGGCTCCGAACACGGCAAGTCCCGCTGCCGACGCCGAACAGGGTTGCGTTCCACAGCCGCCACCGGCGTCACAGCGGACGCCGGTTCCCCACCCACCGCATCGCAGGGTGCCCTGTCCCCGCTGCGTCCATTGTGCAGGCGCCTGCACAGTCCAAACCGAGCCGACCCGTGGCTCGCTCGACCGGGGTTCGGCATTTCCGGTTTGGCCGGCCATGCCCGGTCGTGCATGTTGGCTCCGTGATGCCGCTTTGGAACCGACGCGACTTTCTTCGGGGTGTGGCCGGAATGACCGCCTGGGCCGCCACGCTGGCACGCTCCGCCAGTGCCGGGGAATCCCTTGACCGCCGCGCCGTCGTGCGCCGGCACGAACCTCACGTGCACCGGTTCGATCCCTTTGCCGCACTGAGCGTGGGCAATGGCCGGTTTGCGTTCACCGCCGATCTGACCGGATTGCAAACGTTCGCACCCCAATGCGAGAAAGACTTTCCCCTCTGCACCACCGCCCACTGGGCCTGGCACACTACACCGCCGCCGCCCGGCGTGAACCCGGACGACTTCCTCTACGAGGAATACGAAACCGACGGCCGCAAAGTGCCCTACGCCACCCGATCGACCGGGCAGCAAACCCTCTACCGTTGGCTGCGGGAGAATCCCCACCGGCTCCATTTGGGCCAACTGAGCTTCAGCCGCCCCGACCGCCCCGAGGCGCCCTTTGCGCCCGAGGAGCTGCTCCACTGCCACCAGCACCTGGACCTCTGGCAGGGTCTGCTCACCAGCCGCTTCGAGTGGAACGGACAACCCGTTCACGTCCGCTCCTGCTGCCATCCCGAGCTCGACGCGCTGGCCTTTGAAATCGAAGCTCCGGCCTTCACCCGGGGCACATTGGCCCTGTGCCTCCGCTTCCCCTACGGCTCCCCTGCCGTCGCCATGGCCGACTGGTCCGCGCCCGATCGGCATTTCACCGAGGTCGAGGCCCGGCGCCCTCACCAACTGCGACTGTTGCGCACCCTCGACGACGCGCGCTACCACGTGGTGTGGGCCTGGGAGGACCCGGCCGAACTCCGGTCCGCAGGGGATCATTCATGGCTCCTCCGACCGACCGGCCCGCGCCTGCGCTTCGTGCTGGCCTTCAGTCCCCAACCCCTGCCCCGCCGCCTGCCCACGGTCCTCGCGATCCAAACCTCTGCCGCCCGTCACTGGACGCGATTCTGGTCCACCGGCGGTGCGGTGGATCTCGACGGCAGCACGGACCCGCGGGCCGAGGAGCTCGAACGCCGCATCATCCTCTCCCAGTACAACACCGCCCTGCACTGCGCCGGACCCCTGCCGCCCGCCGAAACCGGCCTGCTCTTCAACAGCTGGTACGGCAAGTTCCACCTCGAAATGCACTGGTGGCACGCCGTCCACTTCGTCGCCTGGAATCGCTTCGACCTCTTTGCCCGCAGTCTGGACTTCTATCATCGCATCCTCCCCGAAGCCCGTGCCCTGGCCCAACGACAGGGCTACCGCGGCGCGCGCTGGCCCAAAATGGTCGGGCCCGAGGGTCGCGACAGCCCCTCGCCGGTCGGCCCCCTGCTCATCTGGCAACAGCCCCATCCCATCTACTACGCCGAGCTCTGCTGGCGCCAGCATCCCCATCCGCGCACGCTGCAGACCTGGCGGGACATCGTTTTCGAAACCGCCGAGTTCATGGCCTCCTTTGCCCGACGCGACCGGGCCACGGGTCGCTACGTGCTCGGGCCCCCGCTCAAAACGGTCTCGGAAAACACCGATCCGCGCACGACCCGAAACCCTACCTTCGAGCTGGCCTACTGGCGCTGGGGCCTGCAAACCGCGCAGCTCTGGCGTCGCCGACTCGGCCTGCCCCGCGAGCCGCGCTGGCAGGCGGTGCTTCACGGCCTGGCCCCGCTCCCCAGCGCGGACGGGCTCTACCTGATGCAAGAAGGCATGACCGACACCTACACCCGCTGGAACTGGGAACACCCGGCCCTCCTCGGTGCCCTTGGCATGCTGCCCGGCGAAGGCGTGGACCGCGACATGATGCGTCGCACCGTTCGTTGCGTGATGGAAACCTGGCAGTGGGAACGCTGCTGGGGCTGGGATTTTCCTCTCACCGCCATGGCGGCCGCCCGTTCGGGGGAACCCGAGCTGGCCGTGGAAGCCCTCCTTCTGCCCGTGGTCAAGAATCGGTATCATCCCAACGGCCACAACTACCAACGCCCCGGCCTCACCGCCTATCTTCCCGGCAACGGGGGCCTCTTGGCCGCAGTGGCATTGATGGCCGCCGGCTGGACCGGTGCACCGCCGGTCCACGCTCCCGGCTTCCCCACGAACGGCCGCTGGCGCATCCGCCACGAGGGACTCCGACCCTGGCTGTAACCCCGCTCTCCACCAGGATCCCTGCACTCACAGAAACAAAGCTTCTCGATGCCCGTGCCCTCGATGCCCGAACCCCGCAGAAGTCTTTTTGCCGCTTTCGGCAGCTGCCGCCGTGAGGCGGCGGAGGCTCTGTAAGAGGACCCTCCGCCAACTCCCGTCGGCGGCTACGGAGTTGGAGCTCGGTCGGCGCCGGCGTCAGGCGGCGGACTTGGCCCGACCGTCACCCTGAAGCGGGGATCATGCAGCGAGGCGGTGGAGCAGGGGGCATCCGCCAACTCACGTTGGCGGCTACGGATCGGAGCCGGGGTGCCGCCGCCCTCAGGAGGCGGACACAGCATTCGAGACGAGCCGGTGAGGGGTCCAGTCAACGGCCGTGCGCAGTTTCCCGGGACCAGCGGCCCCGCCCCGCCGGCGCCAGGATCACCGAAAGCGGCGCACACCCCCTGGCGCGGTGAACCACCAAAAAATCGCCACCCAAATCGCGCCGCCCCTCACGCCGACCGGCCTTCAGAGCTTCCACGGCTCGCGCAGCGGACGCCGCATGAGCCGGCTCGCCTCCGAATCGCCCAGAATCTGTTCCCGATTTCCGTCCCAGCGAATCTTCCGCCCGACCAACAGGGCAATCAAACCCAAGTGACCCGGAATGGCCGAGCGGTGCGCCACCTCCACCGGCGTGATGGTCGGCTTGCGCGATTTCACGCAGTCCAAAAAGTTTCGGAAATGGCCGGGCGACTCGTACAACTTGACCTTCCGCACATCCTCGGGCAGGGAACGCCGGTCATTCCACTCCGGATTCGACGAATCGAACTGGTTGCCCCGGTCCACCCACACCCAGCCATCCGTGCCGATCCACTTGGTGCCGCTGCGGATATCGGGATGGCCGCCGGCGATCACCACCTCGATGTCCCCCGGATATTTCGCCACCAAACGGTAGCGGGTGCAGGTGTTCCAGATCGCTTTGGCCGGCGGGAACTCGCCCACGCCCTCGATCTCCAGCGGACCGATGCGGTCGTCGTCGCCCAGCCCCCAGTGGGCGATGTCGCAATGATGCCCGATCCAGTCCAGCAACTGCCCACCGCCCACATTGTAGTTCCAGCGCCAGTTCATGTGCACCCGCACTTCGATGTAGGGCTCCATTTGGGACGGCCCCAGCCACATGTCCCAATCCAGCTCCGGAGGCGGATCCGACACCGCCGCCTTCCAGGCCTCCGTGCCCTCCACCACCTCGGCGGGATTCCGTGGCGCGCCCGGGATGGCCGCCATCTTCCGCTGGAACGCCTCCAGGGTCCGCGCAAAATCCGTATGCCCGGCCGGCAACCCCACTTCCACGCGCCGGATCTTGCCGATCAACCCGTTGCGCACAATCTCGCAGGCATACCGGAAATGGCGTTCCGACCTCTGCCACGAGCCCGTCTGCCAGATCCGCTGATGCTGCCGGACCGCCCGCACAATCGCCTGTTGCTCGGCCAGGGTCCGCGCCAGCGGTTTCTCCCCGTAGATGTCCTTGCCCTGCCGGGCGGCTTCCACGGACATGACCCCGTGCCAAGTATCCGGCACCGCCAGCATGACCGCATCGATGTCCTTGCGCGCAAACATCTCCCGGAAATCCGTGTAAGCCTTGCAATCCTTGTTCCCGTAGTGGCGATTGATCGTGTCCACCGCCGCTTGCAACCGTCCCTTGTGCACGTCGCACGCGGCCACCACCTGACAGTCCTTTTCGTTCAAAAACGCCCGCGTGTTGCTGGGCCCCTGCATGCCCCAGCCCACGATGCCCATGGTGATCCGTTCCGAAGGGGCGGGCCGGCCGGCCCCGCCCAACGCACTGGCAGGGACGATGGTCGGAAAGGCCACCGCGGCTGCAGCAGTCGAAAGAAACTCACGTCGGCTGATTCGGCGAGGTTGAGAGCTCTTCGTGTTCATAACCGCTTCTGAATCTGCGCAAGGCCGCTCGGCTTGTCACGTCCTCATTTCCAACGATCCCGCGCCGCACCGGCCCGGGGAATGCGCGGCCTCGCACCCGCCAGGTTCGAGGCCATCGCATTCACCGCCGGCCCCGAATCCCTGGGACCGCCCGCCGCCCCGGCTTGGAGCGCCGATGTCCCCGGCACACCCTCTCGGATCTCCGCCAAGGCCAGCGGCAGGCCCGCTCGGCCCGCCCATCGTCGCATTCTCCAGAAAGCTGCTCACCACCCGTCGCCCAGAGACGCTGGGGGCCCCAGCCGGCCCTGCCCGTCGCATCCGCACGATTTCGCAAAAAATGTCAAGAAAATGGCCAAAACGTGCGTTGCCCCTCGAACGACCTTGCCGAAAGGTCATTGGCCGAAACTGATGCAACGTCCGGGTTTGAATCCGAATCACCAAGGGCAGCTCGTTTGGCAGCCCAACCAGCCAGAGCGAGTCGGCCCATCCGCATTGGCAGCTTTCGAAACCAGAAACCCCAACCGGAACCTTCAGCCATGATCGACTGGCGCAAAAGCAACGACGTCCTCGGCACCGCCAACCGCGGCAATCCCACCGAATCGGGTCTCTGCACGCTCTGCCGCGCCGATTGTACCGGCAAGTGCGAGACCTGGCTCGCCAGCATGGTCGGCCGCAAACTGCTCTATCCCCGCGACTTCGGCATGGTCACCGCCGGCAGCGGCAACACCTGGCACATCGGCGTGGGCTACAACTCCCTGCGCATCCAGGGCCGCCTCTACGGCGCCTACGGCCTGCCCCCCGGCCTCAGCGACCCCGTGGACGACTGCGTGTTTCCCCACGTCAACATCGAGACCAGCTTCGGCCGTCACCAACCAATCCGCTGCCGTGTCCCATGGATGACCGGCGCCCTCGGCTCCACCTTCATCGCCGCAAAATACTGGGAATCCTTCGCCGTCGGTGCCGCCCTCGTCGGGTTCCCCATCGTCGTGGGCGAGAATGTCGTGGGCGTCGATCGCCAGGCCGTTTTCGAAAATGGCCGCGTCAAGCACTCCCCCGAACTCGACCGCCGCGTGAACACGTTCCTCCGCTATTACGACGGCTACGGCGCCATCATCGTCCAGATGAACGTCGAAGACAGCCGCAATGGCGTCGCCGAATACCTCATCGACAAGTACGGGGACAAAATCGTCATCGAACTCAAATGGGGTCAGGGCGCCAAGGACATCGGCGGCGAAATCCAGGTCACCACCTACGAATACGCCAAACTGCTCGCCGACCGCGGCTATGTCCTGGACCCGGACCCGAATCAGCCGGGCGTCAAGGAAGCCTTTGAACGCGGCGCCATCCGCGCCTTCGCCCGTCACAGCCGGCTCGGTTACACCGACCGCCACAGTCGCGAGGCCGTCCGCGAGAACTTCATGACCACCGTCGACCACCTCCGCCGCCTGGGCTACCGGCACATCACCCTCAAAACCGGCTCCTATGGCATGGAGGAACTCGCCATGGCCATCAAATACGCCAGCGACGCGGGCCTGGACCTTCTCACCATCGACGGCTCCGGCGGCGGCACCGGCATGAGCCCGTGGAACATGATGGAAACCTGGGGCGTGCCCTCGCTCCTCCTCCACGCCAAGGCCTGGCAATATGCCAGGATCCTCGCCGACAAGGGCCAGCGGCCCGTCGACATGGCCTTCGCCGGCGGCCTGGCGCGCGAAGATCACATCTTCAAAGCCCTCGCCCTGGGCGCGCCGTTCACCAGGCTCGTCTGCATGGGCCGCGCCTTGATGATCCCCGGCTTCCTCGGCTCCAACATCGAGGGCGTCCTGCGGGGTCAAGAACGCGAAGTCATCGTGGACGGTCAACTCGTCCGCACCGACAAGGTCCACGGCAACTGGGACAAACTGCCCGCCTCGGTCCGCGACCTGGGCCAGTCCCCCGAACAGATCTTCGCCGGCTACTACGAGGTGGAACGCAAGGTCGGCAAGGAGGAAATGAAGAACATTCCGTTCGGCGCCATCGCCATCTGGACCCTGTCCGACAAACTGGCCGCGGGGCTCCAGCAACTCATGGCCGGTGCCCGGAAATTCTCTCTGGCCGCGCTGGATCGCAGCGACCTGGTCTCCGCCAACCGCGAAACGGAGCGGGAAACGGGCATCCCCTTCATCACCGACGAACGCAACGACATCGCGCTCGAAATCCTCAACAGCTGAGCTGGATGCGCGCGCCGCGCGCGTGAACGCGCGGCGACTTCCAGTTTTTGGTGGCGGGTGGCAACGTTCTGCTGTTTCAATCCGCGCCGCGCGCGTGAACGCGCGGCGACCTAACCCGCACTATCAGCCTGGCTGCGATTAGCTGTTTCAATCCGCGCCGCGCGCGTGAACGCGCGGCGACACCCGCCCCGCATGCGCTCCTTCAAGTACGCGATGTTTCAATCCGCGCCGCGCGCGTGAACGCGCGGCGACCCACCCTCCGTGCTTCAGGTCCGGAGCTACGACCCGTTTCAATCCGCGCCGCGCGCGTGAACGCGCGGCGACTCCAAATCTTGGACCGGATGCACGTTACCTACGCGTTTCAATCCGCGCCGCGCGCGTGAACGCGCGGCGACCGCACTGGTTGAAGCCTCTTCCTCCGTGGAAGAGTTTCAATCCGCGCCGCGCGCGTGAACGCGCGGCGACCCAGCAGACTTGGGGTTCAGGGGCTGCCAGCCCTGCGTTTCAATCCGCGCCGCGCGCGTGAACGCGCGGCGACATGGCCTGCGAGCATGCACGCAGCGCATCGGCCGTGTTTCAATCCGCGCCGCGCGCGTGAACGCGCGGCGACCCCGGACCTCCGCACGCCGGGCGTTGAGCTTGTCTGTTTCAATCCGCGCCGCGCGCGTGAACGCGCGGCGACGTCGTATATGACATACAGGCGGTCCGCCGTGCAGAGTTTCAATCCGCGCCGCGCGCGTGAACGCGCGGCGACGACTGCTGGAAGGGGAAAGCTTTCTGGCAACGGAAAGTTTCAATCCGCGCCGCGCGCGTGAACGCGCGGCGACGAATTCTCGAGATCAGCAGTCGGGATTATTAGCGTTTCAATCCGCGCCGCGCGCGTGAACGCGCGGCGACTCCACCCGCCGGGGACGGCAACCCCGGGCGTGAGCGTTTCAATCCGCGCCGCGCGCGTGAACGCGCGGCGACCCCGCTGACCGGTCACCCGCTTGACCTAACTGAGTTTCAATCCGCGCCGCGCGCGTGAACGCGCGGCGACACGCGTTGTTTGCCGCGCTATCCGCGCTCGTGGAAGTTTCAATCCGCGCCGCGCGCGTGAACGCGCGGCGACGCTGTGTCCATGCGCGTGCCTTGTCGAGCTGTGTGTTTCAATCCGCGCCGCGCGCGTGAACGCGCGGCGACAAACTGCCCCTCGTCATCGAAACACCCGAACAGGAGTTTCAATCCGCGCCGCGCGCGTGAACGCGCGGCGACACATGACGCGAAAGCACTTTGCCGCATTGGCGGAGTTTCAATCCGCGCCGCGCGCGTGAACGCGCGGCGACTGCGCCCGGATTAGCCACTCTTGCCGCTCCAGCACGTTTCAATCCGCGCCGCGCGCGTGAACGCGCGGCGACTTTCTGACTTTTTTCTCTCGGTTTGCGACTGCCTGTTTCAATCCGCGCCGCGCGCGTGAACGCGCGGCGACGCCGCGCTCAGTGTTGCTGGTGGAGTCGGACCACACGTTTCAATCCGCGCCGCGCGCGTGAACGCGCGGCGACGCCCGCCGATGCGGTGTACGGACTAACTAACAGCGGTTTCAATCCGCGCCGCGCGCGTGAACGCGCGGCGACCCCGGCATGCCGGCCGATGCGGTGGTGACAGTGTGTTTCAATCCGCGCCGCGCGCGTGAACGCGCGGCGACTGGCGGTCACTTGGCTTCATCCGCGCCGCCGCTCCGTTTCAATCCGCGCCGCGCGCGTGAACGCGCGGCGACAGGACGACCTCGCAGCGCGCGAAGCGCGCTATGGTTTCAATCCGCGCCGCGCGCGTGAACGCGCGGCGACTTGGCCTGAGGGAGATCTACGACCAAGTCAAGAAGTTTCA
>JAOADM010000049.1:0-16136 GCA_026417315.1 Limisphaera sp.
GGACGGTACCTGTTGGAACAGGGCGTGGCCTTCGCCGACTTCAACAGCTATGGAAGTCGGCGCGGGAACGATCGGGTGATGACTCGCGGCACGTTTGCCAACGTGCGCATCAAGAACCTGATGCTGGGCGGCGAGGAGGGCGGGTACACGCTGCTGCAGCCCGAGGGCGTGAAGATGTCCATTTACGACGCGGCCATGGAGTATCAGCGGCGCGGGGTGCCGTTGGTGGTCGTGGCCGGGCACGAATACGGCACGGGTTCCTCCCGGGACTGGGCGGCCAAGGGGACGCGATTGCTGGGGGTGCGGGCGGTGATTGCGCGGAGCTTCGAGCGGATCCATCGGAGCAATCTGGTGGGCATGGGGGTCCTGCCCCTGCAGTTCCCCGAGGGGGTGAGTGCGCAAACGCTGGGCCTGAACGGGACGGAGGTTTACGAGGTACCGGATCTCGGGCCCGGGCTGCAGCCGCAGCAGATGCTGACGTTGCGGATTCGGCGGGCGGACGGGCGTGAGGAATCGGTGCCGGTGCAATGCCGCATCGATACGCCCATTGAGATCGATTACTACCGGCATGGCGGGATTCTCCCGTATGTGTTGCGCCAGTTGCTGATGCGGGCGGATGCCGCGGTGCGTGCCTGAAGCGGGGTCCAACGGGCAGTCCAGCCCGTCGGGGCACGCCGATGTTTTTGTGGTCACGGTCGCAAGCCGGGGGGAAATCGGTGTCGGAACGCCCGGTGGGGGAAAGAGAGTCCGAACGGTTGGAACGCCCGGCATGGTGGAGCTTGGGTCCGCGGAGATCCCGGCCGGCGTATGAACCCTCGGGGTGTTCCCCCAAGCAGGTTGGAAATGGCGGTGGCTCTCGCAGGTTGCCCCGCACGAGATTCTTTAAAGCGGGGATTGTGAAAGGGCGATCTTACGCGGTTCGGGGACCCGGGGTCGTGTACCCGAACGGTTGTGTGGTGGAAGCATCGGCTGCTTCGACGGCGACCGTGGGCGGGTGACCGGCCAAGAAAGGGGTTTCCGGCAACACGTCTGCAGAGGTTGCGAGGGTTCGTTCGGGCCGGTCAGGTGGCAGGCGGGGAGTGGCCCGGGTCGGTGGGCTTTCGTGGGACGTAGTTCTGGAACCGCGCTTTCCCGAGGCGGCTGTGTTGGTGCGGCAGGAACGGTGGCGTGTACCCGGACGGCGGGACCGGACCGGGGCAACGGGCCTCCTGACAAAGGCTTTGTCCCGACCCCGTGGCCGAAACGGGTGCATCTGGTGGAAGAACCGAACTTGTCTCGGATCTCGGATCTGCGAAGCAGGGGGCGGGGATGGGCGTAGAGGTGCGGGTCGAGGCAGGCGTGGAAGCGCGGTGCGGCAGGGACCGGGTGTCGATTTTGGCGGTTGTTTCAGAGCCGGTGTCCAGTTCCTGGACGGCAACTGTCCTGTTTGAAGACATGAGCGGCGCTGGCAGATGGCGTGCGGCGTGGGTTTAGCGGAGTTTTGGCAGGTGGTATCGGTCCTGCTCTGCAGAGGGGCATGATGGAGATTCTGGGCGCATATGCGGGGCTGAGCGTGGTGGCCTGGTTGGTCAGTTTGGTGGCGGTCCACTTTGCCCCAGTGGGTTACGAGGACGAGACCGGGTTCCACTACGGCGTCGAGGGGCATGGGATGGAGGCAGGGGAAGCTGCGCCGGAGCAGGTTTTGCCGCAGCCGGTCTGAGTTCCGCGCAAGCTTTTCCGGGTGGGTTCAAACCGCCAAGGGGGGATTTATGGTCCGCCCCCACGAGGGTGGGCGGCGGGAAACCATCGGGCTCCTGCCGGGGGATCGATCATTTGATCGCCGCTGAAAATCCGCGTGTCTCAGCGGGCCGTCTGCACCCCGGCAGGAGCTTCGTGGTTTTCGATTGAGCTTCGTTCGGTGGCCGCTGGCGCGGCCGTTCGACAGCGCGTTCTCTCGAGCCTCGTTTCCCGGGTCGCCACCGGTGGAACGGGTCGGGCTCCGGCACTGCTTTCTTTGCAGGCCCGGTCAGGGCCCGGGGGAAGTGGACGGGTTGTACTGGCGCGCCCGGGTGCGCTCGACCCGGAGGGCCTCTGTTTCGGCCTGGCAGGCGGCTTCGAGCTTCGAGACTGCGTAGGCACGGGCGACCCACCAGCCGATTACCGCGATGCCCAGGCCGGCCAGCAGATCCACGAAGTAGTGGAAGCGCAGGTAAAGGGTGGAAAACCAGAGAATCACGCAGGGGAGGCAGGCCAGCCAGAAATGCCGCCGGTGATGCTGCCAGTCGAACAAGAGCAGGTAGAGCGTGGCGGCGAAATGGATGCTGGGGAACACGTCCACACAGTTGCTTCCGTCATTCACGATGTCCAGGGTCAGGGGCAGCAACCAGACTCCTTCGAGGGGGCGATTGAACTCGAGATACCGATGCGGTCCGCCGGCAGGGAGGATCGTGTATCCCAGGAACCCGAGGCCGTAGAGGGTGAAGAGTCCCACGATGCACTGGCGAAATCGTGGCAGGTCGCGAAGGGCATACCAGCCGGGCGAGGCGATCAGGTAGTAGAAGAAGAAGAGGTAGCCGGCCATGGCGATGTCCACCAGCCACGGGTGGAGCCAACCCTCCCAGGCGACGGCCGGGGTTTCTCCGAGCAGGGCCCTGTCCCAGGCCAGTAACAGATCATCTGTCTTGGGCTGCAGGAGTGGCAGGGCCGGTTCCATGGCGTAGAAACTGATCCCCATGGCAGCCGGGTAGTACAGCAGCCGGATCCGCCAGCGGAGGGGACTCGGCTTTCGGCGTGCCCACATGATCACGCCGACGCTGCCGGCCAGGCACGTCCAGAAGACCCACGACCACGCGGCGGCCGCGCCTCCGGCGAGCGTGAGGCGGGCGGCCAGGATGGCCAGATATGCGCCAAAAACCCACTCGTGCGGGAGGATGCTCCGCAAACCCCGGAGATCGCCTTTGTGCTGACCGGGCGCGGGACCGGGGGACGGGCCTGAAAGGCCTGCAGCTTCGGGCAGCGGCCGCAGCTCCCTCGGGTCGGATCGGGACGCGGAGGACAGGGGACCGGGCGCCGGCATGTTACAAGGTTTTAAAAACCGCGGCGGCCGCGCGGACGGTGCTTTCGATTTCCGCTTCCGTATGAGCGGTGGAGAGGAATCCGGCTTCAAAAGGCGACGGGGCCAGGTAGATGCCGGCTTCGAGCATGCCGTGGAAGAAACGTCGGAATCGCTCGCGATCGCTGCGCAGGGCGTCGTCCAGGTTCCAGACGGGTTGGGAAGTGAAATAGAGGCCGAACATGGAACCGCAGCGGTTGAGGACCAGGGGAACTCCGGCCATTTGGGCGGCCTGACGCAATCCTTCTTCGAGTTGGGCTCCCAACTGCTCCAGCCGCTGGTAAACCGGGTTGGTGGCCGGGGGATGGGTTTCCACCCCCAACTCTTCCAGGGCGGTGATCCCGGCGGCCATGGCGAGCGGGTTGCCGCTGAGGGTGCCGGCCTGATAGACGGGCCCCAGCGGCGCCAGATGATCCATGATTTCGGCCCGACCGCCAATGGCCCCCACGGGCAGTCCGCCGCCGATGATCTTGCCGAGGGTGGTCAGGTCCGGTCGAATGCCGAAGCGTTGCTGGGCCCCGCCCGGGGCCAGGCGAAAACCGGTCATCACCTCGTCAAAGATCAGCAGGGCGCCTTCTTTTTCAGTGATTTGACGGAGAAACTCCAGCCAGCCGGGCCGGGGCAGGAACAGGCCGGCGTTGCCGGCCACGGGCTCGAGGATGATGGCGGCGATCTGTCCGGGGTAGGCGGCGAAGGCCGCCCGGACGGGTTCGGTCTCGTTGTAGGGCAGCACCAGCGTGTGTTTGGCGAAGTCGGCCGGGACGCCGGCACTGTCGGGATGGCCGAAAGTGAGCGCGCCGCTTCCGGCCTTCACCAGGAGCGAATCGACGTGGCCGTGGTAACAGCCGGCGAACTTGATGATTTTGTCCCTGCCGGTGAAGCCGCGGGCCAACCGGATGGCGGTCATGCAGGCTTCGGTCCCGGAATTGCACAAGCGGACTTTTTCGATGGTGGGAACGCTGCGGCAGATGAGCTCGGCCATGCGGACCTCGGCGGGGTTGGGGATCCCAAAGCTGGTCCCGCGCGCCGCGGCCGCCTGAACCGCGGTGACGATGCGCGGATGAGCGTGTCCGAGGATGGCCGGGCCCCAGGTCAGCACGTAATCCACATACTCATGACCGTCCACATCCCACACGCGGCATCCGGCGGCGCGCTCCACGAAGAACGGGTTGCCGCCCACGGCGCGGAAGGCGCGCACGGGCGAGTTGACCCCACCGACCAGCCATCTTTGTGCCGCGGTGAACAGTTCATCGGATCGGACGCGTGATCGCATAGCGAGCGCCAGACTACCCGTGTCGGCGGCGCAACTCCACGCCGAAAGGAGGTGCCGGCCGGCGCGGCGACTGAGTTGCCTCACCCAACAGGACCGGTATTCCGGACTTGCGCCCCCCGGCTGCGTCGGGGTAGAGAGCGACCGGACCAGTTTCCAAACAACCGCCAACCAACTGCGAACCCTGCGTGCTCGAGCTTATGGCTTCACGTGTGACCCCTTCCGCGGCCCGCGGCATGCGCCGGCGGGAATTCTTGAAACTGGGCGCAGCCGGCCTGGGGGCGACCGGCGTTCTGGCAGGTGCCCCGGCAGGATGGGGCGCGGCGCGGCCGGTGGCGCGTCGGCCGGACCGGCAGGCGGGTTGGACGCTGGTTTACGAAGGGGAGCGACTTCGCCGTGTGGCCTTTCCCCTGGGGGGCTTTGGCGCGGGAATGCTCTGTTTGGAGGGGACCGGCGCCCTGTCGCATGTGTCGCTGCGGCATCGGCCGGAGATCTTTCATGAGCCGGTCACGTTCGGCGCCGTGTGCATTCGCGGGGAAAAGCCGGTTGCGCGGGTATTGGAAGGGCCGGTGCCGGACTGGAAAAAATTCGGGCAGCCGGGCTCGGGCAACGGGGCGGCGGGCACGGCGTTTGGTCTGCCACGGTTCCGGGGGGCCCGGTTCGAGGCGCGGTTTCCCTTCGCCAGGGTGACCCTGTGGGACGCGCAGGTGCCCTTGCGGGTGCAGATCACGGGTTGGAGCCCGTTCGAGCCGGGGGATGCGGACGCCTGCAGTCTCCCCGTGGCCGCGTTGGAGTATCGGTTTACCAACCCAACGCGTCGGCCCCTGGACGTGGTGTTCAGCTGGAGCGCGCGGAATTTCATGGCCGTGGGACGGAATCCCCACGCCGTTCGAGCGGTGCCTGGCGGCTTTCTGTTGGAAGGGATCGCGCCCAAGGAACGAGGGTGGGAGTCCGGCGCCTTCACCGCCACGGTGGACGAGCCGGAGGTGCATGTGAACCATGCATGGTTTCGCGGCGGTTGGTTCGATCCGCTGACGATGGCCTGGAAGGACATTGCGGAGGGACGTTGCGTGGACCGGCCGCCGGTCACGGACGGCACACCGGCGCCCGGCGCCACGCTGTTCGTGCCGTTTCGACTCGAGCCCCGAGCGACTCGCACCGTTATCCTCCGGTTTGCCTGGTACGTCGGCGAGACAAACCTTCGCTACGGACGCGACCCCGAGGGTGCACCGCCCGTGGATCCCTACAGGCCGTGGTACGCCGCGCGGTTCAGCGGCATCGGCGAGGTGACGGAATACTGGCGGCGGCACTACGCCGACCTCCGCGAACGGTCGCAACGGTTCAGCGACTGTTTTCATGCCTCGACCCTGCCGCCCGAGGTGATGGAAGCTGTGGCGGCCAACCTCACCATCCTGAAGTCCCCCACGGTGTTGCGGCAGGCCGACGGACGGCTGTGGGCGTTCGAGGGCTGCAGCGACAACAGCGGATGTTGCCACGGCAGTTGCACGCACGTCTGGAACTACGCGCAGGCCATCCCGCACTTGTTCCCGGCTTTGGAACGCACCCTGCGCGAAACGGAGTTCGGCCCCTCGCAGGATGAACGCGGCCATCAACAGTTCCGCAGCAACCTGCCCATCCGGCCCACGGTCCACGATTTTCATGCCGCCGCCGACGGACAGTTGGGCGGGATCATGAAGATGTATCGCGAGTGGCGCATCAGCGGGGACACGAAGTGGCTGCGCCGGCTCTGGCCGCGCGTGCGCCAGTCGTTGGAGTATTGCATCACGACCTGGGATCCGCACCAGCGCGGCTGGCTCGAAGAACCGCATCACAACACCTACGACATCGAGTTTTTCGGACCCGACGGGATGTGCACGAGCTTTTACCTGGGCGCGCTGCGGGCGGCGGTGGAAATGGGGCGGGCGTTGGGGGAGGAAGTGCAGCGCTACGAAACCCTGCTGGCGGCGGGTCGCCAGCGCATGGAAACCGAGCTGTGGAACGGCGAGTACTTCATTCAAAAGGTGCAATGGTCGCCGGGGGCGGTGCTGCCGGGGGCCGACTCGCCCGAGGCGGCCGAACTCATCCGGCGCGAGGGGCCGAAGTACCAGTACGGCACCGGCTGTTTGTCGGATGGTGTGCTGGGGGACTGGCTGGCGCGGATGTGCGGAGTGCCGCCGGTGCTCGACGAGGCCAAGGTACGCCAGCACCTGCTGTCGGTGTACCGTTACAACCTGAGGGAGGATTTGACGGATCATGCGAATCCGCAGCGGCCGAGTTATGCCTGTGGTGCCGAGGGCGGTTTGCTGCTCTGTACCTGGCCCAAAGGAGGCATGCCCTCGCTGCCGTTTGTGTATTCCAATGAGGTCTGGACCGGGATCGAATACCAGGTGGCCTCTCACCTGATGCTGCTGGGCCACGTGGCGGAGGGCTTGCACATCGTGCGCACGGCCCGGGCGCGCTATGACGGCCGGGTGCGAAACCCGTTCAACGAGTACGAGTGCGGCCACTGGTACGCGCGGGCGTTGTCGAGTTATGGCCTGTTGCTGGCGCTGAGCGGGGCCCGATACGATGCGGTCACGCGAGTGCTGCATCTGCGTCCGCGGCTGCGCGGGGATTTTCAATGTTTCATCGCCACGGCCACGGGCTACGGCCTGGTGGGTGTACGCCGCGGGCGGCCCTTCCTGGAGGTGCGCGGCGGGCGCATCGACGTGGCCGAGATCAGGCTGGAGCGATAGAGCGACCCGGACCAGGGCATTGCGGCAGGGCGCAACGCCCCCGGGCCGCCGGCCCGGCGATTGGTGGGCAGGGACCGCGGGGTGGCGACGGCGCGGGGAGACAACCCCAGCGCCCGGCGGACCTTTCGAGTCCGGGCGCCGGAGTCGTGGGGCCCAATCCCCAACCGCCCCCCGGACCTCTTTGAAGCGTTCGGGCGGGTGCGAAGGCCGGACTGGGCTGCCTGGTTCGCCGGGACGCGCGGCCGGCGACACAGGGGTGGACGAGGAAAAGCGGGTTGACCGGCGCGGTTCGTCGGCTAGCATGCTTGCTTAAGTTTCTGGCAAGGACAACAAGGAAGACAAAACGAAACCTATGGCAGTCAAAGTTGCGATCAACGGATTCGGTCGGATTGGACGGCTGGTGTACCGCGCGCTGGTGGAGCAGGGCATGGTGGGCCGGGACATTGACGTGGTGGCGGTGGGCGACATTGTTCCGGCGGACAACCTGGGCTACCTGCTGAAGTACGATTCCACCCAGGGGCGGTTTCAGGGCACCATCGCCTCGGAGAAATCCAGCCCGGACCGGCCGGATGACGACATTCTCATTGTGAACGGCCACCGGATGCAGGTGGTGAGCGCCAAGGATCCCTCGCAGTTGCCGTGGAAGGATCTGGGGGTGGACGTGGTGATCGAGGCCACCGGCCTGTTCACGGACGTGGAGAAGGCCAAAGGACACCTGACGGCCGGAGCCAAGAAAGTGATCATCACCGCGCCGGCCAAGGGGGATTGCCTGACCGTGGTCATGGGGGTCAACCATGACAAGTACGACCCGTCCCGACATCACATCGTTTCCAATGCTTCCTGCACCACCAACTGTCTGGCGCCGCTGGTGTACGTGTTGCTGAAGGAGGGCTTCGGCGTCGAAGAGGGCCTGATGACCACGGTCCATGCCTACACGGCCACGCAGAAGGTGGTCGATGGCCCCAGCAAGAAGGACTGGAAGGGCGGCCGCACGGCGGCGATCAATTTGATTCCCTCCAGCACGGGGGCGGCCAAGGCGGTGGGTCTGGTGCTGCCCGAGGTCAAGGGCAAGCTGACCGGCATGGCGTTCCGGGTGCCGGTCCCGACGGTGTCGGTGGTGGATCTGACCGTGCGCACGGTGAAGGAGACCAGCTATGCCGAGATCAGCGCGGCCATGAAGCGGGCCAGCGAGACCTACCTGAAGGGCATTCTTGGTTACACCAACGAGGAGGTGGTCAGCACCGACTTCATCCATTGTCCGTTGTCCTCGATCTACGATGAAGGCTCGGGCATTGAACTGAACAAGCGCTTCTTCAAGCTGGTGAGCTGGTACGACAACGAGTGGGGCTACAGCTGCCGCGTGGGCGATTTGCTCAAGCACATGATCCAGAAGGGCATTTGACGCGGGGCACACCCACAGCCTGCGATCCGCCGGCGGTCCCCCGGGGCCGCCGGTCTTTTTTCCTCCGGGCCGGCCGGAGATTCGGAAAGGGGGCCGGGGCAGTCGGAGTGTTCCGGACGGGCGGTTTGAGAGGCTGCTCCGCCCGGGCGCGGCATGCTGAGGCGGCGCGTGCGAAAAGCCTTGGCATGGGCGGTTCGGCAGCGGTATCAAGTGCGCCGTCCGAATCGTTCGGATCTCGCCCGTGAAGATCCGGACCGTCGTCACGTTCCGCCCGGCGCATCGGTTCCTCTACGACCTGGAGCGGTAGTGAAGGACGTGTGGGCATGAAAGAACCCCTTTTTTTTGCAGCTGCGGTGGCGCGACCGCTGTCCACCGAGTGGGAGCTGGTTTACATTTGGAGCCAGGCCCGGCCCGAGGGCAAGGTCATCATCATTTGCCTGTTCCTGTTTTCGATCATGGCCTGGTCGGTCATGATTTCGAAAGCCCTGCAGATGCGGCGGGCGCGGAAGCTCAATCAAT
This sequence comes from Limisphaera sp., assembly GCA_026417315.1. Classification (GTDB taxonomy): domain Bacteria; phylum Verrucomicrobiota; class Verrucomicrobiia; order Limisphaerales; family Limisphaeraceae; genus Limisphaera. The sequence goes on from JAOADM010000049.1 coordinate 9,018, forward strand.
ATTTTCTGTCGGCCTTTCGGTCGCAGAAGCGCTTGTTGGAGTTGTTCGATCGGCGCGTGGAGGCGGAGGGATGCCCGTTGTTTGTGGTGTATCAGGCCGGTTGTGCCGAACTGGATGCACGCCTGCGGGGGGCCGATGGGGAAACGCGGCGCCGGCATGTGTCGCTGAAGGGCATGGAACATGTCAAACGCGTCCTCGAGAATGCGGTGGCGCAGGAGGCTTTGAAACTGGAATCGGGTTTGATTCTGTTGGCCATTGCGGTGAGCGGGGCCCCGTTTCTGGGGCTGTTGGGCACGGTTTGGGGCGTGATGAGCACCTTTGCCGGCGTGGCGCAGCAGGGCACGGCCACGCTGACGGCCATGGCGCCGGGGGTGGCGGCCGCGCTCATCACCACGGTGGCCGGTTTGTTGGTGGCCATTCCCTCGATGTTCGGTTACAACTGGCTTTTGCATCACCTGCGGGTGCTGACGGTGGAGCTGGACAATTTCGCCCAGGAGCTGGCGTCGAAGATGGAAACGGAGTTTTTGGCCGAGGATTGATGCGGGGCCGGAGGAGCCTGCCATGCGCCGGTTCAGTCAACGAACGCACCTGGTCACGCTGAGCGAGATCAACATCACGCCCTTGCTGGATCTGGCGTTCGTGTTGTTGATCATCTTCGTGATCACGACCCCGTTGCTGGAGCAGAGCATTCCGTTGAAACTCCCGGAGGGCGGGCAGCCGGACCGGCCGCTGGATCCGCGCCAGGTGCGCACCGTGGAGATCACCGCCCAGGGCGTGTATTATCTGGACCGGAGGCCGGTGCGACTGGATCAGCTGGAGGCGCAGTTGGCGCAGGAGTTTCGCGTGAACCCGAACCTGGTGGTGTACATCCGGGCGGACGAAAACGGGCCGTATCGACATGTGGCGGCCCTGTTGGACCGGTGCCAGCGGCATGGGATCACGCGGTTTTCGCTGCGGACCGAACCGGTACGACGATGATGGATCGGTGGCAAAGGCGCGGTTTGATCGTGTCGCTGGTGCTGCACGCCCTTTTGGCGGCAGTGCTGGTGTTCGGACCCGCCTTCCGGGCGCGGGGTCCGTCCGTGCCGGATTTGCCGATCCTCGAGATTCTGCCGGCGCGGTTGGTGGACGAACCTTTCTCGGGCGGCGGCCAGCCGAGGGCGCAGCCTCCGCCGCCGGCCCCGCCGGTCCCCGAGCCGCAACCTCCCCCACCCCGGCCTGCGTCGCAAACTCCGGTTCAGCCATCGCGGCCGACTTCCCCGCCGGAACCCTCGCCCAAACCTCAGCCGACGCCGTCCGCGCGGCGGTTGCCGGAGGTGAGCACCAAGCTGGTCACGCGGCCGCGGGCGACTTCCCAGGCAGAACGCAGTGTTCGCGACGCGGCGGCGGAGCAGGCACGTCGCGAGGCCGAAGCCGCGGCCCGCGCACGCCAGGAGGCCCTCAATCAGGCGCTCAGCCGCCTTCGCGATCTGGCCAGTTCCGGCGCCGAGGTGGCGGTGCCGGGTCCGGGGGGAGAGGCCTATGCGAATTACGCGCAGTATGTGAAGACGGTGTACACGCGGGCCTGGTTGGTGCCGCCGGACCTGGACATCGAGGATGCCACCGTAACCACGTCGGTGACCATTGCCCGCGACGGTACGGTGGTGTCCGCGCGCATTGTGCGCGGGTCGGGTCATCCCGCCGTGGATGCTTCCGTGCAGCGGACATTGGAGCGGGTGCGCACGATCGGGCGTGAGTTTCCCGCGGGGGCCAGGGAGGACCAGCGGACTTTCACCATTCATTTCAATCTCAAGGCGAAGCGTTTGACCGGATGAAGACACGCACGAACCAGGGATGGTGCAGTGGGTGGGGGCTGGCCGTCTTGTTTTGTGTGACGGCGGCAGCCCAGGAGATCGAAATCCGCAGGGAATTGTTGTGGCAGCCGGGGACGGCCCGGCCCGTGCCGATTACCCTGACCGGATTCGAAGGGGAGGTTGCTGCGGTGTTGCGGTTCGATCTGGAGGTGGCGGGTTTCCAGATCGTCGGTCCCGATGCCGCCCAGTATGAGTTGCGGGGGAATCGGACGGGGACCCGGTTGCAGGGCACGCTGGTGGATCGGGTGTCGCAGGCGGCGTTGTTTGCCCGGGCGTACAGTGGGGCCTCGTTGCGTCAACAGGCGCATGCTCTGGCGGATGATGTGGTGTTGGCAGTGACGGGTCGGCCCGGGATTGCGCAGACGCGGATTGCCTTCAAGGTGGAGAGCGGGGGGACCAGCGAGATTTACGTCAGCGATTATGACGGGCATGGTGCCCGGCCGGTGACGCGGGACCGGAGTCTGGTGGCTGCGCCCTGTTGGGTGCCGGGTCGGCCGGTGCTCTACTACACCAGCTATAAAAGTGGCAGTCCGGATATTTTGCGGCATGACCTGACGACGGGGCAGCGGCAGGTGGTGGCGGCTCATCCGGGTTTGAATACGAGCGCGGCCATTTCACCGGACGGTCAGCGCATGGCCATGATCCTGAGCAAGGACGGGGCGCCGGAGCTGTACGTGGCCCGAGCGGACGGCAGGGATTTGAAGCGCCTGACGTTCAGTCGAGAAGACGAGTCCTCGCCGACGTGGTCGCCGGACGGGCGCTGGATCGGCTTTGCCACCCGCCAAGCCGGGCGCCGGATGCTGGCGCGGATTTCGCCGGGTGGTGGGGAGCTTCAGCGGATTGGGACGGCCGGGGTGGCCAATCCGTCCGAGCCGGACTGGTCGCCGGACGGTAAATGGATTGCTTTCACCGCACAAATGGGGGGGTTCGAGATCTGTGTGGTGCCGGCGGAGGGCGGGGCCGCCACCGTGCTGGTCAGCGGGGAGGATCCTTCTTGGGCGCCGAACTCGCGCACGTTGATTTTTACGAGGCGACAGGGCGATCGGCGCGTCCTGTCTTTGCTTGACGTGGCCACCCGGCAGGTCAAGGATGTGGCCCGGGTTTCGGGTAACAGTTCTCAGCCCAGCTGGGCGCGGTAGGTCGGCTTTGAACCAAACACACATGAAAACGGCGAAATTTTTGCAGATGGGGGTGGCGGCCCTGGTACTGGTGGTCGCGGTGGCGGGCTGCAAGCGGAATCCGGCAGGGATCACACCCCTGCCCCCGCCGGCCCGGGTAGGGCCGAGCGAACCGGCGCCCGGCGGGATCATTGGAGGGCCGGTCGGGCCCGGGGTGACGGAAACCGAGCTGCCCAGTCCGGTGGGTACTCCGTTGCCGCCACGAGGTTCGTACGACGGCTGGCCCGAAGACCGGGAGACCTTCAAAGCGCAGACCGTCTACTTTGACTTTGACAGCTCGGTGATCAAGAGCTCGGAGCGGCCCAAGATTGACGTGGTGGCCGCCCACTTGAAGGCCAATCCCTTCCATGCCGTGAAGGTGGAGGGCCACTGCGATGAACGGGGCACCGAGGAGTACAACCGGGCCCTGGGAGAGCGACGGGCCCTGGCGGTGCGAGAGGTCCTGCTGGCCGCGGGGATTGCCCCGGAGCGTATCGTCACCATCAGCTACGGGGAGGATCGTCCGGTGGACCCGGGACACAACGAAGAAGCCTGGCGGAAAAATCGTCGGGCGGAATTTGTGTTGCTGACGCCGCCGCGGTGAGTGGGGAAAGGGCGGGGTTGGCCGCGGGGGGACCGAATGCGGTTGCCCCTTTACAAGTGGCAGGGTTGATCTAGAGTGCGTCCGGGGACGCGAACGGTCCTGCACCTTCCCATTCGTGCGGAGGCTTGCAGGGCGGCTTCGCGTCGGACTCAGCAAGGGCAACGCAGAGCGAACAGCAGAAACCGGGTCGCAGGCAAAGGGAAAGCACGGTGCAGATATGACGAACGGGATCATGTTGGCGTTCCTTGGATGGCCCGAGATTGTGGCCATCCTGGCGATCGTTTTGCTGCTGTTCGGGGCCAAAAAGCTGCCGGAACTGGCCCGCGGCCTCGGCAAGGGCATTCAGGAGTTCAAGAAAGCCACGCAGGATGTGCAGAGCGAGCTGGAGCGGGCGATCGAGGAACCGCCTCCGCCGCCCCGGCCGGTCCCGCCGCCGACTCCGACTTCCACCTCCGGTCCCGCCTCTCCGACTTCGCAACCGACACAACCGCACAACCCGCCCACGGCTTGAGTCCGGGCAACTGTTGGTGCTGACAGGCTGCGATGGCCGACGAGGCAGACGAGACGTTTTACGACGAGGAGGAAAGCGAAGGAGGTCCGGTCAAGCCCTTTCTGGAGCATCTGGAAGACCTGCGCTGGACACTGATCAAGGTGTTTACCTCCTTGGCGGTGGCCATGCTGGTCTGTCTGGTTGCAGGGGATCATCTGGTGCGGTTTTTGACCTACCCGCTTCAGGCGGCGTCGCGTTTCTACACGCCGCCGCCGGGTTCGCTGGTCACCGTCCATTGGGGCACCAATGTGCTGGCGCGGCTGGACCGATCCACCCTCGGCCAATGGTTGCCCGGTTGGTCGACGAACGTGCAGGCCCTGAACGTGGTGCCCATGCACGTGAACGGCCAGTGGGTGCTGGCGCTGCAGCCCGAGGCGCAGTCCCCCGTGCCCGAACAAGATCCGTTCGTCCTGCTGAAGAACTACAGCCCGATCAGCGCCTTCATGGTCGCCATCAAGTTGGCGTTGTACGGAGGGCTGGTCCTGGCCCTGCCGTTCATGTTGTACTTCATCGGACAGTTCGTGTTGCCCGCCTTGAAGGTCCACGAGAGACGTTTCGTGCTGCGCGCGCTGGGCGTGGGGGGCTTTCTGTTCCTGCTGGGGATGGCCTTTTGTTACTTCGTGATGTTGGAGGTGGCGCTGGGGGCGACGGTGCAGTTTTCCGCCTGGTTGGGGTTTCGTGCCGACGAGTGGCGGGCCGAGGACTACATCACCTTTGTCTGCATGTTCATGTTGGTCATGGGCGTGAGCTTCGAGTTGCCCATTGTGCTGCTGGCCCTGGTGAAGATCGGGCTGCTGGATTATGAAAAGCTGCGCAACTTCCGACCCTACTGGGTGGTGGCGGAGCTGGTGATTTGTGCGTTCCTGACTCCCTCGGGCGATCCGTTCACGATGTTCCTAATGGCCATTCCGGTGCACATCCTTTACGAGATCAGCACCCTCATTGCCTGGTGGTGGGCGCGCCGGGAACGGCGTCTGCAGGCCACCGGCGCGGAATGACCGGCCGGAAACGGGGTTGACGGCGGCTGCGGCCGCGGGATGGCCGAGGGCCCGGGGACCCGAACTCGAACCTTGCCGGTTTTGGTGGGACAGCAGAGAGGCCCGACGGATTTGCCTCGATGCCGCCCTCCTTCTGTCCATTGTTTGGACGGAGCTGCCCAAGGCCTGAGGGAAAAAAGTGCCGGTCGAAGCAGCGGCCCGGAGCGGCTTGCAGCGGGACTGGCCGGATTCCCTGGCGGGCGAGGTTCTGCTGTTTTTGCGAGGAAATGCTCCCCCGGCTGCGTCCGTGGCTTCCTGTGGCTTGGACCCCGGAGAGTCGAAAAGGCTGCGTGGCGTTCGCACTCCGAACGAACGGCGGCCAGCGTCCTGCACACAAGCGGGTTGGAACGCGGGTTGCTGCGTGAGCTGACACTGAAGCGACGTGTCTAGTGCCCCGCGGCCGGGCGTGACTCGGGTCGGGCCTGGCCCGGGGCGGAGACTTGCGCAGACGAAAGACCCGTTATGCCGGCGTATGTGTACGTGGCCCGGGACAGTGTGACCGGGAGGGAAGTTCGAAGCGTGGTGGAGGCAGCCTCGGAGCAGGCCGCGATTGCTGCGTTGCTGAACCGGAACCTGTTGGTGCTCTCCATTCAGGAGCGCGTGGGCAAGAAGGGGCGCACCGCCGGGGGACGCGTGGCGTTGCAGGACCTGGTGTTGTTCACGCGCCAACTTGCCACGATGATCGACGCGGGCTTGGCGATGGTGCAGTCGCTGCAGGCACTGGCGGAACAGACCACCAACAAAGTGATGCGGGATGTGATCCGGGACGTTTGTGCCCGGGTGGAGAGCGGCGACAGTTTTTCCGAGGCGTTGCAGAAGCATCCCAAGGTGTTCAGCCGCCTGTACGTCTGCATGGTGGCGGCCGGGGAAAAAGGCGGGTTGCTGGCGGAGATTCTGGCCCGTTTGGCCACCTACCTGGAGAACACGGCGCGGCTGCGCAAAAAGGTCAAATCGGCCATGATGTACCCCACGGTGGTCACCATTGTGGCCATCCTGATCACGATCTTCCTTCTGGTGAAGGTGGTGCCGGTGTTCGGCGAGATTTACAGCAGCTTCGATGCGAAACTGCCGGGCCCCACCCAGTTCATGATCGATCTGAGCCAGTTTGTGAAACGCTACATCCTGCTGTTGCTGGTGGGCGGGGTCGCGCTGGCCTATGGGTGGTTGCATTTCATCAAGACCCCCGTGGGCCGGCGCTTTTGGGACGCGTACCGGATTCGCATGCCCATCTTCGGGGTGTTGGCCCACAAAATCTGCCTGGCCCGGTTCACGCGGACGATGGCCTCGCTGATTCGCAGCGGTGTGCCGATTCTGGAGGTGCTGCAGATCGTGTCGCAGACGGTGGGCAACGTGGTGATGGAAACCGCGATCAAGGCCGCCGCCGTGGACATCGAGCGGGGCGAGGGCATTTCGGCCGCCCTGGCGAAGCACCCGGTGTTTCCCGCCATGATCATCCGCATGATGACCGCCGGGGAACAGACCGGCAAAATCGACAACATGCTCGAGCGGGTGGCCAACTTCCTGGACGAGGAGGTCGAGACGGCCCTTTCCGGCCTGACCTCGCTCATCGAGCCGATTCTGATTGTGTTTCTCGGCATCGTCATCGGCGGGATGGTGATCTGTATGTTCCTGCCGATCTTCAAGATGTCGGAGATCGTCAGCGGCACGGGTCGCCGTTGAGCGGGGCGAGCGACCGGAGGCCCTGCGGCGCGGGGCGACGCCCCTCCGGCAGAGAAGGTGGGAAGAGGAGCCGGGCCGAATTTACCCCGCCAGCTCCGGTCGGGCCAGGGCGCGATCCAGCCGTTCCAACACCCGGGACCGACCCAGCACTTCCATCAGGTGGTACAGGCTGGGACCGGCGGTGCGCCCGGTACAGGCCAGGCGGAGTGGGTGCACCAGCACGGCGGGGTTTACCCCC
>JAOADM010000049.1:16146-20867 GCA_026417315.1 Limisphaera sp.
TTTCAGGGTGGACTCCAGCGTGGTCGCATCGAAGGCGGGTGCATCCGCCAGGGCTTGTCGCAGCCGGCGCAGTCGGGGCCCGTTTTCGGGCACGAAATGTTTCGCCGCCGCTTCCGGGTCGTAGTCCACGACGTCCCGGAAGTAGAATCCCCCGTAGTCCGGCAGTTCGCAGAATCGTTTGATCTTGCCGTAGCAGGTGTCCAGGGCCGCCTTGACGTAGGCAACCGGGTACCGGGTCGTGTCCAAGCCTGCCCGGGCCAGGGCGCGCACCCCGAGTTCATAAAACCGTTCCACGGGCAACTCGCGCATGTATTCGCCCTGCAACCAGAGCAGCTTCTCGGGGTCGAAGCGCGCGTTGTGCCGCAGGACCTGGGGAAGGTCGAATCGCTCGATCAGTTCGGGCAGGCTGAGCTTTTCGCGATTGTCCTTGGGAGACCAGCCCAGCAGGGCCAGGTAGTTGACCAGTGCTTCGGGCAGGTAGCCCTCGTCGCGGTAAAAGTGCACCGCAGCACCCCGGTCGCGCTTGCTCATTTTGGAGCCGTCGGGATTCAGGATCAGCGGGATGTGGGCATAGTGGGGTGGCTTGACCCCGAAGGCTTCGAACAGCGCGATGTGTTTGGCCGTGTTCACCAGGTGATCTTCACCGCGAATCACGTGGGTGATGCCCATCTCCAGATCATCCACCACGTTCGTGAGGTGGAAGACGGGCTGCCCGTCGGATCGCAGGATGACAAAGTCCGGGTCTTGTTCCTCCCGATCGGTGAGGCGGCGCACGACCTCTCCGACGATCAGGTCCCGGATGACCACCGGCTCGCGCTTCATGCGGAACTTGACGGCGCCGTCCTGTTCGTAGGCCAGGCCGCGGGACAACAGGGCTTCCACACGCTGCAGGTAGAGGTGCTTGCGCTGGCTCTGGAAGTAGGGTCCGCGATCCCCCTTGCAGGGGCCGGTGGCCTCGCCGGTCAGGGGCCCCTCGTCCCATTCCAGGCCCAGCCAGCGCAATCCGTCGAGGATCACCTCCACGGCCTCCTGCGAGTTGCGGGCGGCATCGGTGTCTTCGATCCGCAGGATGAAGACGCCGCCGTGGTGCCGCGCAAACAGCCAGTTGAACAGGGCGGTGCGCGCACCTCCGATGTGCAGGTACCCTGTGGGACTCGGTGCGAATCGGACTCGTACCTTCATCGGGGCGATTTAATCATGCCGGCCCCGGGGGCACACTTCGAAAATCGGAGCTTTTGACCGCGGTGAAGTGCTGCGCCCCGGTCCCCTGCGCAATCAGCGGCTCAAGAGGTTTCAGGCGCTCTGCGGCTCCCTGCGGGGCACCCGCCGGGGGATGCACCGCCCGGGGACAAATCCCGGCCCGCATGTGCACCGACTGTTGGTGCGGTGAGCTACGACATTACGGTCGAAAGCGACCGCCGGTTCGATGGCCAGGGGTGGCCTTGGCATCCGATGCGGGCCCGAGCCTGCCCGCGTGCCTGCCCGCCGGTGACGCACACGTCGGCGCCACGCAAAAACGCAGTTCTTTCGGTTCAAACGCCTCGCGACCCGGCTTCCGCAAGGGTCACATCGGGGGAGGTCCAGACTCCGGTTCCCCATCCGACCTTCCCCGGTGACTCCCGCGCCAACGGACAATTGGCGAAAACGTTCGCCTTTTGATCGAGCAAAATCTGGCATTGACGGCTGGCCGACGTGGGCTAAGGTTGGCTCGGTGACCCCGCAGGCAGGTCACGCGCGAACCATGTCAATGCAACCGGCCAACAGCCCGGACCGCCGGTGCCGCAGGGCGGCCTTCACCCTGCTGGAATTGTTGCTGGTCATCGGCATCCTCGGCGGTTTGACGGCCCTGCTGTTTCCGGCCCTGGTGCGGGCCCGGCAGCAGACCCAGGCGATTGCGTGCATGAACAACAGCCGTCAGCTTGCGCTGGCCTGGCAGATGTACGCGGACGATCACGACGGGGTGTTGGTGCCCAATCTCCACGGTTCGGAGACCCGCCGCGGCCGGAATCCCAACAACTGGGTGAGCGGGTGGATGGATTGGACCAGCAGCAGCGACAACACCAACACCACTTTCCTAACCGATCCCTATTATGCGCGGCTGGCTCCCTACACCATGCGATCGGCCCGCCTTTACAAATGCCCCGCCGATCAGTACCGCAGCCGCCAGAACCCGGGCCCGCGCGTCCGCAGCATTTCCATGAACGCGGCCCTGGGCGCGGGCAACAAGACCAATTTCGCCGGTTGGGTGCCTCCCTTCTTTTTTGCCCTTCGGCTGACGGACATTCAGACACCTCCGCCGGCCCTGGCCTGGCTCTTCGTGGATGAGCATCCCGACAGCATCAATGACGGCTGTTTCTTCCTGAATCCCTGGCAGAGCGGCAGCGACGCCTCTTGGCGCGATCTGCCGGCCAGTTATCACCGCGGCGCCGCCGGGTTTGCCTTTGCCGACGGACACGCCGAAATCAAAAAGTGGGTGGACCCGCGCACGCCGCAGCCGGTGCGGATGGGGGACTTCCCGGGCCTGGCCGTCCCTCACAGCGAGGACTACGAGTGGATGGCGAATCGGACGCCTCGCCAGTAGGCGCGCCCGGAGCCGTATTGGGCCGGTTTCTGACGGATCCGGGGTTTTTGGTTCGAACGCGTTTCTCCGCCTGCTTTTGGCCTTGCAAGTGCGGGGTGCATCCTTTTGCCGCGGACACGATGCCCGGTTCATCGAGTGGACCGGCCCGGGCCGGTGTGGGCAGCGTGGGAGGGAGATGGCCGGGCCCTCCACGGGCTTGAAATCGGCGGGGCGATCCCTATCGTAAAGTTCGCCGGACCGGGCTGAGGCGATCGACACGCCCCCGCTCCCGAACGGGTCCGGCCCGGCGCCTCGACGATCATGCCCAAACGGGCCAAAGTCTGGTTGTCCATCGAGCAAGTCCGGCAGGCTGCGGAGGCCGGCGATCCGGAGGCACAGTGCTATTACGCCATCTGCTTTCAGACGGGCCACAACGTGCCGGTGGATCATCGCGAGGCCGTCAAGTGGTTCCGGCGTGCGGCCGAACAGGGCAACGCCACGGCGCAATGTTACCTCGGGTACTGCTATCAGACCGGTCAGGGCGTGGATCCGGATCCGGTGGAGGCGGCCCGATGGTTCCGGGCCGCGGCCGAGCAGGGGGATCCGGCCGCCCAGTTCAATTTGGGCGTTTGTTACGAGACGGGCAGCGGGGTCCCGCAGAGCGAGGAGGAAGCATTCAAGTGGTATTTGGCGGCGGCGGAAAAGGGCGAGCCACAAGCGCAGTTCAATGTGGGGGTGTTTTACGAACAGGGGCGCGTCGTGAAACAAGACTATCGGCAGGCGGTCAAATGGTACCGATTCGCCGCCGAACAGGAGTGTGCTCCGGCCCAGTGCAATTTGGGCCTGTGTTACGAATTGGGACGCGGCGTGCCGCAGAACACGGATGAAGCGGTGCGATGGTTCATTCGGGCCGCGCGCCAGGGCGACAAGACTGCGCAGCACAACCTCGGGCTTTATTACGCGCGCGTGGAAGCGATTCCGGACCTTGACGACCCGCGTTTGAAGGAACTCTGGAGCGGCTCGGGCGAGGGTGGCTCGGAAAGCGGTCAGTGATCTTCCGGTTTTCTCGGCCGCGGGCGAGCGGGTCCCTGTGGTGCTCACCAGGCTGTTTGCCTGTTGATTCTGAGAACGCCGCGTGGTGGGGTGCTGTTCGCTTTTCAAAACCTTCCCCGGCTTGCGTGGCGATGACCCCGGCGGGTTGGGACCCTAGGGGACGCTTACGGGGGAGCTCGGCGTGCGTCAGAGTGTCAGTCGATGAACCCGGGGCTTCGGGCGGTCAGAAGGGCCGAGGGGACAAGGCTGGAAGGGAGGGGCCACCGCAGCATTGAATCCGGACCGCACGCTTGGTTTGCTGGGCCGGTACGGGACATGAAAACCAGACGGGTAGCCATAGTGGGAGCGTCGGGGTACTCCGGCGAGGAACTCGTTCGACTGTTGTTGGGGCATCCGGGGGTGGAGCTGGTGGCGGTCACGTCGCGCCAATACGCCGGCCAGACCCTGGCCCAGGTCTTTCCGCGGTTTGCCCACCTGGCCCGGGCTCGTGAGTTGCTGTTTCAGGAGCCGGATGTGACCCGACTGGCGGCGGAGGCGGAGGTGGTCTTTTTGGCACTGCCGCACGGGGTCGCGGCCGAATTTGTCCGGCCTCTGCTGGAGGCCGGTCGGGTCGTGATCGATTTGAGCGCCGACTTCCGATTGCGAGATCCGGCGGTGTACGAGGAGTTTTACGGACACGCCCATCCCGCGCCGGAGTTGCTTTCCCGGGCGGTATATGGCCTGCCGGAGCTTTACCGGGAGGCCATTCGGCAGGCCCGTTTGATCGCCTCGCCGGGCTGTTATCCGACGAGCATCCTTCTGCCCCTGGTGCCGTTGCTCAGGGCCGGACTGATTCGGTCCGACGGGATTGTGGTGAACTCGCTCAGCGGGGTGAGCGGCGCGGGCCGAAAGGCCGAACTGGAGTATTTGTTCTGCGAATGCGCCGAAAGCCTGCGGGCCTACGGTGTGCCCAAGCACCGGCACCTGTCGGAAATCGAACAGGAGCTGTCCCTTGCGGCAGGGGCCCGGGTGACGATCCAGTTCACGCCCCATTTGGTGCCGGTGCGGCGGGGCATCCTGACCACGATCGTAACGACGCCAACCGCTCCGGTGGGCACCGCCAGCGAGG
>JAOADM010000004.1:0-12451 GCA_026417315.1 Limisphaera sp.
TCTCATGATCGGTTCTGGTTCAATGCCCGGCTCTGTCAGGCCGGCCGAAACCACCCTAGCGGTGGGAACCAGCGGCGGTCAATGCGCCAAATGCACTGGACCGGAGGATCCGGTTCTTCAGACTTCGTTGCGCGGCAGACGCGCCGTCATGTAACGGGCCACCGCCTCCGCCCGCGACCGCACGTGCAGCTTTTCGTAGATGTGTTTCAGGTGGCTGCGCACGGTCTCGGTGCTGACGCCGAGGCGATCGGCGATTTCCTTGTTGGCATAGCCCTTGGACAAAAGCAGCAGAATCTCCTCCTCCCGCGCGCTCAAGCGGACGAAATCCGCACTCCCTCGACCCTTGTGGCGGAACGACTCCACCACCAGTCGGGCAATCACGCTCGACATGGGCGCACCTCCCTGCCAGACATCCAGTAACGCCGTACGCAGCGACTCCGGCTCGGTCCGCTTCAGCAAATACCCGTCCGCCCCCGCCTCCAGGGCAAGGAATACCAGTTCATCGTCGTCCGAGGCGGTCAGAATCACGATTTTCGATTCCGGCAGGCTGGCCTTCAGCCGGGCCGTGCATTCGATCCCCGACATCCGCGGCAGAAAGATGTCCATGAGAATCACATCCGGCCGCAGCGCCGGCAGGGTGCGCAGGGCCTCCTCTCCGGACGCACACGCGGCGATGCACCGAAACTCGGCAAACGAATCCACCAGCCGCGCCCAACTCTCCCGCACGTCCCGCTGATCTTCCACCAGCGCCACCCGCAACGGCGTCCGCACCGCCTCACCCTGCGCCGGCGCTTTGCTTGCGTTCATGCTGCACCTCCCGGGCCCGTCCCACCCTTGTCGCCGGTCCCGGCCGCCGGAACTCGCACCGGAGCCGCGGCTCCGGCCTCCCGGGTCCGGCCCCGGCGCCACCATCGGCCCGCAGGTGGATGCAGCGGCACCTCGAGCGTCACGCGACAGCCCTTGCCGGGTGCACTTTCCACTGCGCACTGCCCGCCCACTTCCGCCATCCGCTGCCGCAGGTTCGCCAAACCGTTGCGGTCTTCCGACACGCCAGCGGGATCGAAGCCGCGACCTGCATCCTCCACCTGCACCGAGATGCGTCCACGCTCGTGTCGAAACCGGAGGTGGATCTCCGGTGCCCCGCTGTGCCGAACGGCGTTGTTCAGCGCTTCTTTGACCGCCAGGAACAGATTGCGCCGGCACGGCAGCGCGAACGGTCCCGCGGGCAAATCCGGAGGCACGTCGAGTCGGCAACGCATCCCCGCCTGTTCCAGGAAGGTCCCGGCATACTTGCAGGTGTGGCTGACGAAATCGCGGAGGGTGTCCCGGCGCGAATTCACCGCCCAGACGATTTCGTCCAGGGCAGCCCCCAGGGCGCGGGCACGACTGCACAAGGCCTCCAAGGATTCCCGCACGCGATCTCCCGCGCCCGGTTCCTTGCGGGCCACCTCGGCCAACAAGAGCAGTTGCGTCAATCCGGCCCCCAGCTCGTCGTGCAGGTCTCTGGCCATCCGCATCCGTTCGCGGTGCAGCAACCGCTCCGCCTCGCGCTGTCCGGTCAAGCGAATCATCAGCCCCAGACTGGAGACAACCGCAGCCGCGCAGCAGGCCAGCAACGCCAGTTGGAACCAGCCGCGCTGCCAGAACCGCAACTCCAATGGCTGCAGGGCCGGCATCTCCGTCACGGCCAGGGGTCGGGTGGTCCACGGCGCAGTACCAAAACCTCCCACCACCACGGCCGGCCGCCATCCCGGTCGGGGCTGTCGGCGTCGTTCCCAGCCACGTTCCTCTCCGGGCACCACCCACCAGTTGGTGTCCGTGGCGATTTCAAGGCTCCGGCCGTTCATCAGTGTGACGACCAATCCGGCAAGCACGCCGGCCTCCAAACGATCGTTGAAGGCCTCCACCGCCAGCACGTGCCGGCCCGGCCGAAACAACTGGGTCAGGTCGTATTCCGTCAGACTCCGCCAGTCGCTGCCCCGGCCCACTTCGCGTCCGTCCACCATCAGGCGGAAGCCGTTGTCCGCCGTGATGCGTAGTCGGGCCCGGGCCACGGGGGCCTCCTCCGGGATGTCGATCCCACGCCAGAACCGGCAGGTCTGTTTGTCAAACCACCGGGCATCCCAAATCCAGGCGCCCACCTTCCACTCCGGGTCCAGCCGCACCCCGGATCCCCCAATGCTCTCGCCGGCGCCAACTCCGCCAAGCCCGGCAAGCACGCAGACCCACACCAGCCACGCCTGCCGTGCTCGCTTCGGATGAATCCGAATGCGCCGTGCCCGCAGCCGGAAGCCGTCGTGCCTCCGGCGAAGGATGCGCCCGATTGCCCTCGCCATCCGACCCTGGTTCACGCCCGGTGACTGTGCATGTTTCCTTTGGCTCCTCGGTACTTTCATGCCTCGGCGGCCCCGCCGTCGATTTTATAGAAACCGCGCCGACCGCCAACGCCGGTTTCGGCACCCACTCGGTTTGCCGGAAACGAGCAGGAACAAGTTCCGGTGCAGGTGCCGGGCAAGCAGGGCCCGTCTCCGTGGTTGAGCCCCGAAAGCAGGGGTTCGAAAGCAATGGTGTTTTCCCTCCTTTTCCCCTGCTGAGGACCGCCGGAAGCCGCCCGGCGCTCGGAGTATCCCAAAACCCGAGATGCGCCACGGGAAGAACGAGCGGTTTGTTTGGGCCTGTCCTTCATGCCGCGCCGGCATACAATGCCGTCTCGTGACCGGAGCCGATCCGCTTTTGCAACGCTTTCTCCGGGCCGTCCAGCAGAGCTGGGCGGACGGAACCTTTGTGCGCCTGCTGGTGACACGGCCCGCGGATGCCACGGAGTCCGCCCCGGCGCGGCGCATCGTTGGTCGACTGATCGAACTGCGCGGCCGACCGCATCTTTCGCTGACGGCACGCGAGGGCACGCAGGATCGGACCTGGAACCTGGCTCTGGGAGAAGCCCTGGAATGGTTGGCCGGCCAGTTGCAGGTCCACCGTTGCGGCGCGCTCCTCGGCACCGTCCACAGGGACTGGCAGTGGCAACCCACCCGCAACGGCCCGCGTCTGGTCACGCATCGTCCCGCGCAAACCGAGATTCCGCCCCGCGTCCACGACCAACCCAAGGCCTCCTGGCTGGGGCCCGCCGCCCGGGACTGGTTGCATGCGCTGGGGCTGGTGGACGCCCGGGGTCGGCCCCGTCCCTCCATGATCTCCAAGTACCACCAAATCGAGCGATACATGGAAATCGTAAGCCATCAGGCCCGCGCCTGTGGCTGGCTGAGGACGGAGTTGCCCTCGGACGCGAGGTCCTCCGTCGTCTCGCCCCGTCCGGCAGAGCCGCCCACAACACCTCTGCAAATCGCAGACCTCGGCTGCGGCAAAGGCTATCTGACATTTGCCCTGTGGCATCTGTTGCACCGTGTGGCCCGTCGCCCGGTGCGGGTGCTGGGAATCGAGAGACGATCCGAGCTGGTCCAGTCCGCCCAACGAACCGCGAAAGACCTCGGGGCCGAAGGCCTGGAATTCGTCTGCGGAGAAATCTTCGATTGTCCACTGCCGAATCTGGACATGCTCGTGGCGCTGCACGCTTGTAACACGGCCACCGACGCCGCGCTGCTGCGCGGCATCGAATGTCAGGCCCGCTTGATCCTGGTTGCTCCCTGTTGCCACCAGCAGGTGCGTCCCCAGCTCCGGGCACCGCCCCTGTGGGCGCCCCTGCTCCGGCACGGCCTTCTGGCCGAGCGATTCGCAGAGTGGATCACGGACGGTCTCCGTGTTTTGTTCCTGGAGTGGGCCGGCTACGAAGTGAAGGCCATCGAGTTTGTCTCCTCCGAACACACGCCGAAGAACCTGCTCCTGGCCGCCGTGCGCAGGCACCCACCCTTCACCGACCCGACCCGGCGCGATGGCATCCTGGCCCTCAAACGAGAGTTTGGCATTCGCCATCACGCTCTCGATCCGCTCCTGGTCCCGGAGCAGCTCGCCCCTGGCGCCCATCCCCGGCCATGAACCAACTCCCGGAAGTTAGTTGGAAGTCCCTGCACCGCTTGCGGGCGGCATTTCTCCAACCGGGGCCGCCCCTGCCCGACTACTGGGAAAGCGAAACAGACCTGGAGGGTTACGATGCCACCTTTGCCCAGCGCATCGGTTGGAAGTGGGATTATGTGCTGGAAGAACTCCGGCGCCGGGGCTGGTCACCGCCGGCCGGACAGGTCCTCGACTGGGGTTGCGGCACCGGCATCGCCAGCCGGGCGTTCCTGGACCATTTCGGCCCCGGTTCGGTCCAGGTGCTGTGGCTCTGGGATCGCTCCGGTCTGGCCCGTGCGTACGCCCGGCGCCGGGTTCACGCGAAGTACCCGGGGTTGGAAGTACAGGTCGGCCTGGTCGAACGACCCGACCTGCTCCTGATCAGCCATGTGTTGGGCGAGCTGAGTCCGCCCCAGATCGAACAACTCACCCATCTCGTGGCCCGCGCCACCGCGACCGTCTGGGTCGAACCCGGCACCTATGAAGCCAGCCTCACCCTGATTGCCGTCCGCGAAAAGCTTCGCGCCACGTTGCACGTCGTGGCTCCCTGCCTCCACCGGGAACGCTGCGGCATCCTGGCACCGGAAAACGAGCGCCACTGGTGTCACCACTTCGCCCCGTCCCCGCCCGAGATTTACACGGATCCGTTCTGGGGACGGTTCGCTCATGAAATGAACATCGATCTTCGCAGCCTGCCGGTCAGCTTCCTGGTGTTGGATCGGCGCCCTGCACCCGCCGTCCCTCCGAATGCGGTCCGGGTCATCGGCAGGCCGCGCGTTTACAAGCCTCATGCCCTGATCCTGGCCTGTGACGCCTCCGGCGTTCGGGAATACCGATTGACCCGGCGTCGGTTGCCGGACGCGTATCAGAGACTCAAGAAGGGTTCGTGCGATCCCCTCCAGCAATGGCAGCGTGAGGGAGACGAAATCCTCGAGGTTCGGCCGTTTCCCGACAACGTCGGGTCCGAGGGATTGGCATGCTCCAATGCTTCAGCCGCGGAAGCACGGGCAAATTGCGGGCCCGGCTCCGACTAGGGCGCCAGTCGAACCCGGTAGAACGCCTGTCCCGGCGGCGGGTTCGTATCCACCCACACGAACGGCAGCGTCGGGGTTTCGTTCGTCTTCAAGGGTTGCCAGACTGCGCCCGAGATGGCCGCGGCCCGCTCCAGCACATAATCCGGTCCTTCCTCCCCTGACACCTGGAAACAGGGCCATCCATTGGTCCACCCCAGTATGCGCAACTGCGGCGGGGCTGGCCGAGTCACCACGATTTGGAAGCTCTGGGTGGCCGCCAGCGCCGGGACGCCATCGTCCCGAACGCTCCAGCTCACCGGATGCGACGTGCCCGCGTCTGCCATTCCCGGGCGCCACGAGAATCGCCGCGTGTTCGCATCGAAGGTCGCGCCCGACGGGGCACTGAGCAACTGCAGGAACAGATTCTGGGGCGGCAGATCCGGATCCGCCACAGCCGCTGTCACTTGGACGGTTTGCCCGGCCCGCACGGTGACATCGGGCTGCGGGGCGAAAGCCGGAGGTTGGTTGACTTCCAGCACGGTGAGCGTCAGCGGGTGCGTGGCACTGGCGGGCGGTTCGCCGTCGTCGGTGACGCGCACCGTGACGAAATAGGTGCCGGGCCCCTGGAGCTCCGAAGGAGTCCAACTCAGCAGTCCGGTCTGCGGGTCCACCGTCAATCCGGCCGGCGCGCCCGGATCCAGCGAGAAGGTCAGGCGCTGGGCTGGCTGGTCCAGATCGGAGGCCCGGGCCTGCAGAGTCCACGGCACCATCTCCGGCAAGCTTGTCGATGGCAACGCGCCGAGTGTCGGTGGATCGTTTACCTCCCGCACGGTGACCTGGAAACTGCGGGCATCGCTCAAGGGAGGCGTGCCGTCGTCGGTAACCCGGATGGTCACGGTGTAAGTGCCCGGCCCCTGCGGCTCGGCGGGAATCCAGCTGAAAACGCCGTCCGAGGAGATGGTCGCTCCGTTGGGCGCACCGGGATCCAGGGGGAACGTCAAACCTTGGGCCGGCACGTCGGGATCGGTGGCCGTTGCCCGGAAGGTGAGAAGGCGATTCTCGTCAGCCGTGCGGTCCGGCAGCGGATCCAGTGCGGGGGGACGATTGGTCTGAGCCAATCGGTTGGGCGCCCGTGGGGTCGGGGTTTCGAACCGGACCACGGTTCCGGCCCCGTCGGGGAAGCGTCCCTCCGAAACGTCGGTGGTTTGGGCCCCGAACGTCACGGCGTCGATGAGGGTGCCATCCGCGCCGAACAGGCCGATGGCCTCGCCGGACTTGCTGAGGGCAAAGTTGACATGCAGATCCGGCCGATCCGACCGGTTCTGGTTGCTCTCGTTATCCGCCCACACCAACAAGTACCCCCGCGGCGGAATGACATACTGTCCATTGTCCGGGATCCGGAACTGGAACTTGTTGGTAAGGTTGTCGGTCAGATAATAGCCGCCCAGGTCCGCTGGCACCTCGCCGGCGTTGTAAAGTTCGAACCAGTCTTCGTATTGACCGTCGGCCGCGTCCGCCAACGTGGTGACGTTGTCGGCCATCCATTCGTTGATGTACACCTCGATGGGAAGGCTGGCCGGGTTGTTCGACGCGCCCGGGGTGGGCACGGTCAGCACGCGCCGGCCACTGACCCGCCCATCCGGGACGCCGCCGTAACTGCGCCCGACGGTCTGAAGACTGTAATGCAGGTAATCCAGCACGTTGGTGCGGCCGCTTTGGACGTAGACCAACGCCACCGTGCCCGTGCCGGGAGAGATGCGGAAGTTCGCATGCCACTCGCTGGCGTTCCCCTCTCCGGGCTCTCCGTCCAGCCAGACCAGTGCGAACTGGCCCGGCTGCAGCGTGGCCCCGGCCGGGAAGGACCAAAGCGTCGGCAGGGCATAATTGGTGGTCAGGTAAAAGCCCGAAAGGCTCACCGGATTGGTGCCGCCGTTGAACAGCTCCACCCAGGGATCATACTCACCCGCTCGGTCCCGCACCGCGTTCGTGATGGCCGGACTGTTCAGCACCAACAATTCGTTGAGCCAGAGGGTGGGAAAGGCGGGCAGGTTGGTGCGCACCGAGTTGACGGCGCCCGGGGTGGCCAGAGCTGCGCCTCCGCCCGTCCCGGAGGGAACCACGTCCAATCGCATGGCCCAGACCAGGTCACTACTGTTGGCGCTGGTCTGGTGGACTTCCACGGCCAGGATGTTGGTGCCCGCAACCAGGGCAGTGGCCGGAAGCGTGTAGGGGCCCTCGATCACTGCATCACCGACGACGCGATTCGCCAGCGTCGCATACACCGGGGTCCCGTCCGGCATGCCAATGCGGAACAGTTCCTGACCGTTCAAATACACCACGGCCCCATCATCGACCAGGCAGCTCAATTGCAGCTGAACGCCCGACAACGGCCCGTTGTAAACGAAGGCGGTGCGGAAGTAGAAGGCGGTACGACCGCTGTTGTCGGCCAGGGGCGTCCGAATCGGCTCCGGCAAACAGTTGCACTCCTCGTCTGCCAGGACCCCGGCGCCGGAGGGCCACGCAGAGGCGTTGTAAGACGGGGCCTTCCAATTTACCCCGTCCAGGTTGTCAGTTTGATTGTAACGCCAGGTGGATCCCCAATCGACCACGCGCACCGGCCCGGGGACATTGGTGTCCACGGTCACCGCGGCCCAGTTGGCCACGCGGTTGTTGTCCTGCCGGGGATCCATGAGTTGCAGGGATGGCCCGCCTCCGTCGGCCGCTGCCGGCCAGGGCGGATCATCATCATACGTGACCTCGTCGATGACCTCGTCCAGGTCGGGCGTGGCGCCGGGCCGGATCAACGTGAGGGTTTCCCCCCCGCGGTCGAAGCTTCCCTCGATCAGCCCGGCAACCGGAATGTTCATGCCGTAAACCCGGGCGAACACCTCCGGATTCCGCACCAACACCACGAAACCACCCGGCTCCAGGATCGTGCCCGGAGCCATGGTGGCATCGAGTCCGTTGAGCCGCCACCGCGACAGGTCATAAGCGGTGTTGGTGGAAAGGTTGTGGATCTCGAGGAACTCGGCTTCTGGCACGGCCGGATGGTACATGATCTCGTTGATGACGATGCGGCCCTGGGGCGGCTCGACCACGCCATTATAGGTGATCGTCAGCGTCGGGGTTGTCCCGCCCACCGGCTGGCCTTTGTTGTTCCAGCCCTGCAACACAAGGTTGTTGACGCCGGGCTGCAAGGCGATCCGCAGGGTCCAGTTCGTCACACTCGTCCACGTGGGCTGCACGGGCATGCCATTCACCGTAAGGGTGGCGATGGTGATGGGCGCGCGGCCGCTGATCGTGATGAGATTTCGGTTGGTCACAAAGCTCGTCGGACCATCCACCGTGAAGGGCGCGGCAACATTGACCAGTTGATTCAGAATGTAATTGCGCCGCGCGGCGACATAGTCCTTGAGCCCCTGGGGATTGACGGCCGACACGCCGGCACTGATCAGCCCGCTGTACACACGGTCCACTCGACTGGCGAACGTGGCGGCCTGCAGCGGGCCGCTCAGCGCATCCTCAAAGGCTCGCCAGTACGCGCGCTGGAATTCCGGAAAGGCCCGAAACCGGTCCAGCACCGGCTCGTTGCTGCCAAACAGGGCCTGCTCGGGACCGGTGCCGCCCACGTGGAACACGAAGTCAATGTCCCACGGCAACAGCACCCAGGGGCCGCGCTCCGGCTTGTACGCATACATGTTTTTCCCCCGGGAAAACCCGTAACTGTCCCAATTGCCCACAATGCGCTCCATGGCGAGGATCCGCATCCATTCCTCGACGTCCACCCGCGTGGCCACCTGGGAACGGTACGGCTCCGGTTGGACCGCATTCATCGCGTCCACCAGCGCGAGCAGATTCGTGAAGTCATTGGCCGATTCCCGCACGGCACGCGGCCGCCAGGTCCAACGGTACCGGGCAATCTTTTTGGCTCCGCCCGAGGTGGTGAAGTTTTCCAGTGTCGCATCCACGTAGCCGAGCTTGTTGTCGCCGGAATTGTCGAATTCGAACCAGTCCTCGATCTTGTGCAAACTGCCGGCGTCGTCGTCCGGGAAATACTGCCAAACCACGTCGCGATTGGGTTGTTGAGCGTCCTCGTACACCAAACCGCGCTGCTGGCCATTCAGGAATACACGAATATGCCGCCGGTGCAGGTAGGGTGCCCCCAGTTTGCGCCCGATCCAGAAGGCGGTTTGTTCGCCCTGATAGGTCGGATCACTGTCCAAGTTGCCCACGGTGGCCAGCACGAAATCATCCGTACCCAGGACCAGGTCATCCTTCGGCAGGTTCACTTCGTAATCGCACAGGTTCCCCAGCGGACCGTTGTAGCCGGGCGTGTGCCAGGGACTGCCACTGTACAGGGTCCCGGCGTTGTAAACCACGCGGGTGTCGGCATACACAAAGGTGCAGTCCAGAGGGTGATTGCTTTGTTTTTCCCGCGCTGACCAACGGTTCACGTTGCTTTGCGTCATCCAAATCCGGTAACTGGCCAGGAGCGGTGCGCTGGCCGGCTCCCCGAAGCGGACGAGGCATTCCCGTTGCGGCGCGCCCTCCGGAAACCGCCGGCTGGCGGGCGGGGCTCCCGCATCGGAGGTCTCCAGGTAAAACGCCACCAGTCGGCCGGCCGGCTGGCCGGGGATGGTCGCCGAGAAAAACCCCGCGCCGCGATAAGTCATGGGCACCGCGGTGTAGTTGGTATCGGGATCGACACGATACCGGAGCGTGGCGGCGGCAAGGCCGTCGGGATCTTCGATGTAAGCCGTGACCGTCACTGCCTGGCCGGCGGCGGGCAGCACCGGCCCATGCGATACTTGTGCAATCGCCGGTCCCGCGTTGAGGCGGAACTGCGAATTGGTGCGGCCGGGCGTGCCCAACGCCCCCGTGGCCAGGGTGGGCCCCGTGGCTTCCAACCAATTGCCCCACAGGCGGAGGAGGATCTCCGGATGTCCCTTGAGCCAGCGAACCCGGGCGCGCAGCGTGGCCACGGAGCCCGGCGAAAGTGTTTGCGTCAGCGGTGCACGCACCCGGTTGGCGCCCGTATCCCCCCGGTCCGAAGCCACAATGCGAAGGCAGCCGCCGCTGAACCCGCCGGTGGGTTCCCACCGCGTGTCCTGGTGCGTGCCCTGCCAGAACCAGCCGTCCGCACCGGCATCGAACGTGCCATTCGGTACCACGTTGCCCCCGCCCTGGGGAATGACCTCGACATTGTCCACCAGGCACTCGCCCGCTCCCAACAACAGAATCTGTAACTGGCTGGCATTGGCCATGGCCCCCAGGTCCAGCACCCCGGTGTGCTCGACCACGGCCCATGCGCTCTTCCCCGTTTCGTCACTGTCCGCCCAGGCCTCGGGCAGATTCCCGTCCACGCGCGGATCCGTTCGTTCGAGACTGCTCCCGCCGCCATCCGCCCACCGGGCCCAGCGACCTCCGTCCCGGTACCGGACCTCGTCCACCGTGATGTGAATCTTGTTTGTAATCACGACGCCCTGGGAATTGGTGGACACCAGATCATCAGGCATCTGCAAGCGGACGACATCCCGCTGGTTGCCCAGACGGCCCGCGTAATCACCGAGCACGCGAGCGGGATCGAGGTTCGTATGGACGGACAGCAGTCGCGTGCGGTTTCGCGCCACCACCAGGTGCCCGGCGGAGGGCAACAGGGTGCCCTGGGGAAAGTTAAAACTGATGCCCCCGCGCAGTCGCCAACCGGACAGGTCCACTGCCTGCGATCCCCGGTTCCACACCTCCACAAACTCCTCGTCGTCGTCTTCGCTGATGGGATGGTAATAGAGCTCGTTGAGGACCACCGGGCTGGTCAAGGGGCGCGCGTTCGCCTGACCCGGCGTCGGCTGGGTCAGGCGGCGGAACGAGGGCGCCCCGTCCGGGTACCGGCCACAAGAGACCCCGTTCTGCTGGGCATCGAAGCGCACCACGTCAATGACGCGGCTCCCATCCGGGGTAAGCAGATAGACGGTCTCGCCGGCCGCGTTCAATGCAAAGCCCATCTGCAGCTCCGTGAAGCTTACCCATCCCAGCGGCGGCAGCGTCGTGCCTGCCGGGATACGGAATTTGTTGGTCGACGGGTCGTCTGTGAGAATGCAATGGCTGAGATCCACCACCCCGCTGCCGTAATTGAACAGCTCCACAAAGTCGAACCAGGGCGCATCGGTGTGCGCCAGGATCTCGTTGATCATGAGGGTGGCCCAGGGATGCGAGGTGGGCACGTCCCGCACCCCCGGCGAACCGCCCACGCGGTCACTGGCGGTCCATGCCCAGGGATCATCCTCTCCATACGAGGGACGAGCCAGCACCAGCGAATGGCCTGCGCCATCCGCGGCCACCGGCCAGGGATCCGCATCGTCGTAGTTCACCTCCAAAAGAACTGCACCCAACTCGTCGCGCAGCCGAATTCGCCCCCCTCCATTCGGCAGGACATTCATGGGGTCGGCATTGGCGTTGGTCAGGGGACCCAGCACGCCCGTCAGACCATAGACAGCCTGGACGTCCGCAGGATTGGCTGCGACAACCAGGTATCCTCGTGCCGGCAGTGTGGTTCCGGCCGGGAACGTATAATCCACGTCGCCGCTCAGGCGATACCCGCCGAGGTCTTCCGCCCACAGTCCGCTGTTGTAGATCTCGATGAATTCGAGGTTGCGTCCATCCGGCCGATTGGTGGGGTGGTACATGATTTCGGTAATGGCCAGGCTGGTCCGCCGGCTCGAGGGCCCGGGCGGTTCGTTGGTTCCCCGCACCACGCCCGGAGCCAACGGGGTGTAGCCCAGCGTAAAAGTCTGCTGGCTGTTGGGCGGAATCGTGTTGGGATTCTGGGCCCGGTCGCGGACGTTGTTGACCGTCAGCACGTAAATGGGGCCGGGCGTCATCGGGGTGGTCCGAAGCGCCACCGTCGCAGGATCTTCCAACAGAATCACGTCCAAGACACCCACCCCGTGGCTGAGCGTGTAATTGCCTGCATTACCCGCGGATGCGGGCTCCACCGGCTCGGAAAAGGAGACCATGAGCAACGTGGGATCGCCCAGGTTCCGCACCCCGGTCAGCATGGGCGGGTTGGTATCGGCCAGCACTGTCAACACGGCAGCGGCACTGTTCGTCCAGCCGTAGGCGTTCGTGACGGCGCAGACAAAGACACTGCCGCTGTCGGAGAGCCGTACGGGGCCGAACCACAACGCGGCCGAAGTGGCCCCGGGCAGGTTCGTGCCGTTTCGTTTCCACTGATAGGTCGCCCCCAGTGCCCGCGCCAATTCGACGCGGAACCCTGCCATGCCGCCTTCGACCACCGTCACGTTGGTCGGTTGCACCGTGATCACGGGGGCGCCCAAGCCGTAAGGAATGCATCGGGACGCGGGAATCGGCTCTTCGATGGTGCCATTGGGCAACTGCCAGCGCACCGCCAAATTGTCGCCGCCCCAGCCTTC
>JAOADM010000004.1:12461-47851 GCA_026417315.1 Limisphaera sp.
ATGTAATACCGCTGGCCGGCCGTCAGCGGGATCAGGCTCGAGCTTTGCCCGGGTTCCACGGTCCACGCACGCGGCGGTGTCCACCCCTGAACCTGGGCGATCAGGCGCTTGTTGGCGGGATTGTCGTCCGTGCTCAGGTACAACTGCGAGGCATCGTCACTGGCGATCCAGAACCGGTAGTTGCCCGTCGCCGGCGGTACGATCAGGGCCTGCAAACGCTGCCCGTACATGTCATACACGTCGGTGGGGGTCTCAAAAACGTTCGTGAGTACCTCTTCGAAGGTGGGCTGATTCGGGAAGGTCGGCGCGTTCGTGAGGTCGGCCACCGAGACGCCCCCTCCGATGTCCAGCCAGACCTGCCGCAGGATGCCCATGGTGGGCTGTGCCCCCACGGGGTTCGTGGTGACAAGCAACCAGACGGCGGCAAATCCACACGTTCGACCCAACCGCACGAGATTCGTTGTCATGAATCGGACCTGTGCTGTTCGACACTGCCCGGCCAGGTTGCCATGCCCGCGGTTTCGGTGACAATTCCGGCACGTGACCGTGGTTTGTGCTCGTCCCCCAACCCGTCCACCCGGACGGCAGCGTTCGTTCCTCGCGCCCGGGCGATGGAGGACCACCAGATCGAACCACGATCCACCGTTTGGCCGGTGCACGAACTCGCTCGTCCCTTCAGGCACCAACCCCAGAGAACATCGGCCAAAACTCCGTCCGCCTTGAACGGTTTTTTGAACCGCTGCCGGCCGGGCGCGCCACCCGCGGGTCCTGCCCGAGGCAATGCGATTGACGCGGCAACGCGGCTGCGGTTTTCTGGGACCGGTTCGACCGTGAGAACCTGACGCAGAAAAACCCGGACTTGTTCAATCCTCCAACCCTCACAGACCACTCGCATGAACACCATCCACGACTTGAAGACGGTCAAAGGTAACACCCGGGCCAAAGTCGAGGCCGAACTCAGCCGTACAGGCGGGCTGCTGCGGCTGGCGCCCTGCTGGGTGCCGCGTTCCTTCCTGCAGCCCGGTCTGCGGTTGAAATTGCATCCCGACGACATCTACGCCTTCGGGGCCCATCGGGGCGGGATCGACGAACGCTGGTTCGCCTCCACGACGGAGGCAGCCAACGAGGGACGCCGCCCCGACGAGGGCCTCTCCTACGTGGTGGTGGGCCGGGAACGATTCACCCTCCGCAAGGCCGTGGAAGACTGCGGCGCCACCCTGGTCGGTCGGGACATTTGGAAGAAGTACGGCCGCTGGCCCGTCTACTCCAAGTTTTTCGACAACATGGGGCCCATCCCCCATCACATGCACCAGAACTTCAAACAGGCCAAACTGGTCGGCCAAGAGGGCAAACCCGAGGGCTACTACTTCCCGCCCCAACACAACCCCGTGGGTAACAACTTCCCCTACACCTTCTTCGGCCTGGAACCGGGCACCACGAAAGACCAGGTCCGCCGCTGCCTGGAAAACTGGAACCGGGGCGACAACGGCATCCTGGACCTGTCGAAAGCTTACCGATTGAAGCCCGGCACCGGTTGGTTGGTGCCGCCCTGCATTCTCCACGCCCCGGGCAGTCTCTGCACGTACGAACCGCAGTGGGGCAGCGACGTCTTCGGCATGTATCAGAGCATGGTCGAAGGCCGTTACGTTCCCTGGGACCTGCTGGTCAAAGATGTCCCCAAACAATACCACCGGGACCTGGATTACCTGGTCAATCAGCTCGACTGGGAGGGCAATACCGATCCCAACTTCAAAGATCATCACTACCTGGAACCGATCCCGGTGGCCGACACCGCCAGGGAAGGTTGGGAGGACCGCTGGATCGTGTACGGCCGGATCGATGGTGTCCAATACTTCACCGCCAAGGAGCTGACCGTGCAACCCGGCGTGCGCTGTACCATCCGCGACAACGGTGCCTACGGCTTGATTTGCGTCCAGGGCACCGGCCGCATCAACGGTCTGCCCCTGAACTCACCCAAGCTCATCCGCTTCCATGAGTTGACCGAGGACGAATACTTTTGCTGCGAAGAAGGCGCACGCAACGGTGTCTGCTTCGAAAACACCAGCCAAACCGAGCCGCTGGTGTGCCTTCGATACTTCGGACCGGAGGTCAATCCCGATGCGCCCGAGGTCGGCGACCACCGTCGCCTCACTCACTCGAGAGCCTGACCCGTGTCGCTCACGCGGGGCCCCGCTTACAACATCGAAGGGCGAACCCTCGAAGGCTGCCGAAAACGTCCGCCCGTCGCGGTCGGATTCGCGGCCTCCGCAGCAACGGGCAACTCTTTGGAAATGTGCCTTTTCCTGCCCACCTTGGGAACCGTCTTCTCTGCGGAAGTCCCCTCGCCGGGTCGCGGTCTTTTCCGACGGCCACCCCGGCCCCGGCGCTCCGGCGACAAGCGAACGCTTGCCAACTTCCGCCTCGCCAGCTATTCCACTGGGGACGGACAGCACCAAGTCTCTATGCTAACACCATTGCACGGCGAGCGTCAGACAGCGTCGGAGTCGCCCACCCAAACTGCCCCCGCCTCCGTGTGCCACGCGCCGGGCCGACCCGGGAGGCGTCGGGCCCCGGCCCGGCCGTGGGCTGCATGTATGGCCCTGGGATTGAGCAGTACCACCCTATGGGCCCAGGACGCCCTGCAAACCGCCATTCAGCTCGATCGCTCCTATGAGCAGCGCAGCACCGGACGATTCCTTCCCCCGGAAGAAGGCCTGCGCACCGGCCCCGTCACCTACGCGGTCACTCTGGGGTACGGGCTGGAGTTCAACGACAACATTTTCTACCGCCGCCACAACCGGGAATCCGACTGGATCCACACCCCGCAAGCCACGGTGCGCGCCACCTGGCAGGCCACCAAGGATTCCGTGCTCAGCGTCGGCACCGGCGTGGGCTACCGCAAGTACATGGACCACAGCGACCTCGATCGCTTCTATGTCACGCCTGATACGGCCCTGTTCTACGATTTGCCGGTGCGCGACTGGGTCATCACCCTGTACGAACAAGCCAGCTACTCCACCGACGTCCTGAGCCAGGGCGCACTCAGCGGTCAGGCAGAATTCCCCCGATTCGAGAACACCGTCGGCTTCCGCGCCCTCTGGCTGCCGGACCAATACGTGGTTGGCTTCGGCTATGCCCACTACAATTTCGTCTCCGACGGCGACCGCTTCGAATATCTTGATCGGGCGTCCGAACAGGCGTTCGTTCGCCTGGGTTATCGTTGGGCAGAGCTTTCCCAGTTCGGCATCGAGGTCAGCGGCGCGTTGACGCAGTTCTCCTCCGAACTGCGTGGCGACAATCGGAACCTCAGCCTCGGCCCCTACGTCATCTGGCAGATCACCGAGGCCACCGACCTCACCCTCCGCGGAGGAACGACCTACTACGAATTCGATGCCGACGCTTTTACGCCCCGCGACCGGAGCCTGAATTCATGGTACCTGAGCCTGGACGCACGAAACCGGCTCACCGATCATTTGGTCCACAGCCTTTCCGTCCAACGGCTCGTCCAACAGGGAGTCAACCGCGGGATCGGTTATTTCAGCGACTTCATCGAAACCCTGAATGCCCAGTACCGCGCCACTTGGGCGTTCCACGAACAGGGTACGGCCGGACTGGATCTCTTCTACGAGCACAGCTCCGAGCCCCGGGGCGGCGTGGATGAAGTCTATGACCGCTACGGCATCGGCCTCAGCACCCGCTGGCAGTTTGCCCGACATTTCTTCGCCAGCGTTGCCTACCGGTTTACCTGGAAGGACTCCGAAACCGACACTTTCGACTACCGCATGAACCTTGCCAGCCTCCGGCTGGACTACCGTTTCTGACCTGAACCCCCCCAACCCGACACCCTCACACGCTCTATGAAAGCCACGACCTCTCCGCAATCCGGTCGCCGACCCGGCGACACACGCACCCGCGCCGTTGAAACCGGTGGCATTCTCTGCCGCCTGGTCGCCTTGACGCTGGCAGTGCTGTTGACCGCCTGCCAAACCACGTCCCCCTCGGCGGTGACCACCCCTCCCACGGCAGAACCGTACACCTCGACCGTCCTTACCGAGGGCGACACCATCCGCGTGGCCTTCGGAGCGGATACCAACCTGACCACCGTCGCCAAGGTGCAGCTCGACGGCACAGTGACGCTGCCCCTGATCGGGGCCGTAAAAGCTGCCGGGTTGACCCCGGAACAGCTGCGCGCCGATCTGATGAAGCGTTACGAAAAGCTGCTCAGCATCAACGAGCTTACCGTGGCCGTGTTGGCCTCCTCGGCCAGTGTGTATGTATCCGGTGCTGTCCTCAAACCCGGCCGCATCCCTTTGGACCGTCCCATGACCGCTCTTGAGGCCATCATGGAAGCCGGCGGGTTCGATCTGCGCCGTGCCAAGCCCAGCGCCGTCGTCGTCATCCGAAAAGAAGACGGCCAGCAACGCCACTACACCCTGAACCTGCAGAACGCGCTGCGGGGCCAGGATCCCACTCCTTTCCATCTCAAACCCTTCGACATCATCCACGTGCCCGAGAAGCGGTTCAATTTCTAACGCGCCATTGCCAAAGCGCAGTTCGTTCAGCCACGCGCACTCAGCAGACTGTCGAACCCCCGAGTGCCTCGAGGCTCCTGTCCCGGGAGCGCCTCCACCTCTGCAGGAGTTTTTACATATTTGCCCCGTTTCAAGAGCCTTCCAACGATGGGACAAACCACTTCCCATGGGTCCGGTCCCGGTGGCGTTGACGAGGATCGAAGCCGGGGGAACGCATTCTCGAAAAACGTTTTCCGAGGGAAGGCACCCGGCAGGCACACGGGTTCACGCAGCGGTTCCCGTGCTTTCATCTTTTGGAATCCGCACCTGCCGGAAGAACCCGGGGGGAAGATCGACCAATCATGCCATGTAGATTCCCGTGGCGCCATGGGCCGGGTTATCCGGGTACAAGGGCAACCGTCGACCCGGCGACGTGTCGGCCGCGGCCGCGGCCGGCGCCGGCAGGCAGTGGCGGACCAAGCAGACACAGTCCTTCAAACGCTACGCGCGCGTGCCGCAGGGATGCGGGGCCTGGCTGCGCAATCCCAAAAAGCAAACGGGGCGAGCACCCTTTCGGTGTCGCCCCGCGGAGCAAATGAAGGAAGCCTTGACGGGAGCTATTTCTGCTGAGCCTTGCCCTGCTGGGCCTTGCGGGCCGCGCGCCACGCCGCCCAACGGCGTTTCTGTGCCTCGATGATCCGCCGCCGGCCCTCGGGGCTGATCTTGCGACGCTTCGGAGCCCCTACCGCCGCCGGCGTCGCGCTCGGAGCGGCCGGAGCCGACGGGGTAACCGGCGCACCCTTGGCCAACGCCCAGCGCCGTCGGGCTGCCTCGGCCAAACGGGCTCGGGCTTCGGGCGTCAAACGTCTGCGGCCCCCTCGCCCTCCGGGGGCCACTCCGCCGGCGCCGTGGTCGCCGGAGCCGCCGCCCCGCCAGGGGCGGTGGCCGCACCGCTCAGCAGTGCGTTCAGCTCTTTCTCAAGGGCTTCGATCTGTTCTTTGATGGCAACTGCACGACGCAATTGCTCACTGGACAAACTGGCAAGTGCCGCATTCATGATGACAGTTAAAGCCCTGGCTCACCGGTTTGGCAAGCAAGAAAATTACATGCGGAGCGAAGTCCATAAGCTCCCCAAAGATGGCACGCCTCCGACCACACCAAGTCTGTCCTCATGCTAAGAGCGCGTGCGAAACCCCTGAGTTTTCGACTTGGTTGAGCTCTGGTGACTTATTCGTTCCCGGATCAGGGTGAGCGAGTGCTCTTGGCGGCTCGGCCGGGCTTGCCACGGCGGCTCGTTTGCCCGCCGCGGAAACGGTTTCTGGGCCAGGGTCACTACCGGTTCTCCGCGACCATTCAGTAGCCGCGGCAGCAATGGGAGCCGCCGCAAGACGGCCAATCCGGAATGCGACCACGGACCCACGTCCCCGACGTCAGCCACCCCGGTAACGCGGCAGGTGGAGAATGGTTCGGCCAAGTATCTGTGGGCGGCCGGCCCTTTGAGTTGGCCAAGTTGGATTCGGCCTCCTTCCCGGGCTTCGCTGCCGGCAAGGCTCTCGGCTGCGGCTTTGCCACGAACCGCGCAGATCCAGTTTCCGGGTTGGTAAACGAGACCACATTTCCCCAAAACACTTGTGCAGGTCGTCGATTGGGTGGGATTGTTTTCGAAGAAGTAGCCTGTTTGGCAGCCAATCCCGCGGAGCTCTTCATTCGACCAGCGATCAGGATGGAGAAAAAGGCCGGATTGCAGAAAGCGCCCACGCAATTGTTCTATGTGCAAGAGTGCCCGTTCCAGCAAGGGACGTTTATCACCACTCTGCGATGCTCCGACATGCCCGGGCCTCTCTCCCAGAACGCTGGACGGGAAACGGAGGACAAGGGCATGAGGATTGAACTCCAAGTAGTTGCCAACAATCATCCTGCCCATCCTGCCTCCTCTCCGCGCACAAACACCGGGCTCCAAAGGGATCCGTTCGCCCGGGTACCCAGTGCGACCTTCCATGTCTTGCAATGCCGGGGATGCAGACAAGGTGTTTTTCCTCACACGTGCACCCGGGGGCAATAACCAACTAATCGCGAGAAACCGATGTTGCGCTTGCCGCAAGCGGTACAACCTCTCCCTCCGCGGCGGGCACTTGCCGCGCATCTTTTCCCGCCGCGCATCCCAACCGCTGTCAAGCAAAACAGCAACTCGCAAATACCGCGATGCGCCCCACGGTTTCATGCCGGAGGCATCCCAGACCTCCCCATCCCGGAATCGGGAAGCGGGCAAACGGTCCCTTTCACATGAATGGCCCCGTGAGTGATCACGGCGACGGCACTCGCCGGGGGATGTTCCGTCGGCAGGTTTCAACCCGCCATTCACATGAATCGTGGGAAGCGGGAGCAGGCACGGGCAGCCAGACTGACACCGGCATCCACGGCGTTTGAACGGGATGCGCCCTTGGGATTCCCGGTACGGCCGCCGGGGCTGCGTCACGGACGGGAACCGTTCGGGTCCCGGCCGGAAGCCGGCAGGAATCCGACAAGGCTGCCGCGGCCCCGCGTGCCGTTTTGCGACGGAGCAGCGCTCGAAAAGGCTGGCCGTATCCTGCTCGCCGAGCTGCCGAGATCCATATGGCTGCGAAACAGGCCGCACTTTTTCCCCGACGACACGGGTGGCCGATCGAAACCACCAGTGGCTCACTCGTGAAGACCTCCATTGGCCGAAGCGCGACCCTTGGCTGCGTGGGCGCCGGTTTCGCCGAGCTGGTTGATCCTTCCAACAGCGCCGGATCCTCGACCTGAGGCAAGACCGTCAACGGCCAGAGACACGGGCTCGAGCGGAAGCAACCACGGAGCCTCCGGTCCTCCTGGCTCGGTCCCGGCTCCGGCAAATTCCCCCGCCGCCCGTGGGTCCTCAACGGTCTTCGGCCACGAAGGTTGCCAGGACGGGACGATGATCCGACGCCAGGCCCCAATCGGGAAAGGCAAGCACGTAAGTCTCCTCCGGCACCCATTCGCGCGTCATGCCGCGGCTGAGCAGGACGTAATCGACGCGGGAATAGGAATCCTCGGGCTCGTAGAAATGCGTCCACGTGATGCGAGGAGGATCGCTGCGAGGCCGCAGGGCGGGAACCGTGTCCCCGTTTCGTTCAGCGGGCCGGGTGTCCGTCAATCGAATGCGGCCCGAACCCAGGATGGTCCGAACGGGGCGCGAGTTCTTCACATCATTCAAATCGCCGGCCACCAGCAGGTTCGCCTCCGGCTGAGCCGACAGCCGTTCCTCGATCTTTGCGCGTAGAATCCGCGCCTCCTGCAGGCGCATTTCTGCTTCATCGGCCACTCCGACCGGTCGCCGCGATTTCAGATGAACCCCCAACAAGGTGAAGCGGTAGGCGGAGGCCACCTCGATGTCCACCTCGGCGATGCCGCGGCTGACATGCAATCTGCGTCCCGCCAGGAGATAACTCTCGTTGGTATGATGCCGGCGAGCCACGATCGGAAACCGACTCAGCACGGCAACTTGGATGTTCGTGTCCCACCCCGGCACAATCTCCGCCCAGGGGTAATCCAGACCTTCCCCCTTGAGACGGCCCCGCAACTCTTCCAGGGCGTCCGCCCCGCCCATCTCCTGGAGCACGAGGACGTCCGGCGCCAGCGCGCGGATCGCTGCACATACTTGGGCTCGCGATTCGGGACTTTTGACGGGGCGACCCGTCCCCTCCCGGAGGATGTAATTGGCCACGTTGTAGGTGGCGACCCGGAATTTCGGAGCTTCTCCCGACGCCACCCCGGCCCAAAGCGCCAGGACCCACACGATCGATCCCATCCAGGTCCGCCCCGGCCACCGCCCGAAGCCGGCCGGGGCAGCCTTCCTCCGTCGCTCTTTCGCTGAAACCTCGTGCGTTTTCACAGCTCAATCCGTCCTTCGAACACGAACTCCGCGGGCCCGGACAACTGCACGGTGTCAAAGGAGTTGCCCCGCCGTTCGAACCGAACCTCCAGCGTATCTCCGCTCTGCACCCGGACACGAACCGGAGATGCGAAATCGTGCTGGAGCGCCGTGATCAATGCCGATGCCGTAACCCCGGTGCCGCAAGCCAGTGTCTCTCCTTCCACGCCCCGCTCGAAGGTGCGCACCCGGATCCGGCCCGGCTCCAGCACCTGGACAAAGTTCACGTTCGTCCCCCGGGGAGCGAACTCCGGGTGCCATCGCAGCTCGGGTCCCAAGGTGCTGACGGCCGCCCGGTCCGCGTCCTCTACAAAGAGCACCGCGTGCGGCACGCCCGTGTTGATCGCATGCACTTCAGCCGGGCCGGTACTCAGGTGAAGTTTCAGTCCCAGCCGCAGATCCATCGGCGGAGTCAGGTCGACCGCCACGCACGCATCCTCCAAACGAGCGCGCCCCACACCGGCGAGCGTTTCGAAGCTCAGTGTGTCACGAGCCCAACCCGTCACCCGCTGGATAAACCGCGCAAAGCAGCGCGCTCCGTTTCCGCACATTTCCGCACAGCTCCCATCGCTGTTGTAAAACTCCCATGCCCAGTCCGCCCGGCCCGACTCGCAGCGCCGCAAACCAATGATGCCATCCGCCCCGACCCCCCGATGCCGATCGCAAAGGCGTCGAATCAAGGCCGGGGTCAATGAGACCTCCCCCGCGCGGTTGTCGAACAGAATAAAGTCATTGCCCGCGCCATTCATTTTCCAGAACTGCAGAACCATGGCTCCAACCTATCCGCCCTGGCTCCGGCAGAGAAGTGCAAAGCCCACCGACGCACCCGTGGTCAACCACCCCGCCGCACAGACGGCTGGCTGCCGGCTGACCCGGCCGCCACGAAAGTCCCCGTAAGACGCGGAGCCCGGACCGCCTGCCGAGCTTACCCGCCCAACGACACATCCTCGCGGGCACTCCGCGGGATTGAATTCCAGCGTCAGCCGCCCCGCCCCTGCCCACGTCCTTCGGGACCGGTTGGCGCGCGGCCGGTCACGCACACCTCAGGATGCCAGGGATCCCGTCAGAGCAACGCACCGGACCCGGCCATCGCGGCATCAGGACCACCTGATCGCACAGGGACCTGCAGGGGAGGCCAGGTCTGGGTGCAGCCGGGTTCTCTCCTGCGCGCGAGGGCATCAGACACCAACTTGCAAGGCCACCGGATCGCCCTCCACTCGAACCTCCGGCCCACGCCAAGCCACGGCTGCGGTTCGTCGGGTTTTGGAATTGCAATTTTGCCGGTCCTTCCCATGTTTGCGCCTCAGCGCAGGCACTATGAGGTACCGATCCAGACCAGTCGAAGAATGTGTCTTCGGTCCCGTGGGGGCCGTGGTTCTGATGATTCTGCTGCTGTTTCTGGGCGGGTGCGCCACGGTGCCCGAGACGGGCCGACAGCAGTTGCGTCTGATCTCCGCGGCCGAGGAGGTTCAACTCGGGCTGCGCAGTTTCGAGCAACTCAAAAAGGAGCTGAAGGTCAGCAAGGATGCCCGGGCGCAGGCGATGGTGGAAAAAGTGGGGCGCGCCATCGCGGCTGTCGCGCCCCTGCCTGATGCACAGTGGGAGTTTGTCCTCTTCGAGAGTCCCGAAGCCAACGCGTTCTGTTTGCCGGGCGGCAAGGTGGGCGTGTTTACCGGCCTGTTGCCCATCACGCAGGACGAGGCCGGGCTCGCCACTGTGCTGGGCCATGAGATCGCCCATGCAGTGGCCCGCCACGGTGCGGAGCGGCTGAGTCACGAGTTGCTGCGGCAGGCGGGGGGCCAGGTTCTGGCCGCGAGCATCTCCCACGCCGATCCCCGGGCCCGGCAACTGGCCGCCGTGGCGTACGGTCTCGGCACCCAAATCGGGGCCATCCTGCCCTACAGCCGGCTCCATGAATCCGAGGCCGACCATTTGGGGCTGCTTTACATGGCCCGAGCCGGCTACGATCCGCGTGCGGCCATCGCTTTCTGGCAGCGCTTCGCGGAGTACAACCGCCGCCAGGGCGGCGCAGCGATGCCGGCGTGGTTGCGCACGCACCCCCTGGATGAAACGCGGATCCGGCAGCTCGAGGAATGGATGCCGCAGGCACTGGCCGAGTATGAACGGGCCAAAGGCAGCGGCCCCTGAACCGCAGACTTGAAATGACTTTCGCGCAGCCCCGCATCACAGGCCGGGCAATCGGCGGGGGCCCATGAGGTCGGGGCCCGAAAGCCGTGGGTCAACCGCTCGTCGAACCCGGAACCCTCGGCTTCGCAGCCACCGTTTCTTGCCATATGGCCCACGCATGCCCGTTTGCATCCACCGCTGCGGGCAAAGCCCTGGGAGCTCCTTGCCGGCCGCTCCGGAGGTTTGCAGGTTGGGCAAGAGCCACAGAGAAAGGCGCCACTCTTCCAGGGGCGTCGAGTGGAGCACCAACTCTCCAGCCCCGGGTTNCGCGCCGGAAAGCGTTCAGCGCTCGGGCCGTGTTCCCAGCGCCAAGGACCGTGGATAAACCCGCTGGCCGCTCCTTCCGCGGGCCACGATCCCCCCTCGGACCATGAATTCGATGGCGCCTCTTACCGGTCTCATCCCGGGCAAAGAGGCCGCCGAAGGCTGCGGTACCTCAGTCTCCCAACAATGCACGCACCTGCGCCCGAAGATCCGGACTGCGCATCAGACTTTCCCCCACCAAAATCGCGTCTGCGCCGGCCGCCTGCACCCTCTCCACGTCCGCGCGAGTATGAATTCCGCTTTCGGCAACCAGCAAGGGGCGTTGGGCCGCGTTGGGAAAATGCATCGCCAGGCGCCCGGCGAGTCGTTCCGTTGTCGCCAGGTCCACCTGAAAGGTGCGGAGATCGCGGTTGTTCACGCCGATGAGATTCGCCCCTGCGCCCAGGGCAGTTTCCAACTCTTCCTCGTCATGCACTTCCACCAGCACGGCCAGGCCCGCGCTCCTGGCCAGGGCATGCAACTGCTGCAGTTGCTCCGCAGAAAGAATGGCTGCAATCAGCAACACCGCATCGGCCCCCCACTCCACCGCCTCCCGCAGCTGGCGACTGTCCAGAAGGAAGTCCTTGCGCAACAAAGGCAGATTCACCGCGGCACGCACCGCCCGCAAGTAACTCAACTGCCCCTGAAAAAACGGGGCATCCGTGAGGATCGACAGGCAGGTGGCCCCTGCAGCTTCATACTCTCGTGCAATGCTCACCGGATCGAAGTCCGGCCGGATCACACCGGCGGAGGGAGAGGCCTTTTTCACCTCGGCGATCAGGGCGATCGAGCCCCGCCGGGGCCGGCGCAGCGCACCCGCAAAGTCGCGACGCGGGCCGTGCTCTCGGACGGCGGCCTGCAGTTCTTCCGGGCTTACCGGCCCGCCCGGCAGGCGCGCCACCTCCTCCCGTTTGCGGGCCACGATGCGGTCCAGGATGCTCGCCGTATGAGGGGGAATCATTCCTCGTCTTCCGTGTCCTTGATGCCCTGCTGACGTTTGGTGGGACAGCCGGCCCGCAGCCATGCGTGTACGAACATGTCCAGGTCTCCGTCCAACACCGCATCGGTGTCGCCCGTCTGGACCCCCGTGCGGAGGTCCTTGACCATGCGATAGGGCTGCAGCACATAGCTGCGGATCTGGTTGCCCCAACTGATGCTGCCTTTCTCGCCGTAGAACCGTTCCATTTCGGCCCGCTGCTGGTCCTCGCGCAGGGCCATGAGCTTGGAGATCAACAGCTTCATCGCCGTGGCACGGTTCTGGTGCTGGGACCGCTGGCTCTGGGAGGCCGCGACAATGCCGGTGGGCAGGTGGGTAATGCGCACCGCGGTTTCCACCTTGTTGACGTTTTGGCCGCCCTTGCCTCCCGAGCGGTAAAAGTCAATCTTGAGGTCGGCCGGATTGATCTCGATTTCCCCGGAGTCCTCGATCTCGGCGATGACGTCCACACTGGCGAAGCTGGTGTGGCGGCGTTTGTTGGCGTCGAAGGGCGAGATGCGCACCAGCCGGTGCACGCCGCGTTCGGCCTTGCAAAAGCCATAGGCATTTTCCCCGCGGATGGTCAGCGTGGCGTGTCGGATGCCGGCCGCTTCCCCGGGCAGAATATCCTCGATTTCGACCTCCCAGCCGCGCGACTCGGCCCAGCGCTGGTACATCCGCAACAGCATCGCGGCCCAGTCGCAGGATTCGGTCCCCCCCGCGCCGGCGTTGATGCTCATGATGCAGTTGCGATGGTCGTGAGGCCCGTTCAACAGAATCCGCAACTCCAGCTTGTCCAGCTCCTTCAAGAATCGCTCGGTGTCCGCCGCCAGATCCGCGGCAATGGCCGGTTGAGCCGAAGGCGGTTCGGCGCGGCCCAGCTCCAGCATCAGGCGCAAATCTTCCAGTTGCTTTTCCGCCTTCAGCAGCGGCTCGATCTTCGAGCGAAGCTGACTGGATTCCTCGATGAGCTTTTGGGCCTGCTCACGATTGGCCCAAAAGTTCTCCCCTGCCATCAGGGATTCGATCTCCCCGAGGCGTCGCTGAGCCCCGGCCACGTCAAAGAAACCTCCGTAGATACGCAAGCTTCTCCGCTGCCGAAGCAATCTGCGTCGCAATCACATCGAACATGCCCTTCAGCATACGTTTTTTTGCTTCTCTGGCAACGGCCCAGCGACCTGCGCAAGAATCGCGACTCCCCTGCGCTTCCCGGAAGACACCCCCGGCGACGGGTTTGTGAGGCTTGGCCACGGTCGTTCCGTCCTTCGTGTCCCGGGAACCCATGCCAGCTCCCACCGCAAACCCGGCGGGGAGGCTCTCCCACGAGTGGTCCACCCGCCCGTTTCCCTTGCGGAGCAAAGCCGCTCTATTTGGTTGCACTTTGACGGGCTCGCGGCAAAACGCTGGCTGCGACAAGCCCGGCGCTCGGAAGGTCCGCCGCTATCGGCTCCCAGGATCAACTTCCGACGCCGCCCGCGAACTGGAGTCGAGCTCGCGCAGAGCCGAACCCGGCAGGGCCGAAGGCCATCCGGAGAATTACCGGATCTCGGGCGGGCTCCGAGTGCCTCAGCGGGCGAGAGGGTTTCCCTCCCGCACGCACATTCCGCAGGCTTCGGGTTCTCGGCCGGCGCCGGACGAGATTGTGAGAAGAGCCCCAACCATTTTGTCGGGTCTCCCAACTCCAATGAGCTGTTCCCTCCAGTTTCCGTGCAACGAGGTGTTAAGCCGCGCCTTCAGAGGACCTCGCTCGGTCGGTTCAACAAGGGCCGTGATTTGGCTCTTCGACGCCCCGTGGGCCCTTTCGAGTTTCATCAACAATCATGTACCCCGGGTGCGGGCGCCCTGCGGGACACGTTCCAGAGGGCGCAGAGCATTCCGTCATCGACAGGGACAAAGGCCCATCCAAGTGGTACCGCCGCTGGAAACCTCGAGCGGACGCAAGGGGTCCGCAGAGAGATCCTCGAGCGAGGTTGCCCCGAGGAGTCGCGCGGGCTAGTCAGGCGGGCGGGACTGCGGACCTCCGGTCGGATTATCTGCAGGCTCCCCCGGGCCCGGTCCCCTTCCTGCCCGCGCCCGCGGTTGCTCCGGCTGGCGATCTCCGGTTTGCGGATGCGTTTGGCCGTCCCGGCTCAACCAGAAGTGCTGGCCGAATTGGGCAACAATGGGCGGGCTGCCTCCGGGTCGCGCCCACGGGTTTGGGCCGGGAGTCCATGCAAAGCGCACACATCCCGCAGTCGAGGCACCGACACTTGGACTCTCGAACAAGGCACGATTGACGATGCACTTCCGACCCTGAGGAAACCACGGGCGCGCAGTGGTTCGTGGGGAAAAGGCGAGGTTCGGCAGGAGGAACTGGGTCGTTCGAAACCGGGCGCTCAAACCGACTGACGCACATCCATTTGGCATGCAATGACTTGCGCTCAAGAACAGGCTTTTTCGGTAAAATTCACAATCTCTATTGACATTGTTGTGTTTTTCACTATGCTCTGTCTCGGATGATGTGCGGACAGCCGAGCAAGATGACAGCGATCCCGACCAAACGGGCAATTCGGCCGGCCGCGACGGGCCGCCGTCGGAGTGTCGGGCAACGCCCATGGCGTTGCAGCCCGCCAGTCCTGGGCACCCGTTTATCACCAAGCTGCCAGGCGGTGCGCACCATCCGCGCCTCTTGGCGATCGATCCAGCCGCCACGATCTGAACCGGACAACGCCGACGCTCGTGGCGTTCGGCACCTTGACCGGGTCGCCCATCGCAAGACGAGCCACACGCCTGTCCGGAAAATGAGGTCGTACACCTCCAGTGGCCGGCGGTGGAGCCACGCGATGCCCGTGCGGGCATCCGCTTCCTTTCTCCCGGCGGGCTTGGGGCGGTCCGCCGGGGGGCCCGCGCCCGGAGGGAAGCTT
Source organism: Limisphaera sp. (assembly GCA_026417315.1). Classification (GTDB taxonomy): domain Bacteria; phylum Verrucomicrobiota; class Verrucomicrobiia; order Limisphaerales; family Limisphaeraceae; genus Limisphaera. The sequence continues at coordinate 27,273 of JAOADM010000004.1, forward strand.
CAACGAACCGACGCATGAACCGCGTGCCCCTTGCTGTGAAACTTCATGGCCAACGCAGTTACCGAAAAACCGTATCGCAGCCTGATCAAGGCAATTTCCTGGCGCATCACCGGCACGCTGGACACGATTTTCATCTCGTTCCTGGTGACGGGAAAACTGAAGGCCGCTGTCTCCATTGGAGTGATCGAGCTGGGTACCAAAATCCTCCTTTACTATTTGCATGAGCGGGTTTGGAATCGGATTCCCCTGGGCCGGGTGAAAGCTCAGGAGGATTACAGCATTTAGTCGCAGGGAAACCACAGGGAACACAGGAGACAACAGCCATGCCGATGTATCCGGACATCGTCGGGACCGTGGGGCGCACCCCGCTGGTGAAACTCAACCGCATCACGGCCGGGTTGGACGCCACCATCGCGGTCAAGTGCGAGTTTTTCAACCCGCTCAGCAGCGTCAAGGACCGCATCGGGTACTCGATGATTGCCGCGGCCGAGCGGGACGGGATTCTCACGCCGGACACCACCATCATCGAGCCCACTTCGGGCAATACGGGGATTGCCCTGGCCTTCGTGGCGGCGGCGCGCGGTTACAAGCTCATCCTGACCATGCCCGAAACGATGAGCCTGGAGCGACGCACCCTGCTGGCCATGCTGGGCGCCCGGCTGGTGCTCACCCCGGGACCGGAAGGCATGCGCGGCGCCATTCGCAAGGCGGAAGAATTGCATCGCGACATCCAACCCTCGTGGATCCCCCAGCAGTTCGAAAACCCGGCCAACCCCGAGATCCACCGCCGGACCACCGCAGAAGAGATTTGGGCCGACACGAACGGGAAGATCGACATCTTCGTGGCCGCGGTGGGCACCGGCGGGACCATTACCGGCGTCGGCGAGGTCATCAAGTCGCGGAAGAAAGATTTCAAGGTGATTGCGGTCGAACCCAAGGATTCTCCTGTGATCACGCAAACGTTGCGGGGTGAGCCCATCAAACCGGGCCCGCACAAGATCCAGGGGACCGGAGCCGGTTTCGTACCCAAGGTGTTGAACCTGCAAATCCTCGACGAGGTTATCACGGTCAGCAACGAAGACGCCTTTGCCATGGCGCGTCGGCTGGCCCTGGAGGAGGGCATTTTGGCCGGCATTTCCAGCGGGGCCAACGTTTGGGCGGCCCTGCAGGTGGCCAAACGCCCGGAGAACAAAGGAAAACTGATCGTGACGGTGGCCCCCAGCACGGGCGAGCGTTACCTGAGCACGCCGCTTGCGGATGAGGCCCGCCGTCAGGTCCAAGCGTAATCTCCCACTGGTCATGAGCGCACCGAACCCTTCCGCCCCTCTCACCCACAATGAGGAACTCAAGTCGGGTTGCCCCACCCTGGCCGGCACCATCGCCCCCACGCTGGCAGACCCGGCGCAGGACCACTTCAGCCATGACGACTATGAGTTCCTCAAATTCCACGGCATTTACCAACAGGACGATCGCGACCTGCGCAAAACCGGCAAGAAATACATCTTCATGGTGCGCGGTCGGATCCCGGGCGGGGTCATGACCGCCCGCCAATGGTTGGCCTTCGATGAGTTGTCGGCTCGCTACGGTAACAACACGCTGCGGATCACCACCCGGCAGAGCATTCAGTTTCACGGCGTGGTGAAAGCGGGACTGCGTCCCCTGGTCAAGGGCATCAACGACTGCCTGCTGTCCACTCTGGCGGCCTGCGGCGACGTAAACCGCAATGTGATGGCGCCGCCGACGCCGGCCTACACCCCGGCGCGGGCGGAAGTGCTGGCCGATTGCCAGCGGGTCGCCGAGGCCCTCAAACCCCGCACCCCGGCCTACCACACGATCTGGGTGGAGGGCGTGGAGTTGAAGCTCGATCAGCCCGGGAACCGCGATTTCGTGGACCCGCTCTACGGCCCCGGCTATCTGCCCCGCAAGTTCAAGACCGGCTTCGTCATCCCGCCGATCAACGACATCGACATCCTGACCAACGACCTGGGCTTCATCGCCATCGTGGAGAACGACCGGCTGGTCGGATACAACCTCGCCGTCGGGGGCGGCATGGGCCGAAGTCACGGCAATGCCCAAACCTATCCGCGCCTGGCCGATGTCCTGGGATTCCTGCCCCGGGAAAAAGTCGTCGAAGTCGCCAAGGCAGTGCTGACGATCCACCGGGACTACGGCGACCGCACCAATCGCAAACATGCACGGCTGAAGTACGTGGTGGCCGAGCGCGGCGTGGACTGGACCCGGGCCGAGGTCGAAAAACGTGCGGGCTTCCCCCTGGAGCCGCCCCGACCGTTCCATTTCACCACCACGGGCGATCTGCTGGGGTGGCACCGGCAGGTGGACGGTCGGTGGTTCTTCACCGTGTACGTGGAATCCGGCCGCGTGAAGGACACGCCCGGGCTGCGACTCAAGACTGCGTTGCGCCAAGTGGCAGAGCGCTGGCCCGACCTCGAGTTTCGTCTCACGCCGAATCAGAACGTCATCCTGGCCAATGTCCCCGAGTCGGCGCGTTCCGAGCTCGACGCACTGCTGCGCGAGCACGGCGTGCGCACCGATCGCCAGACCACCGTGATCCGGGCGGCCGCGCTCTCCTGCCCCGCCCTGCCCACCTGCGGGCTTGCCCTGGCCGAATCCGAGCGGTTGCTCCCCACGGTGCTCGACCGCCTGGAGGCCATTGTCGCCGAGCTCGGCCTGCAGGATCAGGAGATCATCGTGCGCATGACCGGATGCCCCAACGGCTGCGCCCGACCCTACATGGCCGAGATCGGCCTGGTGGGCAAGGCCCCGGGTCGATACCAGTTGTGGGTGGGCGGCGACGTCGCCGGCACACGGCTGAACCGGCTTTGGAAGGACACCGTCAAAGACACCGAACTGGAAGCGGAGCTGCGCGCCCTGCTCGAGCGTTACGCCCGGGAACGTCTCCCCGGCGAACGGTTCGGGGATTGGGCCGTGCGCGAGCTCTGGCCCCAGCTGACCGAACCCGCCCTGGTGGCATGAATCCCGACCTTTTGAAACGTTGGAATGCAGAACTCCGTCACCGGCCCGCTCCGGAGATTGTCCGGTGGGCCCTGGACCAGGCGGAGGGTCGCGCCGTGGTCTCCACCAATTTCCGTCCGTACGAAGCCGTGCTCCTCCACATGTGTGTCCAGGCCCAGCCTGACATCCCGGTCGTGTGGGTGGATCACGGGTACAACCGCCCGGCCACCTACCGGCATGCCGAGACCCTGCGGCGCCTGCTCAACCTCAATTTGAAGATCTACCTGCCGCGCATCTCAGCGGCCCATCGGGACGCCGTGTACGGTCCCATTCCCGGTCCCGAGGACGAAGAGGGCCTGCGCCGCTTCAGTGCCCTGATGAAACTGGAGCCCTTCCAACGCGCCATGCGCGAGCTGGCCCCCCGCGTCTGGCTCACGGCCCTGCGCAAAGTCCAGAACCCGCATCGCGCCACCCTCGACATCGTCACCTGGGACGAACAATTTCAGACCTTGAAAGTCAGCCCGGTCTTTTACTGGACCGACGCCGACATGGAAGCCTATCTCCAGGCCCATCAGCTTCCCAACGAGTGGGATTACCACGACCCGGCCAAGGCCGATGAGAAACGCGAGTGCGGCTTGCACGCCCCCTGGCGGGCGCCGGCCGCCTCCGCGTGAGGCCGTCCATTTCCCTCCGCCGGGTCCGCGGTGCTGATCGACCATGAGCGTGACTTATCACCTGGATCATTTACAGTATCTCGAAAGCGAGGCCATTCACGTGCTGCGCGAAGTGGCCGCCGAGTTCGAGCGGCCCTGCATTCTCTTTTCCGGCGGCAAGGATTCGATCTGCCTGCTCCGCCTGGCCGAAAAAGCCTTTCGCCCCTCTCCCATCCCGATGCCGCTGTTGAACATCGACACCGGCCATCATTTCCCGGAGCTCAACGAGTTCCGCGACCGCCGCGCGCGGGAGCTGGGGGCCCGCCTCATTGTCCGTACCGTTGAAGACGCCATCGCCCGCGGCATCGCCGTGCCCACGCCGGGCGAGATCAGTCGCAACCGTCTGCAAATCCCCACCCTGCTGGCGGCCATCGAGGAGTTCCGGTTCGATGCCTGTGTGGGCGGAGCCCGACGGGATGAGGAAAAGGCCCGGGCCAAGGAGCGGTTCTTCAGCTTTCGCGACAGCTTTGGCCAGTGGGATCCCCGCAACCAGCGGCCGGAGGTCTGGAACCTCTACAACACGCGGGTCAACCCCGGCGAACACATGCGGGTGTTTCCCCTGTCCAACTGGACCGAACTGGACGTTTGGGAATACATCCGCCGCGAAAAGCTGGAGGTGCCGAGCATCTACTTCAGTCACCAGCGGCTCTGCGTTCGTCGCCAGGGCCAGTGGATGCCGGTCACGGATCTGCTGCCGCCCCGGCCGGGCGAGGAAGTCCGGGAACTGCGGGTGCGCGTGCGCACCATCGGCGACATCATCAGCACCGGCATGATCGAGAGTCCCGCCGACAGCGTGGACGATATCATCGCCGAGATCGCCGCGGCCCGCGTGACCGAGCGCGGCTCGCGGGCCGATGACAAGAGCAGCGAGGCCGCCATGGAAGACCGCAAGAAGCTTGGGTATTTCTGAGACCGGATTCGAGTTGCGCCATGATCACGCCCCCCAGCATTGAAATCCTGCGCTTCAACACCTGCGGCAGCGTGGACGACGGAAAGTCCACGCTCATTGGTCGGCTCCTGTACGATTCCAAAAACCTGATGGAAGACCAGCTCGACGCCCTGGAACGATCGGCCGATCTGACCGGAGGCGGGCAGATCAACCTGGCCAATGTCACGGACGGGCTGCGGGCGGAGCGCGAACAGGGCATCACCATCGACGTGGCCTACCGGTACTTCGCCACCCCGCGCCGCCGGTTCATCGTCGCCGACACCCCGGGTCACGTGCAGTACACCCGCAACATGGTCACCGGCGCTTCCACGGCCAACCTGTCCATCGTCTTGGTGGATGCCCGGCAGGGGGTCACCGAGCAAACCCGTCGCCACAGCTGCATCGCCGCCCTGCTCGGCATCCCGCATATTGTCTTCGCCGTCAACAAAATGGACCTGGTGGATTGGAGCGAGGAGCGTTTCCTGCAAATCCGGGCCGACATCGAAGCCTTCCTGCCCAAGCTGGATGCGTTTCGTGACGTCAAGTTCATCCCCATCAGCGCCCTCCACGGCGACAACGTCGTGGACCCCTCGCCCCACATGCCCTGGTACGAGGGCCCCACGCTGCTCCGGCACCTGGAAACCGTTCACATCGCCAGCGACTGGAACCTCGCGGCACTGCGCTTCCCGGTGCAATGGGTCAACCGGCCCCATCGTCCGACCGACCCGCGCCTGCACGATTTTCGCGGGTTCAGCGGCCAACTGGCCGGCGGCATCGTCCGCGTCGGCCAGCCCGTGTTGGTGCTGCCTTCGGGATGGAAAACCCATGTGCGCGAAATCTGGACCCCGGCCGGGATCGAACCCGAGGCCTTTTGCCCGCAGAGCATCACGCTGGTCCTGGAACATGACCTCGACATCAGCCGGGGGGACATGATCGTGGGAGTCGATGCGCTGCCCGGCATGAGCCAGGACGTCGTCGCGCGGCTCTGCTGGATGCATCCCCGCCCGCTGACCGCCGGCCGCAAGTTTCTGCTCAAACACACCACGCAAACCGTCCAGGCGGTCGTCACCGGTTTGGAACACCGACTCGACATCGCCTCGTTCGAGCCCCAGCCCTGCCCGGCGGAGCTGCAGCTCAACGACATCGGCGAGGTCCGGATCCACACGGCCAGGCCCCTGATCTACGACGGTTACGCCAGCAACCGGCTCACCGGCTCCTTCATCCTCATCGAACCGGGGACCAACGCCACCGTCGCCGCCGGCATGCTCCGTCCGCCCACGGAACCGGCGCGGCTGGAGTACACGGACTTTGTGATCTGACGCAAGGGGCGGGGCCTCCCCGTGCCTCCGTCCGACGCCTGCGGCGCAGAACCGGCTGCACCGTGTTCTCCCCGGGCGTGGGCCCCACCGTTCGTTCCGAAGGAACGTCCGGCAGGGCCCGTTCTCCCTGAGGGTCCGCTCCGCTCCCGAAATCAGCGCGGAACCCCGCTCGGGGCGGGAGCGCCCACCACGGGCGACAGGGACCAACTCCGCACCGGCTCGCCCGCCGCGTCCACCACCCGTCGCATTTGGGCAAACCACCACGCCGCACGGGCCCGCCGCCGGTCGGCCGGCGTGTGGCGCCGGCGCGCTTCATCTCCGAGGGGCAGCTCCAGTTGCGTTGTCATCGTCTTCATGCGTTGCCTCTTTCCAATCATTGGCGGCTCCAGCGTAACGGAGGGGGTCGGACAAATACTGGGGTAGCCTCAAAAAACTCAGAAGCCCCGGAAACGCCACGCGTGCCCGCTCGCGGGGAATCCTTCCGAGGCAGGGCCCCGTTCTGGCCCCAATTCTCATGACATGCGCGGACCCCGCTTGTGGCGTAGGTTGCGGCGTACACCGGCCCGGTGGGTCGGCGCGAAGGGTCCTTGGCCTATGACCGGCAGCAACCGATTCGAGTCCCGCCCCTGGTCGCGTCGCGCAAAGAGGGGAGCGCTGATGCTTCTGGTTCCGATGAGCCTGCTGACGAGCTGCCGGGAGCGCGGTTCGGACGAAACCGTGCCCGCCGCGCCTCCGCCGGCCGCGGCAGAGTCCGTGACGCCGCAGCATCCGGCAGCGGAACAATCCCCCGCGGCGATGCCGGCACCCGGCGACGCGCCCGTGCAAGGCAGGGGCGGGCGGTCCTCTCCGGCGCAGACGCAGGGCAACGTTTCCACCTCCGTGCCGGGCTCGCCCGCAGTGGATTTGGACGCGCTAACCCAGGCCGTGCGCCGTTACGGCGCTGAAAAGCGGCGCGTCCCTTCGAACCTCAACGAAGTGGTCGCCGCGGGATACCTGAAAGTCCTGCCACCCCCGCCGCCCGGCATGCGCTACGTCATCGACCCGACCCGCTTGGAAGTGCTTTTGGTCAAGCAATAATCTGGCGCGGACCATGACCATCCCCCATCGCTGGAGTCTCCCTCTGCGGCCCTTTCCCCCAACGGCCCCGCTCAAATCGCTCCGGGCCTGGGGCCCTTCGGGGTTTACGCTGATCGAACTGCTGGTTGTCATCGCCATCATCGCCATCCTGGCAGGGCTGCTTTTGCCCGCTTTGTCCAGGGCCAAGGCCAAGGCCCACACCACCCAGTGCATGGCCAACATGAAGCAGATCGGCGTCGCCATGGCCATGCACGTGAACGAGAACAGCGACATGTACCCGTACGCCGCCATCTACACCGGCGACTACATGTACCAAATGTCCTGGGACGACCTGCTGCATCGCAGTCTGGGGGGCACGGCGCCTCAGCGGGAACTCGACCTGGCCATCATGGACAGCATCTACGTGCCGAAGTTGTTGAAGTGTCCCGCCGACCGCGTGCCGAACACCGTGGTCTGGGCCCAGTACGGCCAGCGGCGCACCTACTCGATGATCGAGGCGTCCCTGTCGGTCAACCGGTTCGGGGACCCGTTGCCTCCCACGTCACGGGGCGTGGGGGTCTATTACTGGTGGCGGGGCGTCTCGGGCCTGCCCAACTGGGATCAGCCCGGCTATAAAAGCAGCGTGGTTTTGCAGCCGGCCACCACGTTTCTCATCGCCGAAAACCCGAAGACCAACAACATCGCCGGCAACTGTTGGCCGGCGGCGGTGCCCAGCCCGGTCGTGCAACTCGACGGTTACGGAGGACCGGTCTATTTCCTTCACAACGGGCGGTTCAACTATCTGCTGCACGATGGGCACAGCGAATTACAGAAGGTGGAACGCACGATCGGCCGTGGTTCCATGAACGACCCGCGCGGCTATTGGACGGTGGTTCCGAACGACTAGGTCGAGGCGCCCATCCCGTTGGGGGGTTGCCCGATCCTCCCGCAAGCCCGCCAAGGCCGGTCGTCGTTTGTCCCGCCCGGTCGGATTCCTTCCTCCATGAGCTCAGACCGACCCGCCCGGGAAAAGTCCCCTGGCCTCCGGTGTGAGAACCCGCGCCCGGGCCGGTGTCGGGGCGGGCTCCGAGGAACCTCGGTTGCTCCACGAACAGCGGCGGAAAATCGGTTGCACGGGCGAACTCTTTGGCCTAGTAACTGGGCTCATGAGAGTCCATTGGTTGGTGGTGCTCGGCTGGGTGGCAGGCATTGGGCTGGCGCCATGGCGAACGCCCGCCGCGGAAACCTCCTCTGCGGGCGCGTCCGTCGCCCGACGGCCCTTGTACGCACCCCATCATCCCTTTGGCACCGACCGCGCCCGGCGCACACTGGACGCGAGCGCGGCTCCCGCAACTCGAACGGATCTTTCGACGGCCCGGTCGAAGCCGGACGAAGGACAAGCGCCCCCGGAATCGCGCGTCCCCTCGGCAGCGGCCCCGGCGCAGCCACAACCCGCAACTGCCCCTTCCGGCTCCCCGGCCCCTCTGCCCCCGGTGGAATCGCCGCTGACCGCCGAGCAACAAGCCCGCCTGGCTGAGCTTCTCGAACGGTACAAGGCCGACCAGATCACGCCACAAGAATACCACCGGGAGCGGGCCCGGATCCTCCGGCAACGGTGAGGGCGAGCCGGCACAGGTAAACTTCCCGACCCCGGGACGCGACGTCTGCAGCTGCGGTCCAGGAAACCTCCTCCAACCCACGGTCCATGCACTTTTTCCGTTACCGAGGCAACGAGCTGTTTTGCGAAGACGTGTCGCTGGTCCACCTGGCCCGGCGGTATGGCACGCCGCTCTATGTCTATTCCCAACGCACGCTGGAGCAGAACTTCCGCCGGCTGGACGAGGCCATGGCGCCGCTCCGACACCTGCCCTGTTACGCAGTCAAGGCCAATTCGAACCTGGCGGTGTTGCGCGTCATGGCCGACCTGGGCGGCGGATTCGATGTCGTCAGCGGGGGGGAATTGCAGCGGGTTCTGGCCGCCGGCGGGAAGGCCGAGCGTTGCATTTTCGCCGGCGTGGCCAAGACCGAGAAAGAAATCGCTCAGGCACTCCGGGCCGGTATCTATTGTTTCAACGTCGAGAGCGTCCCCGAGCTGGAACGGATCGACCGGGTGGCCGCCGACCTGGGCACCGTGGCCCCGGTGGCCGTGCGCGTGAACCCGGACGTGGCCGCCCGCACCCATGCCAAGATCACCACGGGCACGTACCAGAACAAGTTTGGAATCGCCTTCGAACAGGTCGAGGGCGTGTACGCCCGGGCCGCCCGCCGTCGACATCTCTGGTTGCGGGGGCTGCAAATGCACATCGGCTCGCAACTGGTGCGGGTCGACCCCTTCGAACAAGCCGTGCGCAAGGTTGCCCCGCTGGCGCATCGTCTCAAAGACCGTTACGGCATCGAGTTCTTCAGCATCGGGGGCGGCCTGGGAATCGTCTATGAACAGGCGCTGGCCAGCGGTGACCCTGCCTGGTGGCAGTCGCCCCAGGGACGTCGCATGCTCACCCCCGAATTGTACGCCCGGCGGCTCGTGCCCCTGCTGGAACCGCTGGGCCTGCGGATTCTTCTGGAGCCGGGCCGATTTTTGACCGGCAACGCTGGCGTCCTGGTCACGCGGGTCGAATACATCAAACAAACCGGTTCCAAAACGTTCGTGATCGTCGACGCCGCCATGACGGAGCTGATTCGACCCGCGTTTTACGATGCCTACCATGAAATCGTGCCCCTCCGGCGCCGCAAGACCCCGACGGTGGTCTGCGACGTGGTGGGCGGCGTGTGCGAGTCGGGCGACTACTTTTGCAAGGACCGTGCGCTGCCGCGCGTGCAGCAGGGAGATTTGCTGGCCATCCTCAGCGCGGGGGCCTACGGATCGGTCATGGCTTCCAACTACAACACCCGGCCTCTGGCGGCCGAGGTACTGGTGTCTGGCTCCCGTGCCGCCCTGGTCCGCAAACGCCAACCGGTGGAAGCCATTTGGGGGTTGGAACAGCTGGCGCCGTGGCAGCAGTAACATCCCCGCCCGATCGGGATGCCCCACCAGCCGCTTCGGCTCCGCGTTGCCGTTTCCGACAGCCGCGCCTGCGAGTTTGCCGCGGCAAGACCCGTTGCACCAAGGCAGTCCCGAGACAGGAGCGGACTTTGGTGTTTGAGCCCGGATCCACGAATCCCGGGGAAACGCCCGTTTCCCCCAGCCTTCCCCTGCCGGGGACGCGCGGAATTCCGCCGAGGCTTCCAAGCCGTCCATAAACCTGAAATGCGCCCCGTAAGGAGGGGTGCCCCCGGCGGGTTTGAAGGCTTTACAGCGCCCCGGCCGCCCTGCATGCTGTGGCGCGATGACACAACGTTCCATGAACGCGGTCCCGGTGTCTTCCGTTCGGCCCGGGGCATCCGCTCCGGGAGACACGTGGTCGGCTCGGATCGACGAGGCCATCCGGCGTTCCCAGGAGTTCTGGCTCGGCCAGCAAAAGCCGGAAGGGTATTGGATCGGCGAGTTGATCGTGGACGTCACGCTCGTGGCGGACATGGTCGCGTTTCACCATTGGGACCGCAGCGTGGATCCGGCCTGGCAACGCAAGGCGGTCCGTCACATTTTCGACAAGCAACTGCCGGACGGAGGCTGGAACATTTACCACGGCGGCCCGGCGGAGGTGAACGCCACGATCAAGGCGTATCTGGCCCTGAAGCTGGCCGGTGTTTCTCCCACCCACCCGCGCATGTTGCGCGCACGCGAGGTGGCCCGGTCCCTCGGGGGGGTGCCCCGCTTGAACACCTTCTCCAAACTCTATCTGGCGCTGCTGGGACTGTACCCTTGGAAATACGTGCCCACCATCCCCTGCGAGGTGCTTCTCCTGGGCAAATGGTTCCGCGTCAACTTCTGGGACATGAGCAATTGGACCCGCGCCATGCTCGTGCCCCTGGCGATCATCAACCATTTTCGGCCCACCCGACCCTGTGGGGTGGATCTGGATGAACTGTATCCCGAGGGCTTCCACGAACGCGACCTGCGCCTGCCCCGGGATCCCGACTGGTTCACCTGGCGCAACTTTTTCCTCTGCCTGGACAAACTGCACAAATTCGCCGAGCTCTGGGCACGGGCGGGCATTCATCCCTTCCGCCGCCGCGCCCTGCGCAAGGCCGAGCAGTGGATGTTGGAGCGTTTTGAAGGCTCGGACGGTCTGGGAGCGATCTTCCCGGCCATGCTCAACTCGCTCATCGCCCTCCAGGCACTCGGTTACCCCGACGACCATCCGGAGGTCATCCGTGCCCGCCAGAAGCTGAAGGAGCTCGAGCACGAGACCGCCGATTCCATCCGCATCGAACCCTGTTTTTCCCCCGTGTGGGACACGGCCATCGTCACGATCGCACTGCGCGAATCCGGTCTGCCGGCCGATCACCCTGCCGTCGTGCGCGCGGCCAATTGGCTGCTGGACCGGGAAATCCGCTTCCGCGGGGACTGGCAGTACAAAAACCCCGCACCGGTGGAGCCCAGCGGCTGGGCCTTCGAGTTCAACAACAAATGGAACCCGGACGTGGATGACACCGCCATGGTCCTGCTGGCCCTGCGCTTGGTCCCCACAGAGGATCCCGCCCGACGGGATGCCGCATTCCGACGCGGGCTGAACTGGATGCTCACGTTCCAGTGCCGGGACGGCGGCTGGGCCGCCTTCGACAAGGACTGCACCAACAACATCCTCGAGAAGGTGCCCTTCGCTGATCACAACGCGATGTTGGACCCGGAGTGCGCGGACATCACGGCGCGCATTCTGGAATTGCTCGGCAGGGAGGGATTCCCCCTCGATCATCCGCAGGTCCGGCGGGCCATCGCCTATCTGCGCTCCCAGCAGGAAGCCGACGGGTCATGGTACGGCCGCTGGGGAGTCAATTACATCTACGGCACCTGGCAGGTGTTGCGCGGCTTGCATGCCCTCGGCATGGACATGCACCAGCCGTGGCTGTTGCGCGCTCGCGATTGGTTGGAAAGTGTGCAACACGAGGACGGCGGCTGGGGCGAACGCTGCAACACCTACGACGACCCTGTCTTCAAGGGCCAGGGCCCCAGCACCGCCTCCCAGACCGCCTGGGCGGTGATGGGGTTGTGTGCCTTCGGCGATCCCCATCGACCCTCCCTGCGAGCGGGCGTTGAATACCTGCTGCGCACGCAGAATCCGGATGGCACCTGGACGGAGGAGGAAACCACCGGTACGGGGTTCCCGAAGGTCTTCTATTTGAAATACGACAGCTACCGGAACGCCTGGCCGCTGCTGGCTCTGGCAACCTACCGCCAACTGTGTCAGCGTGCCCGGGGTACGTGAAGCCCGGATGGCACGGGAGGAACCGGCGGGGCAGAACCGGGCAGCCACAATTCCATCGGAATCAACCATCCTGACAAGGCATGAGCACGTCCACTGCATCCAACAAGCGAACCGTCACAGTGATCCCCGGCGACGGCATCGGGCCGGAGTGTGTGCGAGCGGCACAACGCATTCTTGAAGCGGCCGGTGCGCCGATCGCATGGGAAGAATGCGAGGCCGGTGCCACCGTGTTCCGCAAGGGCATCGCCTCCGGGGTCCCCCACGAAACCATCGAGTCCATCCGGCGCACCCGGGTGGTCCTGAAGGGTCCCTTGGAAACGCCCGTCGGTTTCGGCGAAAAGAGCGCCAACGTCACGCTGCGCAAGCTCTTCGAGACGTACGGGAACATCCGGCCCGTGCGCGAGCTGCCGGGCGTCCCGACCCCGTACAGTGGCCGCGGCATTGACCTGGTGGTGGTCCGGGAAAACGTCGAGGACCTCTATGCCGGCATCGAGCACATGCAAACGCCGGGCGTGGCGCAGTGTCTGAAGCTGATCTCGGCCAAGGGCTGTGAAAAAATCGTACGCCTCGCCTTCGAGCTGGCCCGCGCGGAGGGACGCAAACGCGTTCATTGCGCCACCAAGTCCAACATCATGAAGCTGACCGAGGGCATGCTCAAACGGACCTTCGAGCGCATCAGCCCCGAATACCCGGACATCGAAGCCCAGCACATCATCATCGACAATTGCGCCCACCAGCTCGTCAAACGGCCGGAGCAGTTCGACGTCATCGTCACCACCAACATGAACGGCGACATCATCAGCGACCTGACCTCGGCCTTGATCGGCGGCCTGGGCTTTGCTCCCTCGGCCAACATCGGCAACGACGTCGCCATCTTTGAGGCCGTGCACGGTTCCGCCCCGAAGTATGCCGGCAAGAACGTCATCAACCCCACCGCGGTGATTCTTTCGGCGGTCCTGATGCTGCGGCACCTGGGGGAATTCGAAGTCGCCGCCAAGATCGAACACGCCCTCCTGGTCACCCTGGAGGAGGGCAAGGTCCGCACCGGCGACGTGGTGGGCTATGACAAGGGTGCCTCGACCACGGCCTTCACGGATGCGGTGATCGCCAATCTGGGTCGGCGCTCGGAACGCTGCCGCGTCCGCGACTACAAGCCCCTCCGCCTGCCCCAGGTGGCCGCCCGGCCGGACTTTGTCCGACCCCAGAAGCGGCGGGTGATCGGTGCCGATATCTTCGTCGAGTCGCCCCTGTCGGCCGAGGCATTGGGCCAGAGTCTGGAACGACTGGCGGCCGACTCGCCGCTCAAGCTGAAAATGATCTCCAATCGCGGCACCAAGGTGTACCCGCCCACCGGCGCCATCACCGACTGTGTGGATCACTGGCGGTGCCGGTTCGTGCTCCGGGACGGCGCCGGGGAAGTGACCGACGCGGCCTTGTTCGCCCTGCTTCAGCGCGTGGCGGCCGAACATCGCTGGATGCACGTGGAGAAGCTGCAGGAATTCGACGGCAGCCTCGGGTTCACCATGGCCCAGGGCGAGGACTGAACGTCCTTCGCCGGCGAAACGTTCTGCGGGGCCCCCGACCCCCGTGGGCCCGGGGGCGCAAGCGTGGCCGTCTCCCCCCCGCTTGTCATGCCGGGCGGGCCGGCAACCGCGAGGCTCAGGCCCGCACCGGCTGGCTCTCCAGGCCCACGTCGGCCGTCAGCCGCGCTGCGGCGGCCGGATCGACCCAGCGCACCACCGCCAGAAAATTCTGCAAGGTGGGACTGTCCGGCCGGACCTTGTGAATCTGGCGCAGGCTGTTGACCACGCGCTGGTACACCGCGGCGTATTTGTCGTGCATCAGGCGGCTGATGTAGCTTTGCAGGACCGGATGGGCGATGGGATCGGTCCTGCCGTCTTTCGTATAGGGCAGGGCCGAGCAAACGCGGATCAGCGTCATCGGGTCGGCCGTGCTCAAGGCCAGCCAGCTCTGGCGCAGTTCATCCGCATTGTAATGGGCATGCAGGCGCTCGCGAATCGCCTCGGCCACGGCGCGCGGGTCGGCGTGATGTTGCAACTGCTCTTGAATCCGCTCCCAGGCCCGTTCCCGTTCCAGTTCGGGAGGCAAAGCCGCGGGCGGCGTTTGCACCTCGAGCGGGGGCAGTCCCAGCGCCGCGGCCAGTTCCAGAGCCAGCGCGCGGGCCTTTTCCTTGGGAAGGCGGTCGGTCCCCATCAGAGCCCGGACGACCATCTTTTGCCGCTCCGGCGGCAACAGGCGCAACAACGGAACCCACTGGGCGGCCCTGGGCGGGGCCCCTGCGCCGGAGGGACACAGGTGGCGAATGAAGTCCAGAATGATCACGTCCAAATCCGTCGTTTCCGGAGCACGCAAACGCAGGACGAATTTGAGAGTGCGGGCCGGGCCCCCGGCCTTGCCCACGTTGTTGATGATCATCAGGCGGTGTTCCGGACTCAGCACCATCCCCAGCAGCTCCTCGATTTTGGCCACCACCCCTTCTTCCAGTTCGGCGCCGGGCCGGTTGAAAGCCAGTTGCTCCACCAACGCCGGCAGGCGCTGGGCGAACACCACGTCCACCGGCTCGGTGGACTGGTGCTCGTAAAAATGGAGGAGATCCAGGATGAAGGAGAGCCGGGTGAACGCCTCGCGCTGGGCCAGTGCCTCCGCGCTGTTGCCCCGGCTCTGCTGAATTCGTCGTTGCAACTCCAGCAGCGCGGCGCGTTGTTGCGGGCTCAAGGGATTGTCCTGCTGCAGCAACTGCTCCGCATCCGGCCGGAAGGCCAGGGCGATCTCCTCCGGCTTGGGCCGCGGGTTCAGCTTGGGATCGGTCGTCATGTCCTGGAAACAGAACAACGCCGCTTCGCCGAACTGCCGGACAATGCGCTCGCGGGGCACCTGTCCCTTGACGAAGCAACGCGTGGCGCGCACCACCGGAGGGGTGAAAAACCGTTCCGGCTCCTCGATGAGGGACTGCAGCATCTCCACTTCCAAGGGCGTTTCCAGGCGCATCAGCTCCTTGACCGCCTCCCGCGCCGCCTCCCGCAGCCGATTCTTCGTGCCCTCCAATGCTTCCAGCAGCGGCGGCCGCAACAACTCCGCGTCGGTCTGCCCCTTCCCCAACGCGGTCAGGATGTCGCTGACATGCGTGTTGTGTTCAACGAGTCGGGAGACAAACACGCCGACGTCCTGAATGGGCAACTTGCTCACCAGGCCCGTCAGCAGGAGCACGAGTTCCCCGTGCGATTTCTGCCGGTGTTCAATCACCCGTTCCAGCAGCCGGCGCAGCGATTTGACCTCCTCCTCGAGCACCGCGCAGCGCGAGGCCAGTTGCTCCAACCGCAGCCGCACCTCCGGCCACTCTCGCTCGAGCTCTTCCCTCGTCAAAGGCGCGTTCCCGACCTGGATCGTATCCTGTGCCATGCTCGCTCAATCTGCCGCAGTAGAAGCCGGTTTTTCCAATCAAATTTCATCTCCGCATGCGCAGGAGCCGCAACCGATCGACCCCGGGTCCCGGCGGGGACGCCGTTCCTTGCGCCCATGACCTCCGCGTAGCGAGGTTCCGGCCACCCGGGCCCCCCGGTACCCCGGATGGAAAACCGCCCCGGCCAACTTGCTCAAGCCCGAGCAGAAGCCGGCTCGGGCCAAAGGCAGTCTCGCACCAGCGGCGGGGGCGGTTCCGCAGCGTCCGCCAGTCGAAACGCCGCACGCAACCGGCGCACAGCTTCGGCCTTCTGCGACTCCTGGCGCAAATGGACCCGGCCGAGCAAATCGCCTTTGCGTACCCATTGCCCGCATCGGGCCAGTTCATCCACCCCGACCGCCGGATCCACTGAATCTTCCGCGGTCCTGCGCCCGCCTCCCAGATCCCGTACCAGCTCGCCGATCTGTCGGGCGTCGCAGTCCACAATCCAGCCTTCCCGCTCGGCCAACACTTCGGCCACCACCGGGGCCAGACTATCCGCCTGCAACTGGGCCTCATAGGCATCCCACCGGGTCCCTTGAGCCAGCAGCATGGCTTTCCACCGTTCCCACGGGGCCCGGGACCCCAGGCAGGCTTCGGCTTGCTCGACGGCACGGCTCCGGTCTCGCGCCCGATCCGTCAGCACCAACAACCGTGCTGCACACTCGACCACCAGGGTCTTGAGATCCGACCACCCGTCCTCCGCCGGCATCTTCCCCCCGGCCGCCCGGGCACAGCTTTCCAAAAACCGATGGCTTTCCCGAACCTCGAGCCAGTTGCCCACGGCCCGTCCCAACGGCACGTCCATGCCGGTGATCAAGGCACAGGTTCGCACGCCGCATGCATGGGCCAGTTCCACCATGGCCCGCGCAAGCGCATGCGCTTTTTCCGGGGTATCCATGAAAGCAGCGCGGCCGCATTTGACATCCAGCACCAGCGCGTCCAACCCCTCCGCGAGTTTTTTGGACAAAATGGAACTCGTGATGAGGGGCAGGCTGGGCACCGTCCCGGTGACATCCCGCAGGGCGTAGAGTTTGCGGTCGGCCGGCACGAGATCCTCGGTCTGTCCCACGATGGCGCAGCCCACGGTTTGCACCTGCTCGACGAACCGCTCGGGCCCCAGCCGCGTGCAGTAGCCGGGGATCGACTCCAACTTGTCGAGCGTGCCGCCCGTGATGCCCAGGCTGCGGCCGGAGATCATGGGCACTCGAAACCCCAGGGCGGCCAGCAAGGGCGCCAGCGGCAGGGAGACCTTGTCGCCCACACCACCCGTGGAATGCTTGTCCACCACGGGGCGGGGATCGGCGGGCCATTGGAACGTGCGCCCGGAATCGCGCATGGCCAGGGTCAGGGCGGCGGTTTCGCCGGCATCCATTCCGCGAAAGTAGATCGCCATCAACAGGGCACTGATCTGATAGTCCGGAATGGATCCGTCCACCACACCCTGCACGAAGGCCCGCCAGTCGGCCTCGGTCAGCGCGCCGCCATCGCGCTTGGTCTCGATCCAAGCCACGGCCTTCATGAAGCAAGCCCCGCCGCCCGGGCCACGCGTTGGGGAAAGCCGGCTCAGCCCTCGAATCGCCGGGCCACCACACTGGCGTTATGGCCGCCGAACCCGAAGGAGTTGTTGACGAACGCGTGGATCTTCAACTCCCGAGCCGTGTTCGGCACGTAGTCCAGGTCGCACTCAGGGTCCGGGACCTCGTAGTTGATGGTGGGCGGCACCACGCCATGCCACAGGGCCAACACGGAAGCGGCCATCTCGACCGCGCCGGCGGCCCCCAACATGTGCCCCACCGCACCCTTGATCGAGCTCACGGCGAGCTTTCGGGCATGCTCGCCGAAGACGGCCTTGATGGCCTGGGTTTCGGCCACATCCCCGGCGGGGGTGGACGTGCCGTGGGCGTTGATGTAGGTGATGTCCTCCGGGTTCAAGCGCGCATTTCGCAGGGCCATGCGCATGCAGCGGGCGGCCCCCTCGCCTCCCGGGGACGGTGCGGTCAAATGGTAGGCGTCAGCGGTGTTCCCATAGCCGACGACTTCGCAATAGATGCGGGCACCCCGACGCTTGGCATGCTCCAGTTCTTCCAACACGATCACCCCGGCGCCCTCGCCCATGACGAAACCGTCCCGCTCCCGATCAAACGGCCGCGAAGCCCGCTGGGGGTCGTCATTGCGGGTGCTCATGGCCCGCATGGCGCAGAATCCGCCAATGCCGATCGGCACGATCGTCGCCTCCGCTCCCCCGGCGAACATCATCACCGCGTCGCCCGCCTTGATCGTTCGCCAGGCCTCGCCGATGGCATGGTTGGCCGTGGCACACGCCGAGCAGGTGGCGTAATTGGGCCCCTTCAGCCCGTAATACATGGAAAACATGCCCGAGGCCATGTTGCTGATGAGCATCGGGATCATAAACGCCGAGAGGCGATTGGGGCCCCGCTCGAGCAACACCTGGTGCTGCTGGGTTGTGGTCTCCAGGCCGCCGATGCCGGACCCGATAATGACCCCGATTTCATCGCGATTGAGCCTGTCCAGATCGGCTCCCGAATCCTTGAGGGCGGCCCATGCCGCGTAAATGCCGAATTGCGCAAACCGATCCGTGCGCCGCAGCTCCTTGGCCGACGGGAACGCCGGGCTGGGATCGAAGTCACGCACTTCCGCCGCGATCTGCGTGGCGAAGGGCGACGGATCGAACCGGCTGATCCGTTGAATGCCACAGCGGCCGGCGATCAGATTCTGCCAAAAGGTCTCCAGCGTGGATCCCAGCGGGGTGACCACCCCCAGTCCGGTGACCACCACCCGGCGTTCACAGAGGCTCCCACCCATAAATTCAAAAAGGGGCAGCGCCCGCCGGTTCCGGCTGCCACTGCCCCGGCCTTCCGTCGTTGGCCCTCACTTCTCCTGCAGTTCTTCGATGTACTTGATGACGTCCCCGACCGTCTGCAGCTTTTCCGCCTGCTCGTCGGGGATGTCATGCCCAAACTCCTCCTCGAGGGCCATGACCAGCTCCACCGTGTCGAGCGAGTCGGCCCCCAGGTCATCAATGAACCGGGCTTCCGGCGTGACCTGGTCGGGATTCACGCCCAACTGCTCGACAATGATTTTTTTGACGCGCTGTTCAATGGTGTTGTCCGCCATGGGTGTCTCCAATTGCTCGGTCTAACGTTGCTTTGTGTCTATGGAACGGCCCCGGGGCCGTCAAGCCCCGAAAAAAACTCTCCCAACCTCCCCTCTTCGCCCTACATCACCATCCCGCCATCCACCACCAGAACCTGTCCGGTGATGTAGCGCGACTCCGGAAGAGCCAAAAACCAAACCGCATGCGCCACGTCCTCCGGCTTGCCAAACACGCCGAGCGGCACGCGGCTCAGAATGGCCTGCTTCTGCTCCGGCGCCAACACCGCCGTCATGTCGGTCTCAATGAACCCGGGAGCCACCGCGTTCACCGTCACCCCCCGGCTGGCGAACTCCCGCGCGCAGGCCTTCGTGAACCCGATCAAACCCGCCTTGCTCGCCGCATAGTTCGCCTGGCCCGCATTGCCCATCAGACCAATGACCGAGGTGATGTTGATGATGCGACCGGACCGCTGCTTCAAAAACGTCCGCGCCAGGGCGCGCGTAAACAGGAAGGCCCCCTTCAAATTTGTGTCGAGCACCGCATCCCAGTCGCCTTCCCCCATGCGCATCAACAAACCGTCCCGCGTAATGCCGGCGTTGTTCACCAAAATGTCCACCCGGCCCGCCTCGCGCAGAATCGTCTCCGCCGCTGCCTCCACACTGGGCGCCTGAGAAACATCGGCGGCCACCGCCCACGCACGCCGATTCATGGCGCGAATGGCTTCCACCGTGCCGGCACACGCCTCCACCGTCCGCGCGACCACGGCCACGTCCGCACCCGCCTCGGCCAGGCGCAATGCCACCGCACGGCCAATCCCCCGACTGCCGCCGGTCACCACCGCCACTTGCTGTTCCAAACCCTGCATGGCGGCGGGATTCTTAACCCAGCCGGGCGCCGAGATAAACACGAAAAATCGTCTCCGGTTCCGCGAAATCTCGCCCGCCCGCGCCGGCCCTTCTGAACGCATCGACCCTTTGAAGCCGTACCCCGTCCCGTGAGGGAGTCTTTGGCCTGCTCCGCCCCGGCAACAGAACCAGCGCCACGGCTCTTTCCCCGGCCGACTCAATCGCTCGTGCCCACCGGCCCCTCGAACCAGCCCGCCAGCTCTCCGACCCCCAACTCATCCAGGCGTCGCACCACGCGGTCGCAGTTGCTCAATCTCTCGGCCGGGTGAGTGCCTGCGACGCCCACCACCTTCATGCCCGCCCGCCGCGCCGCCTCGATCCCGACCGGCGCATCCTCAAAAACCACACAGCGCGCCGGCGCAATCCCCAGTCGCTCCGCCACCCGCAAAAACACCTCCGGGTCCGGTTTCCCCCGCTGCACATCCTCTCCGGTCACGATCACTCGAAAGAATCCACGCAGTCCCAACGGATCCAGTACACACTCGATGTTCGCCCGTGGAGTGGACGAGCCCACGCCACAGGGAACCCCGGCCCGCTGCAGCGATTCCAGAAATGCCCGCACCCCGGGCAACGGCTGAACGGGACGATGCCGAATTTCCTCGCGAAACAACTCCTCCTTCCTCGAGCTCAACCTTTCGATTTCTGCCGGGTCCTGCGTCCAAGCCAGCAACTCCCGGATGACGCGATCGTTTTTCATGCCGAAGCTCCGGAGAAAGAAGCCGGGGAACAAAACCCGCCCCTCCTCCGCGGCGAGTCGTTCCCAGGCCCATTCATGCGCCGCCGAGGAGTCCAGTATTACAC
>JAOADM010000050.1 GCA_026417315.1 Limisphaera sp.
GCATAGGCCCGCCCACCCGTACCACCGCCACTTCCGCCCCCCCCGCCTCCAACAGCGCCCGCAGCGCCCGTACCAATCCCCTCGACATACCGCCGTGCCTCCCCGTAGACCGGTTGCCATACAGCCCCGGGGCTGCGGGCGGGGTGCATGGAGCCCCAAGGTATTCTGATCCCGAGGAGGCCGCGCCCCATGCAGCGCCCACTGCTTGTCTGCCCCGTGTCCCCACTTCATGCGACTTGGCCGCCTGCCGCGGCCTCTGGTCTTCTGATGGCCGGAGACGGTGAAACAGAACTGCAGACGAACCATGAAAACCTCGCATGCAATGTGGCTGGCGGCTGCCATGGGACTTGCGCTGACAGGCCCCGCCCGCGCCGACGTCGTCATCAGTACGTTTGACAACTTCACCTCCGACGCGCTGTACGCTTCGTGGACCACGGCCACGATTGTCTCGGGCCCCACGGCCTACACCATTACGGCTTCCGGCTACGGAAGTAACTGGAAGTACCTGGGAACCATTGACGGTACCGGCTACGACACGGTCCAACTGACCGTAACCCTGAGCGGCGGCGGTGATGGTTTCCTGGGTCCGATTGTCACGCTGAAGGACGCCGACGGGACCGCCTATCATTACGCCTGGTATGGTCAAACCCTGGGATCGCACGTGCTCACCAAACCCGTCCAGCAGCCCACATGGACCGAGGCGGGATCCATTCCCGGGCTCGATCTGGCCACCCTTACCCATTTGCACCTCCAGTTGGACCCGGGTGGCTATGCCGGAACCTACACCGTGGCCTTCGAGGATCTGCGTCTGATCCCGGAACCTTCGGCGCTCGCCCTGCTCCTGTGGGGAGGATTGAGCCTGGGCTGGCTCCGCCGGCAGCGGTGAACTTCATGGGGTCGTTTCTCCCCGGTCGTTTTCTGCCTCTTCGTTTTCTGTCTCTATGAAACTGTGCGGTCCTTGGTGGAATCTGGTCGCCTGCGTCGGTTCGCTGGTTGCAGCCCCGCTGGGTCGGGCGGACACGGTCATCGCCAACTTCGACTCGCTTTTCACCATGGACGGCCTGTTTGCGTGGGCGGACGCCACCGTCGTCGCCACCGACACAGGCTATTCCATTACGGACGTCTGCTACGGCAGCGGGTACAAAGACATCAACGTGGACGCATCTGGAGAGACCACGGTGATGGTCACGGTAACCCTCGATGGCCCTCCCGAGGCGGAGGGCCACCTGGGCCCGATTGTTTCGCTCGTGGACGCCGATGGCACCTTCTACAACTACGCCTGGTTCGGGCAGAGACGGGGTCGTCATGTACTCACCATGGACGTGCAGCAGCCGACCTTTGTGTCCGGTGCAGGCACCGTGCCGGGCCTGGATTTGGCGAAGCTCGACTTTTTCCACCTGCAGCTGGACCCGGGATTCTTTGGCTGCGGGGGCGCGTACACGGTCATCTGGCATGACTTTCGACTGGTGGGTGCGCCCGGTCCCCAGATCGTCGCCTGGCGTTACGACCCGGCCTCCTCCGAATTCACACTGACGTGGCAGGCCAAGGCCGGGAAACTCTACACTCTGCTCTACACACCCGACCTGGCCTCGCCCCTCACTCCCCTGGTGAGCGACATCTACGCCGAAGGCACCGAGGTGACCTACACCGTGATGCTCCCCTCGGGTGCCTCCGGTTATCTCCGCGTACTGCAGCAGCCCTGAGCCAACGGGCCTTTCGCGTCCCAGACCGCTCTGTGACCTCGTCCACACCGATGGAAACCGGCGGCCTCGCGCGTCGCCGGTTTCCTTTTCCAGAGCCGCGACGGCGCCCCGGCAAAACCTGGTGCATGCGTATTTTTCGTTGCGGACTGGCCTCGATGCTGCTTCACGTCAGCCCCCTCTCCGCGGGCGAGAAACTCCTCCTGGCCCATTACATGCCCTGGTACACGGCTCCCCCGATCAGCAGTCAATGGGGCTGGCACTGGACCATGGGGCATTTCAATCCCGACCAACAGGACGCCGAGGGACGACGACAGATCGCCTCTTGGTATTATCCGCTGACCGGGCCCTATGATTCGGCCGATCCGGTCGTGCTCGAGTACCAGGTCCTGTTGATGAAACTGGCCGGCATCGACGGTGTCATCGCCGACTGGTATGGGAAAGACGATTTCCTGGACTACGGTCTCATTCATCAGCGCACCCTCCGACTCTTCGAATGGACCCGACGGGCGGGGCTCGTCTTTTGCCTCTGCTACGAGGACCGCACCATCGCGCGGATGATCGGAGCCGGGCTCATTCCTTCGAGCCAGGCCGTCACCCACGCCCGGGAAACGCTGCGGGAGGCGGAACGCCTCTTCTTCAGCGATCCCGGTTATCTCCGCTGGAACGGGCGGCCCGTCCTGCTGAATTTTGGTCCCGTGTACTTCACCGCAGACCAATGGCCGGCCATCTTTGCCGGGCTCCAGCCGACCAACCAGCCGGTCTTTTTCACGCTGGACCGACGTGTCACGGGCGCCGTCGGTGCGTTCAATTGGCCGCCCATGTGGGCCAGCAGCACCAATGACGGACGCCTCTCCATGGCGACCTTGCAGTCGTACTTGGACGGTTTCGAACAAAAGGCCCTGTCGTGGTCCCTCTACATCAGCAGCGCCTTCCCCCGGTTCCACGACATCTATGCCGAGGCCGGCGTGGGACCTTCCTACGGTCGCCTGGAGGACGCGGATGGGGAAGTGTTCCGTGCCACCCTCCACCGGGCCCTGACCAACCGCTCCACCTATGTCCAATTGGTCACCTGGAACGATTATGGCGAAGGCACCATCCTGGAGCCCACCCGGGAGTTCGGCTTCCGGGATTTGGAAATCATCCAGGACGCCCGGCGGAGTTATCTGGACCCGGCTTTTTCGAGAACCTCCGGCGACCTGACCCTGGCGTGGCGGCTTTATCAACTCCGACGCCGATTTGCCGGACAGCCGCTGGCCGAAGTCGAGCTGGATCACGTATTTTCGCTGGTCAAGGATGGGGAACTGGCCAGTGCCGGACGTTTGTTGGAAGCCATGGAGGTTCAGCGGCCGGTCCTTCATGGATGGACGTTGGCGGGGGAATCCCTGGAATTTCAGGTGGGGGGGTGGCGTGGCCCTGCCGGGCTGGAGATCCAGTGCAGCACCAATCCCTTTACCGGGCCCTGGGCAACCGTGGCAGTGTTGCCCGCGGAGACAAACAGGGCCGTCTTCCGAGCCGCGATCGATCGGGCCGGCCCGCCCCGGTTCTATCGCGCCCGGAACCGCTGAGCCGTTCCCGGTCGAAGCGATGTTGGGGCCGTGAACCAAACTTTTTCCTCGGACAATCGCGGGTTCAAATCACCGACTTCCGCAGGCGCTGGTGATCAACGTGGCCTTTGACAACTCCCCGCGAATTCGATCGGCGCGGCTCCCGGCGAAGCCGCAGCCGAGTGGTTTGGCGGCCGGGAGCCCCGGGCGAGGATCAGTGCAACTTGAGCAACTCAATAGGGTAGCCGCCCACGCAAGTCGGCGGAAAGTCCATCCACGGAGTAACCGCCGCATCTCCGCAGTAGTCATATCCGCTCTTGGGACGGATCCACCCGGGGGCCAACGCGTCTCCGCGCCAACTAACATCGGGCGCGGGAGTCCGTTTTCAGATCCCGGATCGGCCGCCTCACAGCGGCGGCTGCCAACTTTCCAGTTCCGTAACCGCCGGCGGAGGCCGGCGGAAAGTTTCCCGGTGGAGTAACCGGTGCGTCCCCGCGGCAGCAGTCCAATGACCGCTGCGGCGCTGCGGCGGGCAAACGCCCCGCTGCAGAGGTGTGCTGACCAGGAGAGGCCCTGAGTTCAGGCTGATGCTTCTCGAGAAGAAACCCTCAGAACCCCTTCCACCGGAAAAACCGCACGTTGCACCCGTGCGCCCGGCCGTCGCCGCTTCACCGCGCCGCGGCTTCGAGCCGATCGAACATCAGGTCCAGAATCCGGGCCTGCAGGTAACTGTTGTCCGTGTTCCAGCGGGTCACATCCGGATGCTTGGACCATTTGACCGCTCCGTCGGTGAACAGCACATTGAAGCCGCCCTCCCGATAGTGCGCCCAGAAGCTGACGCCCTGAATCACATCCACCGCAAACAGCTTGTGAGGCTCCAGCTGGCTCTCGCGTCGGTACCGTCGATGCGTGTCGATGGGGCCGGGTCGGTTCCCCGCGTTGATCGTCCGCGGATTGTAGAGATAACTCGACCGCACGTCGCCGCCCGCATCCGTTGTCAGGAGCGGTGCGTAGTAACTCGTGCTGAAAGGTCCCTCTTTTACGGCCGGACAGAAGAAAATGGTACCATCGCCGGTGTATTTCAGGGGATAGAGATACCCGCCGTTCTGCCAGGTCCAACCGGGCACCGGGATGTTTTGAGGTGCCTTCGAGCTGGGCGGGCCGTTGACCACATAACGACTGTAATGCGATGCACTCAGATCATCCTCGTTGGGCAGGCCCACCCGCCAGGGGGGCAGCCGACCCTGAAAGTCCTGGACGTACATCATGGTGCCCTGGCCCAACTGGCGGAGGTTGCTGACGCAGGCCATCCGCTGCGCGCGAGCCTTGGCTTTGGAGAGGGCGGGCAGCAACAGGCCCGCGAGAATGGCGATAATGGCAATGACCACCAGCAACTCGATGAGGGTGAATCCGTTTGCCAACCGGGCCGGGTCCCTGCCCTCGGGGGGTCGGGGACCCGCGGTTTGGCTTGCGCGAGGGATCAGGACGTCGAGCCTCATAAGTTTTGGCGGCTTCGCCGCTGACGGCTGCGTGCCTGCAACCGGCCAATCGCCTCCTGGATAACGGCCCGCTGTTCGGGGGTGAGCCCCGGATGTTTGAGAAGCTTCTGAAAATGCTCCAGGGCATCCTGCCCGTGCCCGAGCCGACTGACTGCCAGGGCTTCCTCCAGAAAAAGCTGGTGCGCGGAGGAGGCGCCGGCAAATGCCTGACGAAGTTTGGCCTCATCGACCAGCGTGTCTTGGGGCGGCGCAGCGCGGGAGGCTGGTCCCGGGTCGGCGGGAGTGACCATCTCCGCTGCGGGGCCGGGGGCAGAAGAGCCAGCCGCGTTCTCTTCCAGTGCCCCGGGACTCGGGCCGGACCGGCTGCACGCCACGAGCGTCACGCTGAGCCACAAGCTCAACCACCCTGCCGAGCGCAGAATATCCGACCGGCAACCATCCCGTGGTTGCAACCGCGTTCCTTGCGTGTCCATGGCATCCTCGTCCAACACCATGCCGCATGGCAATGTAATCTCGGACCGGGAACCGGACCATGGCCAGTTCTGGCCGGGGACGCTGACCGGCCGTGCGTGAAGCCGCAGCCGCGCCCGAGCGGGCCGGGAGGGCCTGGGCGACCTGTGAAACCGGGGATGCCTGCCAGTTGAGCCTGCGACCGGCGACGAGCCGGGACCCCCCCGAGAGACTGCAAGCGTCCCCCGCCGCCTTTGCGGCCGCCATCTCCCGGCTCCCCAGAGCCCGACGGAACGCCAGGTTTCCAGTCCCACCCCCGCTCCTCGCAAGGCGTGTACCCGGACTCCTGTCCGTCCCGACGGCGCAGGCAAAAGCGGGGATTGACCCGCCCATGGCCGCGGAGCTACCCCTACCCGTGCCATGCTTGCGCCTCACGACACTGCCATTGCGTCCCTCGGACCGTGCACCTTTCCCTCGCCCCTGCGTCTCGGGGGTCGAGCGGACACCGCACTCCCACGGTTCGTGCCGGATGGCGCCCGCGTGCGGTTTCAGGTCGAATGGGAGGCGGAAGGCCAGCCGGCTGCCGAAGTGTGTTTCGAAAAGGCGGGACCGCGGGAAAAGCTCTTCTTCGATCCGCGCCAGACCCGGGCGGCGATCGTGACCTGCGGCGGATTGTGTCCCGGTTTGAACAACGTGATCCGTTCCGCGTTTCTGGAACTGCACTACAACTACGGCGTGCCGGAAGTACTGGGCTTGCGCTACGGATATGCAGGGTTGAACCCGGCGGTGGGCGAGCCGCCATTGCGCTTGAGCCCGGAATTGGTGGACACCATCCACGAGGAGGGCGGGACCATGCTGGGGACTTCGCGCGGCCCCCAGCCGGTGGATGTGATGGTGGATTTCCTGGTCAGCCGCGGCATCCACCTCTTGTTGTGTGTGGGCGGCGACGGCACCTTGCGCGGTGCCCGGGCCATCGCCGAGGAAATCTTGCGGCGCGGGCTCTCCATTGCGGTGGTGGGAGTGCCCAAAACCATCGACAATGACATTCTCTACGTGGAACGGACCTTCGGTGTACAAACCGCCGTGGACAAGGCGCGCGAGGTTCTGGATGCCGCGCACAACGAGGCCAAAAGCGCGTACAACGGGGTGGGTCTGGTCAAGGTCATGGGCCGCGATGCCGGATTCATCGCCGCCATGGCCACCCTGGCCAGTCAGGAGGTCAACTTCACGCTGATCCCGGAAGTGCCGTTGCGACTCGACGGACCCCGGGGGTTCTTGGAAACCCTGCGGCGACGACTGATGGCGCGTCATCATGCGGTGGTCGTGGTGGCCGAAGGCGTGGGACGCGAACTGTTACGGGACGAACCCACGGAGACGGACGCCTCCGGCAATCCCCGCCCGCCCGACATCGGCCCGTTCCTGCGCAACCACATTGTGCGACACATGCGTCAGGCCGGCGTTCCGGTGGACGTCAAGTACTTCGACCCCAGTTACCTCATCCGCAGCGTGCCCGCCAACAGCGAAGACGCCATCTTTTGCGATGCGCTGGCCCGGCACGCCGTCCATGCGGGCATGGCGGGCAAGACCAACGTGGTCATCGGGTTGTGGCACGGCGTTTTCACCCACGTGCCCATCCCGCTGGCTGTTTCCGGGAAGAAACAAGTGGATCCGGCCGGGGCTTTGTGGAAAAGCGTCCTGGCGTGCACCGGCCAACCCGCAGTCTGGGAATAGAAGCCGGAGCGGGAGCGCTGCCGGGCTGTTCGTCATCCGGCCCGGAATTCAGACCACGCCTTCAGCGGGTTCGCAGCATTCCAGCCCGTTTGTTCCGGCCCCGTGGCCGGGGAAAGTCCGATTCTCACCCGCGGCTCAGATCCCGAAGCTTTTGCCCGCCCCGGATTCGCCTGATTCTGCCGCCGGGCACTTGCGTCGGCCCAAGGGGCTACGAGAGTCGGTGGCCCAGGGCGGCGTTCCCCATTTCCTCCGGATGTCAGCGGCCTCCAGACCCGTGGGCAAGTGCGGCCCCTTTGCTCCCGGAGACGGCATTGCTCCCCACGCTCCGGCGCATACCTTGGAGCTTGTGAAGGTTACGGTGGGACAGCAGTTGTCCGTGCGAATCGAGGATGTGGCGTTCGGGGGCGAAGGGGTGGCCCGCGCCGACGGTTTGGTGATTTTCGTGCCGTTCGTCGCGGTGGGCGAAACGGTCAAGGTGGAGATCACCGAGTGCAAGGCCAACTTTGCCCGCGCGCGGCTCCTGCGGGTGCTGGAGCCCTCCCCGGAGCGTGTCCCGCCCGCCTGCCCGCACTTCGGTCGCTGTGGGGGCTGCCAGTACCAACACCTGCGTTACGAAACCCAGTTGCGCATCAAACACAAACAAGTGGCCGACCTGATCCAACGCATCGGGGGTTTCGATCCCTCCGTGGTCCAGCCGGTGATCGGTTGCCCTCGACCGTACGGGTATCGAAACCGCATCATGGTGCGCAGCCAGTGGAACAAGCCGGAACGTCGGATGAACGTGGGATTCCTGCGTTGGGACTGCGGGTTGGTCGAGGACGTGGTGGAGTGCAAGATTGCCGAGCCGGCCCTGAACGAGGAACTGCAAAAAGTGCGGGCTCATCCACCCCCCAAGAGCGGCTTGAAAGTCGTCCTGCGCCTGCCGCCGCAAGATTGGATCGTGCCCCCGGACTCTTTTTTCCAAAACAACTTTCATTTGTTGCCCGAGTTGGTCCGAGTGGTCCGTGAGGCCGTGCAACGCAGCGGGGCCCGTCACCTGATCGACTTGTACTGCGGGGTGGGCTTTTTCGGCATCGAACTCGCAGACGCCGTCGAGTCGTTTGTCGGCGTGGAGTACGACCGAAGAGCCATCCGGGCCGCGCAAGAGAACGCGGCGCGGCGCAATATCCGGAACGGGGAGTTCCTGGCCGGCAAGGCGGAAGAACTTCTGCCCGGGCTGCTGCAGCGGTTCGCCCCGAACTCCGTGGCCGTCCTGGTCGATCCTCCGCGCAAAGGGCTTACGGGCGAAGCGGTTGACGCGTTGCGATCGGCCGCGCCCGCGGCAGTCGTTTATGTCTCCTGTCATCCCGCCACCCTGGCTCGGGATCTGCGGGCCCTCTGTCAGGAAGGGCGATTCACCCTGGAACGGGTCACGCCCCTCGACATGTTTCCGCAAACTCAACACGTGGAGTGCGTGGCGGAACTTACGAACCGAGTGACCCACCCGGGAACGCCGCCGTTGGAGTCCGAGAAGCCCGAAGCCTGAAACCCGCCCACCCCTCGAAGAGCGTGCGGCTGAGCAGTGCTTCCGCCGGCGGAACTACTCGAGGAGCTCAAACAGCCCGGGAAGATGCCGCTTGTCGCCGATCCTGCGATGCTGCAGTGCCTGCGGATATGACGCAGAGCCGGGACGGAACCCGCGTTCCACCAGACAAGCCGCCCTGCGCGGCACCCCAACCCATCTCGGCCCGCACGTCAGGCTCCCACTGTCGGAGGTCCGGTCCCTGTAAAACCAAACCCACGCCGCGGCTTACTCCTCCTCGGTCCACAGGCGTTCGCGACGCTGAATGGCTTCCGGGTGGGTGTCCAGGTTTTGCGAAAGGTACACGTGCCTCAGTTCCTGTCCGAACCCGATCTTCCGGAAGAACGCCAGGGCAGGTTCGTTCGCCTCGTCGGTGTCCACCAGCATGATCCGGGCATCGCGCTCGATGAAGAGGCTGGTCAACTGCCGAATCAGGCGCGTCGCCACGCCGCGACGGCTCCATTCCGGGTCCACCCCCAGCCACTCGAGCCATCCGTACCGCCAGGCACTGCCGCGCTTCTGCATCAGGCTGCCCAGAGCGAATCCGACCACCTTTTCCCCCGCCACGGCCACCAAACAGGTCTCCTGCTCCGTGCTGAACAGCTTCATCACCTCGTCCTCATCCCAGGACCGATACAAGGTGTGCAATTTCTCCGCAGTGAACAGCTTCTGACCCAGGGCATAGACCGCCGGCAGGTCCTCCAGGCGCATCTGGCGGATTTCAATGGCCGGGGAGTCGGCACGGCGCCGACGCCGACGCGGCTTGGCAGACGGGGACACGGTCGAGCTCTTCATAACCAGCCAAGGAAAAGCAAACGCTTCGACGAATCTCGAAAACCGAAGTTCATGGAGAAGGCCGCCGGCTCAGGGTACGATCCGCCCTGAACGCGGGGCAGGAAGGCGAAGCAACAATCGGGCCCTTACCCCGAACGAAAGGTTCGGACCATCGTCTGTTGCATCGTCATTCACGCCGATAAGCTACGAACAGAACGAACAGGGTGTCAAGGAATGGCCGGGCGGATCCTCCACAACGCATTCGGCATCAAGAAGATGCAATCGTTCCAGACGAACCTCGGCCGTGTCCCAAACCCGGAATGCTCCGGGGCCGACCCACCGTTTCCAGACTCGGGGAACGATCCCCAGGGCCGCTGCTAACAGGTTGATTTCAAGGATCTTGGCACAAGACAGGCACTCCCTCACGCACCGCAAGTGGCACGGCCCGAGCCCGACCCGCCCCGCAAAGGCCGCAGACACGTGCCGCGGGTCACAGGGTTGAGAAAAACGCGTTTCCTCAAAGGATCTCCTTCCCGGTCAACGACTTGCGCGCCAGATTCGAGGAGGCATGGCCCTTTTGCAACACGCTGCTGCCGATCACACGGGGTGAACCCACAGGTCGGGACGCCCCCCAGAGAAGCTTGAAAGACGCGGAGGGCCCCACGGTCGAAAACCTCCCGGATGCCGCCAAAGGAGGCTCACGGGTGGGGGTGGAGGTTTTGCGCATTCCCCGGGCGATCCGTCGGGTGGCCGACCTCTTTGGTTGTCGAGTCCGGCTGTCTGCCGCACTCGCTCCCCGCTCTCTCAGGTGGAGTTGGCATGCAACTTCCGCACCCGAATGCCGAATGCCCGGGCCGGATTCGCCCGCAACAGTTGATCCAGGTCCGCTTCCGTGCAACCGGCCTTTCGCAGATCGGGCAGCAGCCTCTCGAACAACGAGCGATACGGCTGCGGATTGCCGTTGCCAAACAACCTCAAGGGCGCCTGCCGGGGCGATTCCCCCTCCACGGCCCAGCCGTCGTCATGCGAAACCAGCACCCGCGACCAACAACCCGCCGACTTCAGCGCAAGCAACGCCTCGAGATACCGCTCCGGCACGCCAGGGGCGAGACTGTAGCCGTCCAGGCTGATCCACGCCCCGCGCCGTGCCGCTTCGATCCGGTCGGCGTCTGTGCCGTTCTGCGCATGCACCCAGACAAAGGCCTCCGGCGCCACTTCTTCCGAGGCCAGGATCCGGAGCTGATCCATCGCGGCCACCCCGTCCCCGGTGTGTCCACAGATGGTCAGCCCGGTCCTTCGATGCACCCGGGCAGCCGCACGCAGCAGCTTTTCGTGCAACGGCGATAACGCACCGCGATCCGTGCCGAGCTTGATGAATCCCGGCCGGATTCCGGTGCCATCAATTCCCTCCCGCCATTCGCGCAGCCATCGTTCGGCCAGCTCCTCTGCACTTTCCTCGTACGCATGCTGCGGGATGTACTTGTAGCCTGCCGCCCCGTAGTAGCCGGTGTTGGTGACCAGGTGCACGCCGGTGGCCTCGGCCAGCTGCCGCAACAGCCGCACGTCCCGGCCAATGTATTGCGGCGTGCATTCGAACAGCGCACTCACTCCCCGCTCCTTCAGCGCCTCGAGGTGGGGGCGAACCGTGGTCACCGCTGCTTCCAGATCGTACCTCGGCCCGGCCCACCGCGCCGCTCCGAGGAAATCGGTCACGATGTGCTCATGGGTCAGGGCCCGGCCCAATTGAGAGACCGGCACCGGTCCGCGAACGGTCATGACGGAAGCGTCCCCGGCCGGCTCAGCCGCAGCCGCACGTTGCGAGTGCAACTTGAAAACGCCTGATGCGGCCGTCAGAACGCACGCCTGCAGGAAATCGCGACGTGTCCACGCCGCCCCGGGTTTGTCCCCGTGCCCCGGCGCAAGTTCCCGCACCCGTGCCCCCGCCCTCGCCGGCGCCCCGCTTCTTTGCGTGCCCGACAAGCGCTCGCAGAGGGCGCCATCCCGTCCAAACCGACTCCAGAGCTTCCCTGACATGCGACATTCCACACCGCGAATCCAGCGGCATCCTCCCTTGCGAACCCGCCCTTGACAAGCTTCTGAGAGCCGCAACCCCCGGCGGTCACCCTCTCAAATGGCGAGGGCCGGCCCGGCTCGCCCCCGGCTGCGATGCGATCTCCCACGTTGTGGGCCCCACCCGCACCGGGTAAAACGGCCAGGGCCCCGAACGCCGTCCGTCGCGCGTCACTGAAGTTCACATGCTGTTTCGCAGGCTAAGAATCAGGTCCTTCCCAAAACGGTTTTTCCGAAGCGACGCCGTGCTCAGTTTTGCCTGGGGAATGTGACGTTTGCAGCGCTTGGGAATAGGATCTCTGCAGTTCCCCGCCAGACCGCAGCCGAGGGCTGGCCGGCAGCAAAGCTTTAACAAAAGGCCCATTGAATTGGGGAGGTTCTCGTCGACCATGAAGGCCACCTGCCGCATTCCTGCAGCAGCCACCGGACAGCTGCAGCCTTTGTCCTTCGTCCACAAACAATCTCGGCCAAATGTGGAGGTGATCGGCCGACCGACAGGGTGTCGACAAGGGACCAGCTTTACAAGGAGCGGCAACGCAGGTGATTTGGGCGCCCCGGTCCTTGGTCTGCGTCAGGGTATCGAGAAAGGCCGTTTCGTAACACTGATCCTTGAAAACCTCGGGATGCTCGGGTGTTTTCCCGGCTGAGAATGACCTTTCCAACACTCTGTCACACAAACGATTCCACGCACTGGCATGTCGCTGAGTGGGACCGGGAGAAAGATGTTTTCATCCTCGGTTCCCAGGAGCTCGCCCGCCCGCGCCTTGATTGGGTCATGATCTGCATCCACCACCGCCGGTCCTCAGGGGGAATTGTGGCTAGAAACTTCCTCGGCCGGTGGATGAACCGGAACAATCGCGCCTCCGGAACCTCTGCACGGTCGATAGGCGGCAAACATGCGACCCGGCTCGTCGGCTGTGCCGCATGGCACCTACAACCCCAACCGACCGGTGGGAACAACAGCTCCAGCAACACCATCCTCACGTCCTCGCGGGGGCCTCCCGTGGACAATCTCTCACCTCGGTGTGGCAACCGTGTTGCCGATTTGGACGCGCAGTACCTCCCATTCCCACTGCACCGTAATGCCAGTTGCCCGCCAACGGAACGCAACAAGCGACGCTGCTTTCCCCGTCTCAGGTTCGCTCCGCCTGGCCTTCTCCCCATGGTCAGCCGGAGCGGCTGGCGACCCTGCCTCAGTGTCCAAAGTCGGCAGGCCGTTTCATGGGGATTTCAAGGCCTCAACCCCGGCCCGGATCCCTCTTGGCTCAGCGGCGATCTGGGTTCAAAGCCAGCGACCGAAGCGGCGAATGTAGAGCGCCTTGGCCAGTTGGGTCACCAGGCAGTAGGCGAGCAAAACGCTCGGCAGATAAAGAAAATACGCGCCGGGCAGCGGCTGCAAATGCAATCCCGCCGCCAGCGGAGAGAAAGGCAGGGCCACGCCCACCGCCATGATGATGGACGTCGTCGCGAGCACGAGCGGCGCGGCGGTGCTTTGCACGAAGGGGATTTTCTCGGTCCGTATCATGTGCACGATCAACGTCTGCGTCAGCAATCCGACCACGAACCAGCCGGATTGAAAGAGCGATTGCTTCGCCACGGTGTTCGCGCCGAACAGATGCCACATCACCCAAAACGTCACGATGTCGAACAACGAACTGATTGGGCCGATCCAGAGCATGAAGCTGGCGATGCTGTCCGTTTCCCAGGTGCGCGGCACGGCCAGAAATTCGGCATCCATCACATCCCACGGGATCGCCATCTGCGACAAATCGTACAGGAGGTTTTGCACCAGCAGTTGCACCGGCAGCATCGGCAAGAACGGCAGAAATGCGCTGGCCACCAACACGCTCAGCACGTTGCCGAAGTTCGAGCTCACCGTCATTTTGATGTACTTGATCACGTTGCCGTAGGTGCGCCGTCCCTCCTGAATGCCCTGCTCCAGTACCAGCAGGCTCTTTTCCAGCAAAATGATATCGGCTGCCTCCTTGGCTACCTCCACGGCCGTGTCCACTGAGATGCCCACATCCGCTTCCCGCAGGGCGGTGGCGTCGTTGATGCCGTCGCCCAGGAATCCCACCGTGTGCCCCCGGCTCTTGAGCACGCGCACGATGCGCGCCTTCTGCAAGGGCGAGACCTTGGCAAAGATGGTCGTCCGCTCGGCCCGCCCGGCCAGCTCCGCCTCGTCCAGCGCCTCGATCTCCGCGCCGGTCAGCACCTGTTCGACCTCCAGACCCACGTCCCGACAAATCTTCCGCGCCACCACGCCATTGTCCCCGGTGAGAATCTTCACGCGCACCCCGTGTTGCCGCAGTGCGCGCAATGCCCCGGCGGTCGTCTCCTTGGGCGGATCGAGGAACGCGACAAACCCCGAGAATACCAGCTCCCGTTCGTCTTCGACGCGCACGCGCTCCGGGCATGAGCCGAGCGGTTTGTAGCCCACCGCGATGACCCGCAAGCCATCCTCGTTCAACCGGTCGCGCAATTGTTTCAGTTGCGTGCGCAGCTCGTCGGTCAATTCGACCCGGCGGCCGCGGTCTTCCACACAGGTGCAGATGTCCAGCATCTCTTCGACCGCCCCCTTGCAGAACAAGACCCGCTCCCGCTTCGAACGCCACAACACCACCGACATTCGGCGCCGCACAAAATCGAACGGAAGCTCGTCCAGCTTCCACCAACTTTTGGCCACCTCCCGCATACCCAGCGCCTCGGCCCGTTCGATCACAGCCCGGTCCAGCAGGTTCTTCAGCCCCGTTTGAAACAGACTGTTGAGATACGCATGCTCCAGAACCCGAAGGCTGTCAGCCCCCCACAAATCCACGTGTCGAATCAACACCACCTTGTCCTGCGTCAGCGTGCCGGTCTTGTCCGTGCACAGCACATCCATCGCCCCCAGGTTCTGAATCGCCTGCAATTGCTTGACGATGGTCTTCTGCCGCGCCAGCGCGATTGCACCGCGCGCCAGATTGGCGTTGACGATCATGGGCAGCATCTCCGGGGTGAGCCCCACCGCCACGGCCACCGCAAACAAAAACGCATCCAGCCAATCCTGCTTCAGCAGACCGTTGATCAGAAACACCGTCGGGGCCATCACCAGCATGAACCGGATCAGCAACCAGGTCACCTGCTGCACCCCGCGGTCGAAGGCGGTCGGCGGCCGACGCGCCGACAGCCCGGCCGCCATCGCCCCAAACCAGGTCCGCGCACCGGTGGCCAGCACGACGGCTTTTCCGGTGCCGCTGACCACGCTGCTGCCCATGAACAACAGATGCGGTGAATCCAACACCTCGGCTGGCGGCGCTTCGTCGGCGGGCCCGGGGCGCGACCGATTGCGTTCCGGCTCGTACTTCTCCACCGGCATTGCCTCGCCGGTCAGGGCCGACTGCGTCACAAACAGATCGCGGGATTCCAACAGCCGCAAATCCGCCGCCACTAAATCCCCTGCCGAAAGCTTTACAATGTCGCCGGGCACCAGTTCGGATGTCGGAATGTCCGATGCCAGCGGATCCAGCGCGTTGGGTTTGCGCTCGACGCCCTTGTTCTCGGTCCGCACCACCGTGACCTCGCTGCGCACCAGTTTCCGGAGCAAGGCCACCTGGACCTGGGACTTCGCCTCCTGCCAGAACCGCAACGCCACACTGGCGGTGATCATCGAGACCATCACGACGACCGCCTTCCAGTCGCCCGTGCTCCAGGAAATCACGGCCAGAATCGCCAAAATCGCGTTGAAGGGATGCTTCAACGCATTCCAGAGCAGCACCGGCCAACCCGGCGGCCGTTGTGCGGACACCTCGTTTGGCCCGAACTCCTCCAATCGCCGGCGCGCCTCCGTCCAGCTCAGCCCGTGCGCGGAGCTGTCCAGACGCCGAAGCACCTCGGAGGCGTCTGCGGCCGCCGCCTCCGCCAGATCTCGAAAGCCCTGCGCAAATGAAATCCGGTCCGATCTCATCCTCGTCCAGCAATGGCCGCACCGTACCCGGCACCGCGCCTCTCAGCAATAGCGCGGACGGCGAGCACGGACGCGAGGCAGCCGGCCGGTGCCTGGTCTCGGAAGCGGAGGCGTATCTGCCGGGTGAAGCATGTGTGAAGCATGCACGGGTGCATGATCGTCTCCGCCGGTTTGCGTCCCTGGAGCCCATTTGGGCCGGAGCGATCTTGTGTTCTCATCGCACGACTGCCGCTCGGAGGGCGGCCCGATGGACCACCTGCGTGGAGGTCCTTGCAGAGGGAACAGCCAGATGACATGTTCGACACCGAAATTGGCGCATGAGCCGTTCGCAACAATTTCATCTTCATGCTTTGATCATCCCCGTGGAAATCGCAATCCAGGCAATCCGAGAGTACAACGCCGGCTGCTACAAGGGGCGGCGAAACATCGATTTGGATCACGAGGGCTATGAACTGTTCCAAGGCGGCCTCTCCGACGACGAGAACGAGCAGGTCGAGCAACTCCGGTTTGTTGCGGAAGAGTACGGTGCGGTTCAGCAGCGATTCCTCCCTCACTCGATCGTGGACGAGGCTCGCCTCGTTGCCAAAAACTTGGCTCCCATCCTGGACGAGTGGGGCGCCAAAGTCGCTCAGTCTCGGCCCCTGCGATACCATTCACCCGACGAGGGTGTTCTCGAGCTGCTCCTGAGACCTTTCACAGCTACGAAGCGATGGCCCGTTTGGGCAGCGAAAGTGCTTCACTTTTTGAGGCCGGACGTTTTTCCCATTTTGGACTCCCGAGCCGAGTGCGCGCTGGGGATATCCCCTGCGTCCAACCCCGTGAGCCGTTACGCGAGGTTCTGCAGCACCTTTCGAGAGGTTTTGTTAGCGAACGAGCATGCACTGGCGTGTGCCCGAGAGGTGGACAAGGGGAACTCGCCGTCGGACCTGAAACTGTTGGACAAGATTCTGTTTGAGATGGGGAAAGGGGGCAAAGGCGGGCGATGTTGCGGCGGCGAGCCGTAGCCATCGCCCCGGACCGCCGCCCACAAGAACGCCCGGACTCAGCGGAGCTGCCCACCATGCGCGATCGCTGACTCGATCGGAGAATGTCGCGAACCGGTTGCATCCAGTGCTCGTCCACGGTCCATGCCACCCTGTTTACTGCCTTCAGGCGGTGGGGGTTCGGAAAAGCACTTGTTCGGCACCGCGATTTGAACGCTCGCAAACGGAGCGGGGTGAAGGCGCACGCTGCTCCTGCGGCTTCAGGTTCAGCACAGCCCGCGGGCGAACGGTTGCACTCGACCCGCGGTCCCCTCGGGCGATCAACCGAGCCCCTGCTGCCGTGCGCTTTGGCGTCGTCGGGTGCCAGGCCGCCGCTGCGTCGTGTCGCCACAATCCATGAAGACCTGAGTTTCGCCGACATGGGCGGGGCCGGGTTGGGTGGCGGCAGCCGCTGCCTTGGGGGCAGCAGGCCGCGCGGCACGGTCAAACATCCTATGGATTACGTGCGAGGAGCTTGAACAGCACTTGAGCGGTTGCGGAAATTCCGATGCCGCGACGCCGAATCTCGATCGGCTGGCCGGGCGCGGTATGATCTACACGCGGGTCTGGTCGGCAGGGCCGGTGTGCGCACCGGCCCGAACGACCATCATCATGGGAGTGCACTCGGCCACGCTGGCGGCCGAGCATATGCGCGGTCTGGTGCCGCTGCCGCCGGGGATGCACATGTACCCGCAACTGTTGCGCGAGGCGGGTTACTCCTGCACCAACAACGAGAAGGAAGGTTACAACCTGATCCAACCCGGGCGGGTTGGGGACGAATCCTCCGGTCGCGCGCACTGCTCCAATCGCCCGCCGGCTCGGCCGTTTTTCGCGATCTTCACTCACACCGTCACGCAGAAGAGCCCGGTGCGGAAGAGACCACACGCTCTCATCCATGATCCGGCCCGGGTGCGCGTGCCGGCCCACCACCCTGACAGCCCGGAGGTGCGTCATGATCGGGCGCAATGTCCACGACCTGAACGCCACCGGCCTTCATTGATGTGCTCCGAGGGAAGCGCGAATGCAGCGAAGTGGTCGCCGACGGAAGTCGGCGGAGACTCGCCGGGGATCCTCCGCCGCGCTCCCGCGACCACCGAACCGCAGCGGACGTCGCATGACATTGCCTGTCTGCCCGGGCAGGGGCTTCGGGTTTCAGTTTGCCGTTCGCGGAAGCGCGTGTTCAAGGTGCCGTGAACGGAGGCCACCCCGCCCGGCATGTCCAGCGTCCTCCACTGCGCGGCTGACTTGCGCGAACACCTGCTGCATGCCTCAGCCCCCCCGCAGGGGTTCCAACCTCGATCTGCTTCTCCGTGCGTTGACGGCTGGTGTGGGTCCGCGCCCAGAGATTCCCGGCCCTCGCGGAGCTTTGGGCAATGCGGGTGAACCCGACCTGTAACCGAACCGCGTGCTCCTGTTTCAACTGTTCGCGTCCCGGTGCACCCATCCGGCAGAACCGGCACCTCGCGGCCTCGAAGCCGGCATCAGGTCAGGGGCGGTTTTGGCCCCACTGTTGGGGCACCGGCCGCCCGCGACGCCTCACCCGTCGCGCTGCTCACCAGGGTGACCTGCACCGAAAGGCCACGGCCCGTGCCCGTTCAACGTGAGCCGGGCGAGAAGCGCTTGCCACGATCATGGTCACCGCAAGCAGGCTCGCCTTCCACAGTTCGGAGGACTCGCGGATAACTTGGCCGCTTTCAGAGGGGCGTTTTCACAAAGGTTGCTCGGCAGCGGCCATCCCGCCCGGGGCATCGTAATCCGCTCCGGCCCGCATCAACTCTGGGGACTCTTTTCACCTTTGCGCTGGCCTCGACCCGGCCAGGAGTCTTGCACACCGGCGTATCCCTCCCAACGAGCGCCGGGTCGCGGACCTGGCAATCAAGTTCCCAGAAGCTTCAAGATCTCCTCCTCCGAGGGCACTCGCCCGCTGATCTTCACTTCGCCGTCGATCGCCACCGCGGGGGTGAACATGACCTTGCGTTTGGCGATTTCCTTGAGGTCATAGACGTGCGTCACCTCCGCGTCCTTACCGGCTTTGGCCAGGGCGTTGATGACGCGGCGTTCGGTTTCGTGACACCGGGGACAGCCCGGACCGAGGATTTCGATTTTCATGGCTCGAGGTGCAGGTTGGAGTGGGTTGGCGTTCAGAACACGAATTGGCCCGCCAGCCACCCGGCCAGCGTGCCCAAAATGACAATGGTGACCACGTACACGACCGCCTTCTTCACACCAAACACCCTCCCGATGGCCAGCCAGTTGGGCAGGCTCAGGCCGGGGCCGGTC
The DNA here is from genome assembly GCA_026417315.1 of Limisphaera sp. GTDB lineage: Bacteria > Verrucomicrobiota > Verrucomicrobiia > Limisphaerales > Limisphaeraceae > Limisphaera. Next base: position 18,581 of record JAOADM010000050.1, read on the forward strand.
AGCAGCAACGCCAGCGCCGGACCGGGTCCCATGCCCATCTTCATCAGGGTGTCCACGAACGGCGCCTCGGTCATCGTGGCGAAATAACTGACGCTGCCCAGTAACGTGGCCAGGAAAGACGCCCGAAGACTGTTGCCCCCCAGCCAGCGTTGCACCCACGCCTCCGGCAACACCTTGCCGATCACCCCCACCAGAAACACCCCGAGCAACAACAGAGGGAAAATGATGCGCACGAACCACCACGTCTCGACCAACCAGCGCTTCAACTCTTCCCTCGACTTGACGCGCACGGCGTACCCGAACACGGCCACGGTGGCCGCCGCCCAAACCACGACCTTCTCCCAAAACGGACCTTTCTGGATCAAATAATTGGGAGCCAGCAGGGAAATCACGAGGAGACCCAGCAGAACGAGATCCCGCCCTTCGACCACTCGAAGTGTGGCCCCGGAGTTGCGCGGCGGGTCGGCCTGCGCGGCGGTCAGGGCGGCCATTCGTTCGCGGTCCTCGCGGCGAAACACAAGGGACATCACCCATCCCACGACCAACGCCATGAGCAGAGCGGTTACGAGCCGGGCCAGCATCAGTTTCGGCCCCAGCACATTGCCGGTGTACACCAGCGAGAGGATGTTGGAGGCCGGTGCCACCCACAGCAGTACGAAGGCCGCGCCAATGGCCGCGCCCCCGTAGTACAATCCGCTGCTCACCGGGATGACCGTGCAGGAACAGGCGGCCACGAAGAAACTGCCGCCGGCCGCCAGGGCGAACGCCTTGAGTTTTCGCGTCGCCGCGCCCAGATGCTGCATGATGGCTTCTTTGGAGATGAACGTGACCATCGCGCCGGCCAGCAGGAACGCGGGCACCAGGCAGGTCAAGACGTGCAGGGCCACGTAATCCCAAACGGCCAGGAAACCGGCTTTCAGCCATTCATATCCCATGGAAAGACTCCTTTCGATCGCGGCCACGCCCGAGCCGCTCCAGATACCGGAACAGGTCCAACCACCCGCGAGGGGTTCGGCCCATCAAACACCTGCGCTCCGCGTTTCTGATCGGCCACAAGGCCGGCCCGAGGGAGGAGCGTCAGGTGACGCGAGACAGTGGGTCTCTCGGCTCCGGCGAGTTGGGCCGGTTTGCCGACGCAGCGTTCCCCGCGCGCCAGTTTCTCGACGATGTGCAAACGGGACGGATGGACCGGCATTCCCGGGAACCGGGCCCGGGCTTTTCGTTGTCCTGGGCTGGAGAGCTTCGCCGCCATGACTGCAAGCAATTTAGCCAAGTAGCTAAATCTGTCAACCGCGGTCCGGCCCGGGCCCGGAAAAGCCCCCCTGCCCGACCGCCCGCGCCATCCCCGCCCTCGCGGCGATCCCTGAGCATTGCCGCCCCGCCGCTTCCCTCCGGGCGGATCCGGGCTTCGGACGCAACACCACCCGACCCGATGGCGGAGCCCCGGACACCAACCCTGCCTCTGCATTCAATCGAGCACCCAGAGGTCCACCCATGGGTGGGTTTCGCCGGGGCGCTTCCTGTAGTTTGCAGGAGACAGCCGAGGGACTTACCCGTCCGGGCTCAGAGAGACTCGGCCCGATCCCGTGCTGTGGAGGCGGCAGAAGCTTTCTCTGTTTCCCGACCGCTTTCGCGAACCGAATTGACCCGCCTGCTCGCCGTCCCTCCGAGGTTCTGGCGCGACGAGGATGTGGCCTCGAACTGGGCTCCGGCATGTCGACCTGTCGGCCCGACGGACCGGGAGCGTGGTGATAGGCAGCCCGACCGGTAAGGGAACTCGACGCGGGCCGCGTCGGCCTCCGCATCGCCTTCGGATGCCGACCCCGAGCCTTCGGACCCCGGGCGGTGGATTGCTCGTCGCTTCGAATCCCATCCCCGTGTCACTGCCGGCACTGCTGACCATTGGTCAACGCCGCCAGCCATGTCTTCGGCCCCCTGGTTGGCCGCCCCCGCCTCGAAAGCCATCGCGCCCGCGGTGCAGCGATCACCGCC
>JAOADM010000051.1 GCA_026417315.1 Limisphaera sp.
CGCTTTGGCTGGGCACGGCCGGCGACGGACTGGTCCGGTTCTTTCAAGAAGCCTTTGCCGCAGTGGGACCAAGCCAGGGACTGCCCAGCGGCGTGATTTGTCACATTGCCCCCGATGACTCCGGATCCATCTGGTTGGCCAGTTACAACGGCCTGATCCGGGTCGCCAAAGCCGAACTCGACCGGGTGGCCAGCGGCAGCACAGAACCGCTCCGGAGCCTGGTGTATGGACGAGGCGAGGGAATGCCGACCCTGGAATGCTCGGGAGGTCTGCAACCGGCCGGCTGCCGCACCGCGGACGGCCGACTGTGGTTTGCCACCCAAAAAGGGTTGGTGGGCGTGGACCCGCACGTGGTCAAAATCAACCGACAACCCCCGCCGGTTGTCATCGAAGAAGTCCGCGTGAACGGACGCCTGACCGCCGAGCCGGCAGCAGGGGCCCAAGCTGTGCGAATCCCGCCGGGCCGACATCGGTTGGAATTCCGCTACACCGGCCTGAGCTTCACGGCCCCGGAGAAAGTCCGCTTCCGCTTCCGGCTGGCGGGCGTGGACCGGGACTGGACCGAGGCGGGCACCGAGCGCACCGCCGTCTATCAATATTTGCCCCCCGGCGACTACGTGTTCCATGTCACTGCCTGTAACAACGACGGCATCTGGAACTCCACCGGCGCCCGCGTGGCCTTTGTGGTGGAGCCGTTTGTCTGGCAAACGTGGTGGTTCCGCCTGGGCGCGGCCCTGGCCGGCTTGGGAGCCGTGGCGCTCGGCGTGGCCCGCATTGCCCGGGCCCGCCTGCGTCGCAAGCTCGAACGTCTCGAACGTCAACAGGCCCTGGAACGGGAACGGGCCCGGATCGCCAAAGACATGCATGACGAGTTGGGCGCCAGCCTCACGCGCATTACCCTGCTCAGCCAAACCGCACGCGCCGAACTTCATGACCCCCAAACCGTCGCGGAAGGACTGGACCGGATCTATACCACCGCCCGCGAGCTCACCCGGGCCCTGGACGAAATCGTCTGGGCGGTCAACCCCCAGCACGACACGCTCGACAGCCTGGCCACCTACCTGGGGCGCTTCGCTCAGGAATTCCTGGCCGCCGCCCGGGTCCGATGCCGACTCGACGTGCCCGTGCACCTGCCCGCCTGGCCCCTGACCGCCGAAGTGCGGCACAACCTCTTTCTGGCCTTCAAAGAAGCCCTCCACAACGCCGTCAAACACTCGGGCGCGGCGGAGGTCCGCATCGCCCTGGAAACCGAAGCCCACGGGTTTGTGCTCCAGGTCGAAGACAACGGGCGGGGCTTCCACCTGCCCCCGCCCGGCCCGACCGGGCCCGACTCCTCCTCTCCGCGGGGCAACGGCTTGCACAACATGCGACAACGACTGGCCGACATCGGTGGGAGCTGCCATATCGAATCCACCCCGGGAAGAGGGACTCGGATCCTCTTCCGCGTGCCCGTCCGCGGCCATTGAACCAGCATGACGCCCAACCCCCTCGTTCCCCCCGGTACTCCGAAGCGCGCCGCATCGCCCTGTCATGCGAATTGACGACAGGGACGCGCCCCCGACGTGGCTTAGGCTCCTGACAACCGTGAGCATCGCAGTGGCCATCATCGAAGACGACGCGCCGGCCAGGGAGATCCTGGCCCAGTGGATCCGGCGCGCCGACGGCTTCCGGTGCGTGGGCGAACACGACACCGCAGAAAGCGCGCTGCGCACCCTGGCCCAGGAAAAGCCGGACGTCGTGCTGGTCGATATCAACCTGCCCGGCATCAACGGCATCGAATGCGTGCGCCGACTCAAGCCGCTGATGCCCCACACCCAATTCGTCATGCTCACCGTGTACGAGGACGCCGACCACATTTTCGACGCCCTCAAAGCGGGCGCCACCGGCTACCTCCTGAAGCAGACACCCCGCCAGGAATTGTTGGCTGCGATCCGACAAGTCCATGCCGGGGGATCCCCCATGACCAGCAACATCGCACGCAAGGTCGTCCAGTCCTTCCAACAACAGCCGCCCGCCCGTGCCGCCGAGGGGCCGACCTGGAATGAAACCGCCGAGCTGTCGCCCCGCGAACGCGAAGTGCTGGACCTGTTGGCCAGGGGCTATCTTTACAAGGAAATTGCCGACACCCTCGGCATCAGCCTGCCCACGGTCAACACTTACATCCGCCGCATCTACGAGAAACTGCACGTCCGGTCCCGCTGGCAGGCCGTGGCACGGTACGCCCATTGGCCCGCCACACCCGATCGGCCCGACCCGGGCCGACCCGGCAACGAACCCGGCAGGAAAGGATGATCGGAGTCGGCGGGACCGGCCGACGATCCACCGGCCGGGACGTCGGGGCCGGGGGTCTGCATTCCAGGTCCGCCGCCTTCCGGCGGCTACCTCCAATTCGTAGCCGCCGGAGGAAGCCGGCGGATCGACGGATGATCTACCGCATCAACACGCTGGCCACCCAGCTGTTGGACAGCGCCCCGTTCCCGTCTGCGCCCGCGCAACTGGCCAGTTTGCCAGGGCAGTTTTTGAAACGCGTCCTTCAGCACCCCGACACTCCGAAGCGTGAGTTTGCCTCTGGATCCCGGAGGTCCGCCGCCTTGCGGCGGCGGCTACCCCCAAGTTCGTAGCCGCCGACGACAGTGGGCGGACATGCCACCCGCCAACCTCTCGTCTTTCTCCCTCGATGGCTTACAGAACGACGGCTGGGGATCGGCAGCCGCCGAGGAGGCAATAATCCCAGCGGCATGTCAAAGAGCACGCGGAGTCCCACGCCACGCCGCAGAGCACGCAACAGAACGGGCGGCATCCCGAAGCCCCGGAGCTTCCGAGAGCCATGGTCGGCTTCCATGCGCCTGCCGCTCCGCTTGTAATTGTTGCGAGAACGGACGTCCAAGAACCCGATCTCCGCGGCCTGTTGCTCCCCTGGTGGCTCCTTGGATGACCAGAATTGGCCATTCCCAACATTCGACGTTCTTGTTAGAGATCGGCGCATCAGCACTGGAACGCAAGTACGGCACGACTTATGAAAAACCCGACACTCAGCAACTCCCTGCGGCTCTGGAGCAGCGCGGTCCTGTGCCTGAGCCTGGTTTCCTCGGAGGCCGCGACCGCCTATGTTACCCGATCCGGCAGCACCTGGACCGGACGCGTCGACGGGCGAACGGTTTACACCGGCACCAGTTACAACGCGGCCATTCAGGCCTGCAGTGACAACATGACCTCCGGCACCATCTACATCCGCAACAGCGGCACATGCGACGCCACATACGGCGTTTCGCCCCGCGACGGCCTGACGCTCGATTACGGAGGCACGCAATCCCAGGGCCAAAGCGGCACCATTTCGGTCATTCAGCTCGACCGCAAAAACAACATCACCATCCGCAACCAGCGCATCACGGGCTCTCCCCGCTACGGCATCTGGTCCCGCAGCAGCAACAACCTCACCCTCAGCGGATGCAGTTGCGACGTCTCGGGCGGGCTGATTTACCGGTTCGACGACAGCAAGGGCGGCGGCTCCCGCAACATCAACATCAACAGCCTCACGGCCAACGGCCCCACCGCGCACGGGTGCGAAACCTACACCGTGGACGGGTTTTACTGGAGCACGGTTACGGCCAACAACTCGGCCGGTTGCGGCCTGCTGCTGAACAACACGGTGAACTGGTCGGGCAGCTCGGTCTATGCCTACAACTGCAACTATGGCGGAGGCTATGCCGGTTTCCGGGTTGCCAACTCCAATCAGCGCGGGACGGTCAACTATGTGGACGCGAATCGTTGTGGCCGGGGCATTTTCAGCCTGACCCAGAGCCGGGATGCCACGGTGAACAACTGTTACATCCGCAATTGCAGCGGCATCGGCATCTGGCTCCAGGACTCCTACAACACCCATGTTCGCGCGGGCACCGTTCAGGGCAACGCCGGCGGCTGCTACAGCATCACCGGCGGATCCGGGAATTCCGTCACTGTGAACTGCCAGTAGGGCAGTTCGGAAACAGGAGGGATCGGGATCGTCAGGGGTGGAGGCAGGGCTCGCGGGCCCGTCCAACGCCGACCCGCGAGCCCGATCCTCTCCCGAAAGCAGAACCTGCGCATGCGTCGCTGGACAACCATTCTGGGTGCCTTTGTTGCCGGCGTGCTGGCGGGCGCATGGATGACCGACCGGTTCATGCACCGGGACGCTGCGCCAGCTCCGCCGCCCGGGGAAACCGCCGACCTCACGAAGGCCGGCCCGCCGCAAGAAGCCCGCGGGGCTCTCGGAGTCGGGCAGACCGCCACGGACCTTGGTCTGCTGGCCGCGCGAATCCGTGCCGAATGCGCCCGAGGTGTCTGGCAACGCACCCGAGAATGGGACCGCACGTTGGCCGCGCTGAACGGGGCTCAGCTGCAGTGGCTGGCCGAAGCCGTCGCCGACCTGCTTCGACATCCGCTGCAACGGTCCCTGCGGGATGCCTTGTTGGGACGATGGATCGCGGTGGATCCTGCAGCGGTTCTGCATTTCCTGGTCCGTTGGCCCATGGCGCCCCTGCGCGACCAATGGATCGTGGCCGCAGCCCGCGAGTGGTTTTTCCGCGAGGCCGACGCGGCCGTGGAATGGCTGCGGACGCTCCCTCCCTCCGATCTGCGCAACGAACTTTTGGCCGAGGCCGTACACGCGTTGTGCATTTCGGATCCCCACCGGGCGCTGGCGTTGGTCGAGCTGCTGCCCTCCCCGCTTCGCGGAGGCAGTTATGCGGCAATCTTTGCGGCCCTGGCCGTACAGAATCCCTCTGAGGCCCTGGGCCGGGCCGAACAACTCGCCCTGCCCTACTCCCAGCGGATCCAGGTCATGGAGGCCATTTTCCGGACCTGGGGAATGACGGAGCCGGTCGAGGCCCTGGCGAGGGCCGCACAACTGAGCGGCGGCCCCGAGCGGAACCGCGCCATCCGACAGATCCTCAGCGGTTGGGTCGAATACGCCCCGGACCAGGCAGCCGAATTCGTGCAGGCCATGGGCGAAAGCCCTGTTCGCAATGAAGCCATTGCCGCTCTTGTCGAGATGTGGCCCAACCAGGACATCGAAACAGCCCTGCGCCTTCTCGCCGCCCTGCCCCCTGGAACCGCGCAAGACAACGCCATGCGTCACTTGATCCCAAGCTGGGCCAACGCAGACCCGGGCGCCGCCCTCGAGCATTTGCAAAACCTTCCGGACGGCCCGGTCAAAACCGAACTGATCGCCAACGTCCTTCAGTTGTGGGCCCAGGGAGACCCGACCGCCGCTCTGCAAGCAGCCCAACGACTCCCGTCCAGCCGGACCAAGCGGGAAGTCACGGAGGCAGCCCTGCTGCAGTTGGCGCTCTCGGACCCGCAACAAGCGATGACCCTCGTGCGCGGCATGGCCCCGGGCGCCGAGCGCGAGCACGCGATGCGGGCCGTGGCCCTGGCGCTGGCCGCGGAACACCCCGAACTGGCCGCAACCCTGGTGCCGGAGCTTTCCCCAACCCGCACCTCTTGGCAAACCCTGCCGGTCATTGCACGGGCCCTGGCCGTCCAACAACCTGAAAAGGCCATTGAGTGGGTGCAGTCGCTGCCTCCCGGCCCGGGCCGGTCCCTTGCCCTGGAGGCGGTCGGAGAAGTGCTCGCCGAAGCCAACCCCGTCCAAGCCCTCCAGTGGGCCCTGTCCTTGCAGCTTGGCGCAGACCAGACTCGGGTCTTGGAACGAACCATGGCACATTGGGTTCGGACAGACTCGGCCAGTGCTCTGGCATGGCTGGGCTCACTTCCGCCGGGCGCAGTCAAGGAACCCCTGGTGGCTGCGGCCGCCACGGAGCTGGCCTACAGCGCCCCGCGACAGGCGTTTGAGCTGGTCATGACACGGCTCGAGGGACAAACACAGGAAGACGTTTTGGCCCGCGTGGCTCATGTCTGGGCGCGAAACGATCGAGACGGTGCCCTGGCGCAACTCCACCAACTCCGCGCCGGACCCGAGCGTTCCAGGTTCCTGTTCAGCCTGGCCACGGTGGTGGCGGAGGAGTCTCCGGCAGAGGCCGCCGCGCTGCTTCAATCCTTCGCACTGGAGGGCCTGGACCCGGCCGCCGTGCGCGTGGTCGCCACCGAATGGGCCCAGCATGATCCCGCGGCCGCGGCTCAATGGTTGCAGCGTCTGGGCGACCCCGAGCTCCAGAGTGCGGCCTTGGAAGATATCATAACCTCCTGGGCTGAAGCCGCTCCCGCGCAAGCCGGCGAATGGATTCGGTCCCTTCCGGCCGGCCCGATTCGCGATGGGGCGACGGCTGCTTATGTCTCCCTGCTGGCATCGCAATGGCCGGAAATGGCCACCCGGTGGATTGACCAGGTGCAGGACGCAGCCTTGCGTCAGCAACTGATTCACCGCGTTGCCCAAGGCTGGCTGGCTCGTGACCCCGACGCAGCCCGGGCCTGGATGGCGGCCCAGGGGCTGACGGGGGAAGACACCGCGCCGTGACAATGGCTCGCCCGAACTGCTCCCCCACCCATCCCACCCGCCGCGGTGCTCGATCCAAAAAGTCGCTTGCACCCTGACTCAGGCCTGCTTCCCCGGCTCGATACATCCCGGGGACATCCCGGCGCGGAACCGCCGGCTCACCTGAAGAGAGAACCGTAATCCCCTCTCGCCCCCGTGCCAGATGCTGAGGCTGCGCGCCGGCCGGGTGGCTGCAGGAACCGAACCAACGCCCTGACCCTCTTCATCGGGCCTCACCGACCGGTGGCGGGAGGAACGCTGCGGTTCTCAAAGCACCGGCTTTCCCGAGCCGGCAGGGCATGGACGCGCATGCCTGCGACAGGCGCCTGCATATGGCCCGCCGGTTCTTTTCTTCCGACGGCTGCTCGCTATGCTGAACTCGGTGAGGCTGCCATGGGATTGCGATTCTGGAGGCGCGTGAGAATCACGCCCTGGCTGTCGCTCAACTTCAGCCTGTCGGGCATGTCGGTATCCCTGGGGCCGCCGGGTGCCAAAATCACTTTGGGGCCACGGGGGACTCGCGTCACTGCAGGTCTCCCGGGTACGGGGATCTTCTACACGGTTTCCACCTCCCGGGCGAGTCCCTCCCGTGCCGGCGCTTCCGGTTCCTCGGTCCCGCCGACGCTGCCGCCCGTGGGAAGTCGCCTCAAGTTGGGCTTTTTCAAACGGCTCGTCACTCCGCAGGAGGAGGAAGACTTTATCGACGGGCTCCGAAAAATTCACGAGGACAATGACCGGGAAGGGTTGACCCTCCTGCAACGAGCCTCTCACCTGCCGGATGCAGCGTTTGTGGCGGCGTTTCTGTGTTTGAAGCAGGAGGACTGGTCCCGGGCCGCGCACCTTTTTGGCCTCGCCGCGGAACGGCATACGGAGCTCGGAAGGCTTTTCGCCAAATACGGACTCAGCATGAGCGTGGGTTTGCCCGTCACAAAGGAACTGGTGATCTACCTCATGCCGGGATTGCCTGCCGTGCTTCTCGGTTGGGCCGAAGCGCATCAACAGATGGGGCAATGGCACAAAGCGGTGGATCGGCTGAACCAGCTGCTCGCAATGACCCCGCACGATCCGGTGGTTCGCCTGTCGCTGGCGGAGCTCTTGTGGACGTTTCCGGGGCGCGAAACATCTTGTTGCCGCCAAATCCTTCAACTCACCGAAGAGGTGGAAAATGAGACCGCCCTTCACACCGGACTGTTGCTTTACCGGGGGCGCGCGTTGCGAACCCTCGGGCTCATGGAGACGGCCCGGACCACCTTGGAGCAGGCCCTGCGGCGGAAAAAGGATCGGCCGGGCGATCTGTTGCTGCATGTGCACTACGAGCTGGCCCTGGTGTACGAGGCGCTCGGAGAAACCCGCCGGGCCCGCCGGGAATGGGAAAAAATCCATGCGGTCGACCCGGACTTCGAAGATGTCGCCCACCGACTCGGCATGACTCCCATGAGTGACGGGGTCCACAGAACCATGTAAGGGCACCCGAACCCTCCTCCGCTTCTCTGTTTCCTCCCGGGCGCACGGGGTGAAAGTCTCGTTGAGGTGTATTTCCATTTTTCAGGCCCGGACGCAGGTATGCCAGGGGCATTGCCCGTTTTCCCTCGGCCTTCGCCTGTCGAGGACCCTCGAAACTTCCCCCGAGTTTTTGGCCGTCGCCAAAACCTGAAATGCGCCGGGTTCGTTGGCGCGTTTGCTTCAGACCTTTCCGTCCCCTGGCCGTGGGGAAGAGCGCGCGGTCCGACAGTGACAGCTGCACCGCCGCCCTTCCCGGGAAAGCTGGATGGATTCCGACACCTGCCGCGACCTGCCCGGCAGATGGCAGATGCCCACAAAAGACGCGAAGGTTCCCCGCGTTCTCCCAATGGATCTCGCCCCGGCGCGGGCTCGGAGTTTCCGGGGTTTGAAGCTTGCAGGCCCAGCCGCCTTTGCCCCAACTATCCCCCGAGGATGAATCTGCCAAACAAACTCACCGTTTCCCGCCTGGGCATGACGGTGTTGCTGGTTCTGCTGCTGCAGTGGCCGCTGCCCCTGCGCGACACCGCCGCGCTGCTCCTGTTCGCCACCGCGGCCCTCACCGACTTTTTCGACGGTCGCATCGCCCGGGAGCGTGGCCAGATCACCAATTTCGGCATCCTCATGGATCCGCTGGTGGACAAGGTCCTGGTCTGTTCCGTGTTCATCGTGCTGGTGGAGCGCGGACGGCTCGATCCCCAGGTGCCCGTGCAGGTCCACGCCTGGATGGCCATCGTGGTCGTCGCGCGGGAACTGGCCATCACCGGGTTGCGACTCCTGGCAGCAGCCAAGAACCTGGTCCTGGCCGCGGAACGTTACGGCAAGCACAAAACCACCAGCCAGATGCTGGCCCTCGGTGCGCTTCTGACCCTTCAGGCGGCCAGAGAGTGGCCCGTGGCGGTTGCCACGTGGTTTCAGCCCTGGTTGCCGCTTTTGGCCCTGTGCGCCGTGTGGACCGCTGTGCTGCTGACGCTTTGGAGCGGGGGGCTCTACCTTTGGCGAAACCGGAAACTGTATCTGACCGAGGTGTAGAAAATGGCCCGTCCGCCCGGGTCCGGGACACCGAACACGCCAGGCCGCTCCCCGTGCGTCCGCTGCCCTCTGAAACTTCGGCGGAGGCCCACTCCACGAGGTTCTGATTCGCTTGCGCGTGCGACTCGGGCGCAACGGGGCACGCATGTGCGGGCAGGAGTCCCCGCCGCCCACGAGGGGAACCCCTTTGAGCCGGCAGGTCCTTGGATCGGACGGCTTGTTGGCGCTTGCCAATCCGCCGGCCGTGAATGGCGTGGGGCCGTCAAATGCGTCTCCGAACGTTCGCCCCGGCAGTGAAGTTGCCTCAACGGCCAGCTGGCGCAGACAGGTATTCTGCGTGGCCTGCCGTGCGCTCCTCCAAGGGGCTTCGGCCACGGGGCCGTCGAAAGGACCCGTCCGCAACCCCTCCCGGCCCGGTCGAAAATCCGATGGCAGCGCGGATTCGACCTGAATACATTCCGGTGGACATGGCAACCTCGAAAAACCTTCCGCTCGAGGAAAGCCCGGTTTCCGCCACGGGTGGCGGAGGGAATCCGCAGGGAATCCCCTCCGCACGATCTTCGCATGGATTCCCGAAATCCGGTTTGCTGGCGGTGGCTTTGTGTTGGATGGCAGCAGAAGTGGCCCTCCAGGCACAGTCCGTCACGCTGATTCCGACCGGGGCAGCCTGGCGCTGGCGCAAGGGCACCAACGAGGCTTCCAACCCAATCTCTGCCTGGCGGCAGGTCGCCTTCAACGACGCGGGCTGGACGGTGGGCAGCGCGCCGTTCCACTACGGCGAAGGGCTCACCGGCGGCACCCTTTTGAGCGACATGCGCAATAACTACAGCTGTCTCTTCCTGCGCACCGGCTTTGTGATCACGAACTTGAGCCAGGTGGACAGGCTGGAGTTGCTGGCGAATTACGACGACGGGTTCGTGGCCTGGATCAACGGCACCGAGATCGCGCGGGCCAACGTGACCCCTGCGAACCCCGTTTACACCAATCTGGCCTCCGCGGCTCACGAGGCCGGCACGTTCGAGTCCTTCCCCGTGCTGCTTTCGCCCGGTTCCTATTTGCGCGAGGGCACAAACGTTCTGGCGGTGCAGGTGTTCAACGTGACGCGAAGCAGTTCGGATCTGCGTTGGGATGCGCAGCTGCTGGTCCACTTCAAAACCCCCGCGACGCCGCCCGTCCTGCTCAACATCGAGCCCGCCCCGGGCAGCTCGGTCCCCGCCCTGACCCATGTGATCCTGACGTTCAACAAACCGGTCACGGGCGTGGACGCCCCGGATCTGTGGGTCAACGGGCAGCCGGCCGACCGCTTGCTCGGGGGGCCGGGGACCAATGTGTACGTATTCGAGTTTGCCCCGCCGGCCCCGGGATGGGTGGCCTTTGGTTGGGACGAAGGGCACGGCATCACCGACCTGACCGGGCAGCCGTTTGACGCCACCGACGCCTCCGCTCAATGGACGTACTTTGTGGCGGATACCTCCCCTCCGTTGGTCCAGCGCCTCACTCCCGTGCCCGGAGCCCGCGTGGGCCAACTTTCCTCGATCGAAGTCCTCTTCAACGAACCGGTCCGGGGCGTGGACGCCGCTGACCTGCTCGTCAACGGCCAGCCCGCCCGCAGCGTGGTTGGCTTCGGCCCCGGACCTTACGTGTTCGCGTTCGACTCCCCCAACCCGGGCTCCGTCCAATTCCAGTGGGCCGCCGGTCACGGCATCACCGACGAGGCCCTGCCCGCCAACGGCTTTGCCGGAGGAAGTTGGTCCGTTCAACTGGACTCTTCCGGCCAGGCCGGGGATGTGATTATCAGCGAGTTTGTCGCCGTCAACGTGACCGGCTTGCGGGACGAGGATGGCGAACCTCAGGATTGGATCGAGCTTCACAACCGCGGCCCCCAGACCGTGAACCTGTTGGGCTGGTCACTCACGGATGATCCCGACGAGCCCGCCAAGTGGGTCTTTCCCGCGGTGACCCTGGCCCCCGGACAGTATCTGGTCGTCTTTGCCTCGGGCAAGGACCGCCGCACACCGGCGGGCAGTAACCGCATGCACCTCAATTTCCAACTCAACGATTACGGGGAATATCTGGCGCTCCATCCGCCGGATTATCCTCCCCACCCGCATTCGGTCTTCTCCCCCTCCTACCCCGAGCAACGCAGCGATATCGCCTACGGCCGAACCGCGGAGGACCGGTGGGCGTACATGCCCGTCCCCACTCCCGGCGCCCCCAACAGCACCAATACCCTGACCGGAATCACGCCGGAACCCCACGTGAATGTGGCGCGCGGCTGGTTTACCGAGCCGTTCTTCCTCTGGATCACTTGTCCCCTGCCCGAGGCGACCGTCCGCTACACGCTGGACGGCCGGGAGCCCACCGCGACCACGGGGTGGGTCTACACCGGCCCCCTCCGCATCACCAACACGACCACTCTCCGCGTTGCCGCGTTCGCTCCCGGGTACCTTCCTTCGCGCACCGTCACGCACACCTACCTCTTCCTCGAAGCCGTTGTGCGACAACCCACCAACCCCCCGGGATTTCCGACCACGTGGGGTACTTACAACACCTTTCCCAACAACATCGTTCCCGCCGACTATGAAATGGACTGGGATCCGCTGCGCACCGACCCGAACAACCCCGGCGCTCCGATCGATCCCACCAAACTCCAGGACCTCAAAGACGGGCTCCTCGAACTGCCGGTCCTGTCCATCGTGATGAACCCGGCGGATCTCTTCGAGTCCACCGGACTGTACTGGGCGGCCAACGTCGTCAACAAATCCTTCCCGAACAAACCCTGCTCGGTTGAACTGGTCCTGCCCGACGGGCGGACCGCCTTCGCCACGACCGCCGGAATCGAGGCCCACGGCAATGCCAGTCGCGAGCCCAGCAAGAATCCCAAACACGGCTTCAAGCTCAACTTTCGCGGGGATTTCGGGCCCGCCGTACTGGACCACCCCCTGTTTCCGGAGTCCCCCGTCACCCGATTCGACGACGTGGTCCTGCGGCCGGACTTCAACACCAGTTGGCGCCACTGGTCGGACAGCCCCAACAACGGCGCCGGCGCCTATCAGCGAAGCCGTGCCACCCGATTCCGGGATGCCTGGATCAAGCACGCCTTTCGCGACATGGGTCGGATCGCCAGCCACAACCGCTACGTCCACCTCTTCCTCAACGGTCTCTACTGGGGCGTGTATGATCTGAGCGAGCAACCCACGAAGCACTTCGGAGCCGCGTATTACGGCGGGGACGCCGACGAGTACGACGCGTACGACCAGGGCATCCTGCGCGCCGGCACCGCCACCGCCTACAATGCCATGCTGGCGATCACCAACCTGACCGACAACGCCAATTACGAGCGGATGAAACAATACCTGGACGTGCCCCAGTACATCGACTATGTCCTGCTGCATTTCTTCGTCGGCCACCAGGACTGGGGATTCAACAAGAACTGGCACGCGGTCCGGCCCCGGCGTCCGGGGGGCACGTTCCAGTTCTTCCCGTGGGACGGCGAATGCATTCTGCTGAACGAGGATATCAACCGGGTCGCCAACACGGACGTCCCCGCCGGCCTGCACACCAAACTGCGCGACAACCCCCAGTACCGACTCGACTTTGCCGACCGCGTCCACAAGCACCTGATCGCCCCGGGCGGCGCCCTGACCCGCGAGGCCAACCTGGCCCGCTGGTTCTACTGGTCCAATCTCCTCTACAAACCCATTGTGGCCGAGTCCTGTCGGTGGGGTGATTACCGACGCGATGTGCATCCGTGGCAGGACGGCACCTACGTTCTCTACACCCGCGAGACCCACTGGCTGCCCGAAAACCAGCGGATGGTCACATCCTACTTCGTCAACCGTCCCGGCATCGTCTTGAACCAACTGCGCAGTGCGGGGTTGTACCCAGGCGTGGACGCCCCGGAATTTCGGCTGGGCAGCATTTCGGGGACGATCACCGCGGGCGGACCGGTCGCCCGCGGCACATGGCTGTATCTGCACAATCCGGGCACGGGCACCATCTATTACACCACCAACGGCACGGACCCCCGAGTCTATTACTCCGGGACCGTCGCCGCGGATGCTCAGCCGTACAGTGGACCGATTCCGTTGCAGAGCACCGTCACCATCAAGGCGCGGGTCCTGGCCGGAGGCACCTGGAGCGCTTTGAACGAAGCGACCTTCGTGGTTGCCGAACTTGGGCTGCCCCTCGCCATCACGGAAATCAATTACAACCCGCCGGGCGGCGAGGCTTATGAGTTTGTCGAATTGCAAAACCAGGGCTCCCGGGCCGTGGACCTGAGCGGTTTCAGCTTCGACGGCATCGACTTTGTGTTTCCCGTGGGGACCGTGCTGCCGCCGGGGGGCATTCTGGTTCTGGCCAACAACGCGAACCCGGCGGCGTTCGCTGCGCGTTACCCGGGTGTACCGGTGTTCGGGTACTACCGGGGTAACCTCTCCAACGGAGGGGAGCGCATCACCCTGCTCGATCGGAACGGCAATCCCGTGTTGGTGGTGACCTACGACGACGAGGACGGCTGGCCGCTGGCGGCCGATGGCGGCGGTGCCAGTCTCGAAATGGTGGACCCGCGCGGCGATCCCAGCGCGCCCGCCTCCTGGCAGGCCAGCTCCCGCATGTACGGGAGCCCCGGCCTGCCCCCGACGCTTCCCGGCCCAGCCGCCGTGGAGATCAGCGAGATCATGGCCGACAACGGAGGCAGTGTGATCCATGAAGGCGACCGACCCGACTGGGTCGAGCTTTACAACCGTAGTCACCTCCCTGTGAACCTCGGCGGTTGGAGCCTGACGGATGACAGCAATCCACGGAAATTCATTTTCCCCGAGGGCACCACGATCCCCCCGGTCGGATACCTGGTGGTGTGGTGTGACAACCGGACCAACACACCGGGCTTGCACTCGGGGTTTTCCCTGAGTCGCCGTGGCGATTCCCTGTTTCTCTATGACGCTGCGACCAACCGCGTGGATGCGGTGAGCTTCGGCCTGCAACTGACCGATTACACACTCAGCCGCGTGGATCAGGAGTGGCGGCTGTCGCTGCCGACCCCCGGGGCACCCAACCAGGCGGCCCCCCTGGCCTCGCAGACGAACCTGTGTCTCAACGAGTGGCTCGCCAACCCGGTGCCGGGCGCCAATGACTGGATCGAATTGTTCAACCGCGCTTCCCTGCCCGTCCGCTTGCAGGGCCTCTATGTGGCCACCAGCAACGCCCTGACCCAACTTCGTTCGCTCTCGTTTGTCGCGCCCGGCGGGTTCGTCCAGCTGCAGGCCGCCGCCGGTGCCGGCCCCGAGTTTCTCGGCTTCTCCCTGCCGGCCCAGGGGGATTCCCTCGCCTTGTACACGGACCGCGCCGAGCTGATTGACCGCCTCACGTACGGTCCGCAACCCGAGGGAATCTCGGAAGGAAGGTACCCGGATGGGTCCCCGTCTATCACCCGTTTCCCCGGCACCGCCAGCCCGGGCGCGTCCAACTATCTCGCCACCTGGACCGGACCACGCCTGAACGAAATCCTGGCCCGCAACAGCCGCGCCGTCCTGAGCCCGTGGGGCGAGTACGCAGACTTTGTCGAGCTCTATAACCCGGGACCCGGCACGGCGAGCCTCGACGGTCTGGCACTGGCCCGCTCCACCAGGGAGGCAGATCGCTGGGCCTTTCCGCCGGGTCTGAGCCTGCCCCCGGGCGGCTATCTCGTCGTTTGGTGCGACGGCTCCCGCCCGGCCACGAGGGTACCCGCGGCTGCCCACAACACGGGATTCAACCTGGACGGAGAGGCCGGCGAGGTCCTCTTGCTCAACGCCCTCGGACAGGTGCTGGATCGCGTCGAGTACGGTTTCCAGGTCCCGGACCTGCCCATCGGACGGACCGAGGCCGATTGGGCCCTGTTGTCCGCAGTCACACCCGGGGCCTCCAACGCCCCTCCCGCCATCCTGGGTCCGGTCAGCGCCCTCCGGATCAATGAATGGTGCACTGCGGGTCCCGGCCAGCCCGACTGGATCGAGCTTTACAATACCAGTTCCTTACCGGTCAGTCTCACCGGCCTGTACCTGACAGACTCACCCGCTTTGCCCCTCCGCACCCGCGCCCGCCTCGGCCCGCTGAGCTTCATTGGCGGCCATCGTTGGGTCCGGTTGTACGCCGACGGGAACCCTGGGGCCGGGCCCCATCACCTGCCATTCGCCCTCGACCGAATGGGCGAGAGCATTCGTCTGTACACTCCCGACCTGCAACTGGTCGATGCCGTGGATTTCGGCTTCCTGGCTGCCGGCCTTTCGCAGGGACGCCTGCCCGATGGCGGCACAAACCTCGTTGCCTTCGAAGTCCCGTCCCCCAACCGCGCCAACCACCTGCTCCTTACCAACGTCATCATCCACGAGGTGCTGTCCCACACCGACCCACCCTACGAAGATGCAGTCGAGCTGTACAACCCGACCGATTCGCCGGTGGACCTGAGCGGCTGGTTCCTCAGCGACAGCGAAAGCGATCCGAAACGCTACCGCATTCCCGACGGTACCATTCTGCCGGCCCGCGGCTATCGGGTGTTCTACCAGGTGGATTTTGGATCGCCCGATGGCGAGCAGGACGCTCCGCCCCGGTTCAGCTTCAACTCCGCCCGCGGCGATGCCGTCCATCTTTTCCAGGTCACGCCCTCGGGCGAGTTGACCGGCTATCGCGCCTCGGCCACCTTCGGTCCCGCCCCCAACGGTATCCCCTGGGGCATCCACCCCACCAGCCAGGGTTTCGATTTCACACTGCTGACCCATCCAACCTTTGGCGTGCTCCAGCCGACGAATGTCGTCCAGTTCCGTGCCGGCCAGGGAGCTTCGAATGCACCGCCGCTCGTCGGTCCCGTCGTCATCAACGAGATCATGTATCAACCCTTCGATGACACCAACGCCGCCGAAAGCAGCCTGCTGGAGTTTGTCGAACTCCATAACCTGGCCTCCACCAACGTGCCCCTCTACGACCCCGCCTTTCCGAGCAACTGCTGGCGCCTGGCCAATGCGATCAGTTACGAATTCCCGCCGAATTTCGTGATGCCGGCAGGAAGTTACGTGGTGCTGGTCCCCTTTGATCCTCAAACCAATGCCAGCATGCTGGGCCTTTTCCGGGCCCGCTACGGCACCAACGCGACCTCCATCCTGGGCCCTTATACAGGCCGCCTGGCCAACGAGGGCGAGCCTCTCGAGTTGTTGCGCCCCGACACTCCCCAGGCCCCGCCGCACCCTGACGCCGGCTTCGTCCCCTACTACCCGGTGGACCGCGTGCAGTATCAACCAACCGCGCCCTGGCCCTCCGCAGCGGCCGGAGGCGGTGCCTCCCTGCAACGAATTCGACCGGACCTTTATGGCAATGACCCGGCACATTGGAAAGCCGAAGCTCCCACCCCGGGCCGGACGAACGACCCCGCTGCCGGTGACCCGCCCATCATCCTGACGCCCCCGCAATCCCGAACTGCTGTGCTGGGTGAGACGGTTGAATTCACCGTGGAAGCGAGCGGCACACCGCCCCTGCGATACCAGTGGCTCCACAACAACCAGCCCCTGCCCAACGCCACCAATCAAATCCTCGTCCTCGAGATTCCATCCACCAACGCAGCCGGGTCCTATCGGGTCCGCGTGGCCAACGACTTCGGCTTCGTGCTCAGCCCGCCCGCCGAACTCGTTGTCTGGGTGCCGCCGCAAATCGTGGCCGCGCCCACCAACCAAATCGTGAAAGTCGGCGACGAAGTCCTCTTCACGGTCCTGGCCACCGGCACCATGCCCTTGTCGTATCAATGGCAACACAACGGCCTGGATTTGCCGGGAGAGACATCGGCCACGCTCCGGATTTCGGCTGCGGCTCCCCTCCATGCGGGCATTTACCGCGTGCTGATCACGAACGCGGCCGGCAGCACCAGCGCCGTGGCCCAATTAACGGTGCAGGCCCCACCCGTCATCACGCTGCCTCCCTCCGGCGGATTCGCAGTGCCCGGCACACGGTTCGAATTCCGTGTGGCTGCGACCGGAGATCCCCCGCTCATGTACCAGTGGTACTTCGGGAGCGAACCCATCGAAGGTGCCACTGCCCCCCTGCTGGTGATCGATCCTGTACGCCATGCCCACGCCGGCGATTACACCGTGGAAGTCCGCAATGCCGTGGGCGCCGTTCGCAGCGATCCGGCCCGTCTCCAAGTGGTGGAACCGCCGCGCCTCGAGGCTCTGGGCTGGTCAGAAGAAGGGGAATTCGTGGGCGTCTTGTGGGGAGAACCGGGGCGGTGGTACGCCGTGGAAGCCTCCACGAACCTGCTTGATTGGACGGAGATTGGCCGCCTCCAAACGTCCGAGACGGGTTCACTCTTTTACGACCCTGTGGCCAGCCGGGTCAGCCCGCGGTACTATCGGGCCCGATTGGTGGAGTGAGCACGGAGGCAATTCCCCGTAAGGCTCGTGGAGTTTCAATACGGCGGGCCGCGGACCTTCGGACTCAGTGTTGGAAATCCGCGGCGACCCCGGTCCAGACCGTGGGGGTCGAACGGATCCCCCGAGCAAAACTCCCGGGGCTCACGACGTTACTCGGTAAGTCCGGTCGGGCCGAAGCCACCAACCCGGCACCGTTTCGAGTAGCAGCCCCGGGGTCTGCTGCCAGCGCAGCAGAGCAACCTGGCCGGGGAAATCGATGGCGCCCCGCGGGTGTGTCGGCGCAAGCGACCCCGCGGTTGAACATCGACCGGACTCGGGGACGCACGAGGACGCAGGGCGCTCACGATCGCGGAGATCAGGCCATCCCTGCGGGCATGGGGACCGAGGCTCGCCAGAACCGAAGGCCGGGGCAGGTAACCCGGCGGAAGCCCGACGGTTCCGCGAGCTTGAAGAGGAAAGCCCGTGCCACTTTTCGAAGCGGCGGTTCCCTTGGACCTCCCGGAAGCGGACTTCGATCAGAGCCACCTGCTGCACCGGTTTCTACTCATCGATTCCGGATTTCAGGGTGCTTCGATCGGAGCCCGCGTGCGCTGGCCGGCACGAAAAAGCTGCCGTCGAGAGAATCGGTCACTGAAACTCTTTCTCCCGGGTTGCCGGACAGGCTCGCTTTCCGTACAACGGCCACATGCAGGACCGATTGCGCGGGCAGTGGGTGTTGATCACGGGCGCCTCGAGCGGGTTCGGCGCAGCCGCAGCGCGTGCCTTCGGCGCCGTGGGTGCGCGACTCCTGCTGGGAGCCCGGCGCCTGCAACGACTGGAGCAGGTCGCAGCGGAAGCACGGGCCGCGGGTGCCCCGGAGGCCCACGCCCACGTCCTCGATGTCACCAAAACAGACAGCGTGGAGGCCTTCTTCGCGTGGGTGCGCGACCGCCTCGGCGCGGGTCGCGCCCACCCCGAGCCCCTCCATGTGCTCATCAACAATGCCGGCGGCGCCCTCGGCCTGGATCCCGTCGCCGAGGGCAAGGACAGCGACTGGGAGACCATGCTCCAAACCAATGTCCTGGGTCTGCTCCGGGTCACGCGGGCGGCCCTGCCCCTGATGCTCGGGCATCCGGGTGGGGTGATCCTCAACATCGGGTCGGTTGCCGGTCACGAAGCCTACGAGGGCGGCGCCGCCTATTGCGCCGCCAAGGCCGGGGAACGACAGATTACACGGGCACTGCGTTTGGAGCTCTGCGGCACCGGACTTCGGGTGTGCTCCCTCGATCCCGGAATGGCCGAGACCGAGTTCTCCCTGGTGAGGTTCAAGGGCGACGCCGAGCGCGCCCGAAAAGTGTACGAAGGGCTTCAGCCGCTCACCGCCGAAGACGTGGCCGAGGCCATGGTCTGGATCGCCAGCCGCCCGCCCCACGTGTGCATCGACGAAATGATCATCAAGCCCACCGCCCAGGCTTCTGTGCATAAAATCTATCGCCAAAGTTAGGCAGCTTGCGGCCATCGCTGTTCCGGCATCCTCGGTTCCTGTCCAAGTCGATCCGGCCGGCCACAAGCGGCCACACCCATCCCGGGTGCCGAACCGCCTCAGCCCGGTTGGGCAATGAATTCCGGACGGCTTTTTCAAGGGCGCTGCGCAGGCTCCCGGAAAGGGCCCAACTCTCCAAAGGCATCCGTGCCGCCCTTGATTCGCAAGCGTCGTTTTCCAGGGAGAAATCTCTTCTGCCCACTCGATGCCGGCTCCGGGGTCGGTGGTGACCCCGATGGTATGCAGGCCCCGGGTGCGTGTCTGCAAGTCATCGATCCACCGCGCGGAGAAACCATCCGGGGGCAGGCCCGGATGAGGCGTCGCATCGCACCCGTGGAGATCAAGGGCGCTTCAGCCCGGGTGAAAACCGGGGGCCCCGGACAAGCCGCGGTTGGAGAAGTCCTCTGCCTGCAACTCGGGCAAGCGGAGCGGGACCAAACTGATCAACGCCCCGTTTTGGGGGCCAAGTGTCCCACAGTGGTGTTGCCGTGGTGCCCGTGGGCCACCCAGACATGTCCCCGTGAATCGACGACCAGGCTCTGGGAACTGGGACCGCCGCGCTCATGGGGCAGGACCCGGCCCTGGTTGTAAGTCACCGGACTCCCGATGGTGTGCCAGCAGCACATGTAGCTGCCGCCACTACTCTGCCAAAGGTAAGGCCGGATGGGATCGAGTGTTATGCCATACCTGCAGATGCCCTCGGCGGACAACCACTCCCCGTCCCGGCTTTCCTCCGGGGGACGGCTTACGGGCAAATGCACGCGCAGAAGAATGTTACAGCCCCGCTCGGAGGACCATGGGTTTCCCGCACCATCGACCATGCCGCCGTAGCCATCTGCCCCGGAATGCAACACGATTTCCCACAATGACGAGGGGATGAATCCGTCGACCTACAGGTGGGTGTTCGGCGGCTCAAAGCCGCCCACCCAAATCTCATTCCTCCTGTCCACGGCCACAGTCCTGGTACCGACACAAGGCACGCAGACGTACGCGGTAATCGCTTCGTCTTCGGCACTCGGCACGCCGCCCGCGGAATCCAACCCCTTGCCCGGCTCCGGCTGTTGGTCCAGGACAAATGTCGGCCAACCCCTGCGAGGTGTATGTGAAGCCGTCGCCGTCGCGGTCGAGACAGGTGTTGTACACTGCATTGGAGAGCGCGATGTAGAGCCCGTCGGGGTCGGGATAGAACGCGCCGTTGCTTTTGGAGAATCGACTCCCGTCGAGGGTCAGCCCGATCCGGGTCATGGAGCCGTACCCTCTACCCCGGATCTCCAGCGTGTCTCTTCGGTTGGCCACGCAAATGTTACCGCACTGGCCGGCCGTTGTGCG
>JAOADM010000052.1 GCA_026417315.1 Limisphaera sp.
ACTGGGAAGCGGCCCAACAGCAGGGCCGCAACGCTCCGATACCCGCCACGGCCCCGGCCGCCCCCAAAACCTCCGGCTCCCCGGGCTCCCCGTCCGATCTTTCCTCCCAATCACCCGCAGCCGAGATTGAGGCCTTCTTTCATTCGGCGTGGTGTCAGGAATTGAAGGAACAGATGTGCGACATCGGCCGCCGCCTCTGGCTGCGCGAATATGTCGACGGCAACGGGGGCAACCTGGCCATTCGCGTGGGCAAAGATCTGGCGCTCTGCACGCCCACGCTGGTCAGCAAGGGGTTCATGAAGCCCGAGGACATGTGCCTGGTGGACTTCACCGGCCGTCAATTGTGCGGGCAAAAAAAGCGGACCAGCGAGATTCTGATGCATCTGCAGATCTTTCAGCGTCAGCCCCGCGCCGTGGCGACCTGTCACTGTCATCCCCCCTATGCCACGGGTTTCGCCGTGGCCGGACTGGTGCCGCCCACCTGTCTCATCCCCGAATTCGAGGTGTTTGCCTCCGTGGCCGTGGCGCCGTACCGCACGCCGGGCACGCCGGAAATGGGCCAGCTCGTGGCCGAGCTGGTGGATCAACACAACACCATCCTCATGGCCAACCACGGGGTGGTCAGTTGGAGTCACCTCGGTCTGGAGGATGCCTATTTCAAAATGGAGATTCTGGAGGCGTACTGCCGCACCGTGCTGGTGACCGCCCAATTGGGCAGGCCGCCCCAGACCATGACGCCCCAGCAGCTGCGGGATCTGCTCAAGATCAAACAGGAGCTGGGCATCCCCGATCCGCGCTTCGGGCTCAAGGAATGCGAGCTTTGCGACAACGACCAGTGGCGCCCGGGAGTGACCTGCACGGTCCCGCCCCGGCCCGCGCCGGAGGCGGACTTCGATCCTGAAGCCGAGAAGGCCGTCCAGATCATCACGGACGAGATCCTGGCCCGGTGGAAATGAGCTCGCCCGGCCCAGCTGCCTCCGCACCACCCGGTCCGGAAAAATCCCTGGACCGCAAACTGGCTGAGATCCGCGCCCACCCGCAGGGGCGAACCTTCATTCTTGCGGATGCGAAGGATGCCGACATGGCCTACGGGGTACGGGCCCCCGGCCCGCGCTCGTGGTTGTCGGCCCGCGGGGCCCGGCCCGCCCAGTTTTCCCCCGAAGTGTGGACACGCGAGGAATTCGGCTACCGCAATCTGCCGGAGTTTCTCGATATCATTCGCGAGATCGTGCACCAGGGGATCGTGGACATCATGTTGATGTCGCCCTATGTGAACGATCTCCTGACCATTCAGGAGGGCCTGTTTCGGCGGTCGACCGTCACTCCGGCCGCCCGGGCCAACGACACCACGGACATTTGGGCGGTCCGTCACGGTTGTTACACCGCCGAGCCCTCCCGCCCGTTCCGCACCGCCACCATCGATCAGATCCAGTGCGGCCGTGTCGAATGCGACCGGTCCACCCGCGACTTTCCCGGGGCCAACCTGGGCCTCTACTCCGTCACCTTCCTGAACGACCTCGAACGCGACCGGGAAACCCTGCTCGCGTACAAGGCCTTCCGCGAAGAGGCCGAGCGCAAACAGTTCCGTCACTTCCTGGAAGTGTTCGATCCCAACGTGGACCCGGGCCTGCCCCCGGAGAGGCTTGCCGAGTTCATCAACGATCAGATCCTTCGTACCCTGGCCGGCGTTCCGGTGGCCGGTCGGCCGCTCTTTTTGAAGATCGTTTACCACGGCCCGCGCGCGCTGGAGGAACTCGTCCAATACGACCCCAATCTGATCGTCGGCATTCTCGGGGGCGGGGCCGGCACCACCCATGATGCGTTCCTGTTGCTGCACGAGGCCCAGCGGCATGGCGCACGTGTCGCCCTGTACGGTCGGAAGATCAACCACGCCGAACACCAGTTGGCGTTTATCGAGATGTTGCGGCTCATCACCGAGGGACGCATCGGTCCGGAAGAAGCCGTGCGGGCCTATCACGGCGTTTTGCAGGCCAGGGGAATCCGGCCGCGGCGCACGCTGGAAGAAGACCTGCAGATCACCGAACCCGCCTTGCGGGCGGATCGCACCGGCCGGCCTCCTTCGGCTGTTTCGATCCGCAACAATCCGCTGGGACAGCGTTCGGCGGTCGATGCACGCAGTGCCGCCTCCGCTTCGCCAGGGATCCCTCGAAGGCATGCTCCCGAGGGCACGGCCCGTACCGGAGCCCTTGCCGGGCCTCCGGCCCCCGCGCCCGATTTCTCGCAGATGACTCCCGAGCAGCGCCGGGACTATCACCTGGAGCGGTTGCGGCGCCGGTTCGGCTGAGCCTCGGGGGGCTCCTTCAAAGGGTTACCGTTCGTGCCTCGAACAGCAGGGGGGCGGCTTCCCGCGCCAGATCCCGGCTTCGCTGCAGGATCTCTCTGGCCGACTCGCACTCCAGAGCCCACTGCGCCAGGGCCCGGGCCTCGGCCATCCGGATGCGGCGGATCACGTACTTGATGCGGGGCACGAGGGGAGGGGCGGCGCTGAGCTCATGGACACCGAGGCCCAGTAACAACGGCACCAGGACCGGCTCCCCCGCCATCTCGCCGCACACGCTGACCCGCAGCCCCTGGGCTTCGGCGGCTTCGACCGTGCGCCGAATCAGCCGCAGAATGGCCGGGTGGGTCGGTTCGTACAAATGCGCGATGCGCTCGTTCATCCGCTCCACCGCCAGCGCGTACTGAATCAGATAGATGGTCCCGATGCTGAAGAAACGCACCCGCCGGGCCAGTGCGTCGGCCACCAGCGCCGCGGAGGGGATCTCGATCATGGCCCCGATTTCGATGGACTCGTTGAACGGCTGGCCGCGCTCGCGCAGCTGGGCCTTGCATTGCTCCAGCAACTCGTTGGCCTGGCAGAGCTCCTCCAGCCCGGAGATCATGGGGTACATCAACTTCACGTTGCCCTCGGCGCTGGCCCGCAGGATCGCGCGCAGCTGCGCCCCGAACATCTCGGGCTGCTGCAGACAGAGACGGATGGCGCGCCAACCCAGGAACGGGTTCATCTCCTGTTGCGCGACCAAATGAGAGAGAAACTTGTCCCCGCCCAGGTCCAGGGTGCGCACGATGACCGGCTGGGGCCGCAGGGCCACGGCCACCTTTCGATACGCCTGGAACTGTTCCTCTTCGTCCGGAGGGTGATCTCGGTTGATGTACAAATACTCCGTGCGAAACAAACCCACGCCCTCGGCGCCGCTGAGGCGCACCGCCTCGACGTCCTCGGCCTGCTCGATGTTGGCCAGCACCCACACCCGGTGTCCGTCGAGCGTGACCGCCGGCTGGTCCACCACTTCCCGCAGCTTTTCCTCCAGCGTGAGTTGCCGGCGGACCAGCTGCCCGTACTCGAAGAGGGTTTGATCCGAAGGATGCAGAATCAGGAGCCCGTTGAACCCGTCCAGCAGGGCATACTGGCCGGTTTCCAGCTCCCGCAGGGCGTGGGGAATCCCCACCACGGCGGGCAGGCCCAGGGAACGGGCCAAAATCGCCGTGTGGGACGTCTGGCTGCCCACCTCGGTGGCAAAGCCCAGCACCTTGGACTTGTCCATCTGCACGGTGTCGCTGGGGGTCAAATCATGGGCCACCAGGATGACCGGCTCGTGCAGGTGCGCCAGCTCCACGCCGTGGGCCCGACCCATCAAATGACTGAGGACGCGGGCGGTGACATCGCGCATGTCGGCGACCCGCTCCCGCAGATACTCATCCTCCACGGCGGCCAGGGCGGCCATGTATTTCTGCGCCACCAGGTGGTAGGCGTACTCGGCGTTCAGCCTTTCCTCGGTAATCAGGCGGGTGACCTCGTCCACCAGGACGCGGTCTTCCAAAACCAGCAAATGCGCGTCGAAGATGCCCGCCTCCTGTGCGCCCATGACCTCGCGCACCCGTCGCTGCACATCCAGCAACTGCTGCCGCGTGGCCACCAGGGCGCGCTCCAGGCGTTCGATCTCGGCAGGGATTTCGTCCTCGCGCAGCTCCCAGTGTGGAACCTCTGCTTCTGCCTTGCGCCAGACCAACAGCTTGCCGCGGCACACCCCGTTGGACACAGGGATGCCCCGCAGCACGCGCTCGCCTTCGTGACTCACGGCCGCCACAAAACCCTATTAACCGAACCCGGTAGCCGGCGAAACGAAAATCTCCGCGGCTGCCCGGCTGCGCCGGAACTTAGCCGGGCTGTCAGCTTCCACGCAGCCCCGCGCTCCCTTGTGAACCCAAGCTGGCTGGTCGCGGCAGAGTCTCGCCGGCCTCTTGCCGGGCCTCTCGGCATCCCCGGAGTCGGCGACCGGAGGGTACAAACCAAGGGTCGACGGCGCGGGGGGATCGAGGACGCCTCTCGCCTGCGCAGGTGGATCCAACACCGGCTCCGGCCCGTCGAGGTTCGAGATGAGGCCTCGGTCAAAGAGGTTGCGAGCCGATGCGCCGGCATTCAGACCACCCTAGGGAATCCCTGCCGGCCACCCGGAGTCCAATGGCTCGGACGGGGATCTCGTGCGCCTTGCGCGCGTTTCCATCCACCGCCGGGACTCTTGGAGATCGGTCCTCGGAACGGACCGGAGCACAGGGGAAACGGGCACGCAAGCGGAGGGTCCTTCGGCCCCGCACCAACTCCGGCCGCGACTCCGCGGCTCACGCGCAGTGCGGATCCGGCACGCGCAGCTTGATTTCTTCGCCCACGGCGAATGCGCGCGCCACAAACTCGCCCAGCGCGTAATAGGCTTGTGTGTCCGGGGCAAAGGCCAGCGGCCGGAGCTTTTCCGGATCCGTGCGGCCCTCGCCATTGAGCACGGATTCGTCGGCTTTCACGTCGAGGATCTCTCCGATGAACAGCGTGTGCAGCCCCACTTCCACGCTTTGCAACAGACGGCACTCCAGCACCAGGGGAAACTCTTCCACATACGGGGCATCCACAAGCAGGCTGCGGGCCGGCGTCAACCCGGTCGCGGCGAACTTGTCCACGTCCCGCCCGGATGCCAACCCGAAGTAATCGGCGTAACGCACCTGGGTTTGCGAAGGAATACTGATGGTAAAGGCGCGACGCGCCAGGAGATTCTCGTACGTGTAGGTGGCGCGGCGCAGAGCCACGGAGACGCACGGAGGTTGCGAACAACACACCCCGGCCCAGGACGCGGCCATGACGTTCGGCCGACCCTGCGCATCGTACGTGCCCACGACGAACACCGGGGTGGGATGAACCAGTGTTTGTGCCCCCAAGGATCGTTTCATACCCTGCGCGGAGCTTAAGCCCGACGGCGGGGCAATCCAACCCGGAATTTCAAGGGGACGATCCCCGCCCGGGGTCTGGAACAGCCGCGAGGCCCGGGGCCGCACCCGGGGAAGGTTCCGATTGGCTGGCGAAGCCTCTTTTCGTACGCGGAGCCGTCCACCGCTCCATTTCGCATTCCGGTGCCTGTCGGGACGGCCCAGGTTGTCCCCGGATGGGGTCGTTCCGGCCCGCCGCCCGGGGCGGGGCCAGAGCCTGCGCGGCCCGGCTCCCGCCACTGAAACATTCGGTCCGGATTCAGAACCCATCCGCGTCCATGGCACCTCGGGAGCATCTGCTTCGCTGACGGGTTTTCCCGTCGCGGGGGGCGAGAAGGGGGTGGGCGGGCGCAACCGTGTGCCACTGGCACTTCTCTACCGCCCCCGGGTCAACAAACCGTCCACGGGGGCGAAGTCATCCGTCAGCACGCCGCATCGGGCGAAATGCCCGGGTGGTTCCTCGCGGAGGGCCCGCACGCGGCTGAGAAACCCCGGCATTCGAACCCGGCCCGACGTCTGCAGGACGCGCGCCATTTGTTCGAGTTCCAGCCGTGTCCGCCGCCGCGAGTCCCGGGTCGCCACCAGCACGATGTTCTGACTGGTTTGCGCCGGGAACAGATACACCTGGGGGAACACCTCGCGGAGTGTTCGATACAGGGAACCGATGACGTCGGACTGCCAGGCGTTCAAGGTGCCGATGGCGTTGTAGGCCACGATGCCGTTGGTGGTCAGGCGGTCGCGAGCCAGTTCAAAAAACTCCCGGGTGGCCAGATGATAAGGGATGAATGCGCCGTAACGGTTTTCCGTGTACGCATCCACCAGCAGCACATCCCAGCGTTGACGGGACCGCCGCAGATACATGCGCCCGTCCTCGACCACCACCCGTTGGTTGGGACCTTCGCGAACCCCGAAGTATTGCTGGGCCACCTGCACCACCAGGGGATCGATCTCCACGGTCTCGAAATAAACCTCCGGATAATAGGCCGCCCACTGACGCTGGGCGCTGCCTCCGCCAAGGCCGATCATCAACACCCGCGCAATCTGCGTGTTCCACAGCCACGGCAGGTGGAAGTACTCGATGTATTCGAAGTGTCCCTCCAGCGGATTCCGCAGGGACATGCGCGTCTGCAGCGTGCCGTCAAAGGTCAGGAGCCGCAGCCCGCCGCTGTCCTCCACGCGGATGTTGTGATAGGGCGAGGTGGCTTCGAACACCACCTGCGCCGTGGCAGAAGCCACGCTCAAAACGGCCACGAGCAGCCATCCCGGGCGCCCGGGCCCCACTTGGCTCCCTGGTCTCATGAAGATGTCTCTGGGGGAACTGTCTTCGCTCCCGGCTCGGCCCACCAACAGACCCCGCCCAGCAGCAGGATCAAACCGCCGGTCCACCGAAAAATCGCCGACAGTCCCAAATGGTCCACCAGAACGTACCCGGCCACAAAAACCCCTGCAATGCTGCCCACCGTGCTGGCGGCGATGATCAACCCACTGACGCGGCCCACATGGCTGAGTTGCTGACTGGTCAGTCGGATCAAATACGGCGACAACATCGCCAGGATGAAGCAGGGGAAGAAAAAGATCACCCCGCTTCCGAGGGCAGGATCCAGTTTCTGCCAGAGAGGGGGAATGGGCTCATCGGCGGGATGCCGGTTGACAATCCAGTCCAGCACCGGTGGGGCCAGCCACGGGATGGCGATGGTAAACAGGCCGGTGGGCCACAACAGCCAGGCCAACCGTCGCAGCTGCTGCCAGCGGTCCGCCAGGGCCCCGCCGACGTAGTAGCCCGCCGCCAGCGCAATCATCACCACGCCGATCTGACTCACCCACACATAGAACGAGCTGCCAAAATCCTTGGCCAAGTACCGGGCGCCCACGATCTCCAGCACCAGAATCGCAAACCCGCCCGTGGCGGCGATGGCGGCGGCCGGCAACGGACGGAGCCGTGCTCGCGGACTCGTAAGGCTGGACTCCGACGGTGCACTGCGCGGCAATGACGAGGTGCCTGCCCCCGGGAGGGCCGTGCCTCCGCGAGCACGGGTGCCTGGCGGGGCGTCCTTGGAACGATCGGGTTTTCCTGCCGACGGGCCCACGGCCGCATCACTCCACGGAACGATCTTTCGGCAGACCCAGCGCCTCGTACAGGCGCCGCCGGGCCGACTTGTCCTGTTCCAATGTGGCCCGTGCGTAGGCAGCCACCTCTTCCGCGCGGGCCCGCGGGACCACGATCACACCATCCCCGTCTGCGACGATGACGTCCCCGGGCCTGACCAGCACACCCCCGCAGACAATGGGCGCATTCACAGACTCGATCTCGTTGCGCCCCGGCCGGATGCCGCGGCCCGGCCGCTTGAAGTACAGGGGGATTCCCTGAGCCTCGATCTCATCCGTGTCGCGGGCCGTGGCGCTGCTGACCACGCCCACACAGCCGCGCTGTTTCCAGGTCAGGATGTTGTTGGAGCCGATCGAGCCGGTGTCATGGCCGTGCTCCTCGATGACCAGCACCGTTCCCGGGCGCAGCAGCGGCACAAACGGCTCGCTGCTCCGGTCCCGATACCACGTCGCCACCCACCGATCGAAATCCGCGGTTTCCCGACGTCCGGCCGGTGGTTCCTGCGTGGGCACATACCGGGCCGTGACCGCTATGCCCACGATCCGGTGCCGGAACGTGCGCGTGTCCTTCCACAGCGGACGAATCTCCGGATCCATCAGCCCGAGGTTGTGCAAGCCCGCCTTGTCCATGCCGTCACAGACGTCAGCCACGCGCAGGCCGTCGAACAAGCGCAGGATCCGGGCGTCGTCCTCCTCCGAATACACGGGGGTGGGAATGAAATGTCGGCCGCGTCGCAGTTCCGCGGCCGCATCTGCATTGGTTTGCGCCCATACCGCCGGCAACAGCAAAAGGCCGGCCCCGATCAATCCCATCCTGAAGCCGTTGGCGGTGTTCATGACGCCAGAAAAGGCGATCCCGGCCGTTTGCGCCAGTCTGAAATCCACGCGTGCGCCGGAGGCGCGGCGCCGGGCCCCGGGCCGCGATTCCGGCCCCGGTGGGCCGCAGCGAGCCGTAGACAGGAGCGGCACCCGGTTGGCGGAGGTCTGCTGAGGGCACGTTGACAGGGAGTTTTCGTGCACTAATTTGTGCTTGCGCGAGTCGCCGGCAGGACGTCAAGAGGGGCCAGTCCCCGTCTCGTCCTGCCCTCTCCGACTCGCAGGAGAGGCAACGCATGAGCACGGCGGTTGAGACCATCGAAAGTCTGGTCAAAAAAGAGTACAAGTACGGCTTTTACACCGACATCGAGACCGAGTCGGCCCCGCCCGGCTTGAACGAGGACATCATTCGGTTCATCTCGGCCAAGAAGCGGGAGCCCGAATGGCTGACCGAGTGGCGCCTGAAAGCCTATCGGCACTGGCTGACGATGGCGCCGCCCAACTGGCAGTTCGTCAAATACCCGCCGATCAATTTTCAGGAGATTGTCTATTACGTGGCCCCCAAGAGCCGGGCCGACGGCCCCAAGAGCCTCGAGGAGGTGGATCCCAAACTGCTCGAGACCTACGAGAAGCTTGGCATCCCGTTGCGGGAACGGGAACGGCTGGCCGGGGTGGCCGTGGACGCGGTGTTCGACAGCGTCTCCGTGGGCACCACCTTCCAGCGGCAGTTGGCCGAGAAGGGCATCATCTTCTGCTCCATGAGCGAGGCCGTGCGGGAACACCCGGACCTGGTGCGGAAATACCTCGGCAGCGTGGTCCCCTATACGGACAACTTTTATGCCGCGCTCAACTCCGCCGTCTTCAGCGACGGTTCGTTTGTGTACGTGCCCAAGGGCGTGCGGTGCCCCATGGAGTTGTCCACCTACTTCCGGATCAATGCGGCCAAGTCCGGCCAGTTCGAGCGCACCCTCATCATCGCGGATGAAGGCGCTTATGTGAGTTACCTGGAAGGCTGCACGGCGCCGATGCGCGATGAAAACCAGCTCCACGCGGCGGTCGTGGAACTGATTGCTCTGGACAATGCGGAGATCAAATATTCGACCGTGCAGAACTGGTATCCCGGTGACGAAGAAGGCCGCGGCGGCATCTTCAACTTCGTGACCAAACGGGGCCTTTGCAAAGGTCGGAATTCGAAGATCTCCTGGACACAGGTGGAAACCGGCTCGGCCATCACCTGGAAGTACCCCAGCTGCGTGCTCCTGGGCGAGAACTCCATCGGTGAGTTCTACTCGGTCGCCGTGGTCAACGGGCGCCAGCAGGCCGACACCGGCACCAAAATGATCCACATCGGTCGCAACACCCGCAGCACCATCGTTTCGAAGGGCATTTCGGCCGGACGTGGACAAAACGTCTATCGCGGGCTGGTGGAGATTCGCAAATCCGCTGCGTATGCCCGGAATTTCTCGCAATGCGACTCGATGTTGATCGGCGACAAGTGCGGGGCCCACACGTTCCCGTACATTGATGTGCGCAACTCCACCTCGTCGGTGGAACACGAGGCCACGACCTCCAAGATCGGGGAGGACCAGATCTTCTATTGCAACCAGCGCGGCCTCTCCACCCAGGACGCCGTGAACATGATCGTCAACGGGTTCTGCAAGGAGGTCTTCAAAGAGTTGCCCATGGAGTTTGCCGTCGAGGCGCAGAAGCTGCTGGGAGTCAGTCTCGAAGGCAGCGTGGGGTGAAGTCCGCGCCGGCACCCCCGGACCGGGCCATTCTTGCGCGAAACCGCACGGGCACGCACTCCGGGCAGGGCGGAGACGATCGGTGGGCGGCGTTGTGCCGACCCGGGCACATGCCGATGTGCCGGGGAACGGAGTCTCTTGGTTTCCCCGTCACCGGCGGGGAACCGGGATCGGGCGAACCGGGTCGGGGCGTCCGCCGGTAATGCAGATCTGAAACCCGCCGTTTGTGGCCGGGGCGACCCATTTGGAACCGGTCCACCCTGTGTGTTGCTTGCGTACGGCCAATCGGCGCATCCGCACGGATACGAGGCGGGGGATGGCACGTGACTTCCGCCGGCCGCGCGGGTCGAAACCGTCCGATTTGCCAGCCCATTGGCAGAACTCGTTCGACCTCCTAGTTTGCGGAAACTGCGTTCGAGAGGAGCCGGAGCAACACCCGGGACGATCGATTCTTTCGATTTGCACGCCCGTGGACTTGACGGAACCGGATGCACGTCCCAGCTTTCCGCAGGTTGGGCGTGGATGAGGCGAGCATTTGGCCGGCCGGCGTGAGCACACGAGGATTCTGCCGCCCATCGCGAAATTCGTTCGGGCGACGCTGCCGATGTGGAGAGCGCTGACGCGTCGAGCGGGGTGCCGGGGCGATCCCCACAGGGGAACCCGAACGGCAAAGCATCACCGAGGGCACGATCATGGAAAACCAATCCGCAGCGCATCCGAGGGGCATGGACACACAGGTTCGCCGACGGCGTCGGACCTGGCTTTGGTACGCCGGCCTGGCTCTTGTCGCATTGGCAGGACTCGGGCTCGCGGCAGTGACGGCTCTGTTTTTGTACTGGCGTTCGTTGGTGCAGACGTACACCACCCCCACGCCGGAGCCGCTGCCCGCAGTGCGCGGGACGGAAATGGACCGGACCGCCCTGGTGGTGCGGTGGTCGCTCTTTTTTGAAAACGTCCGGCAGGGCGTTCCCACCCCGCCTTTCGAGATCACTGCGGACGAAATCAACCTCCTGCTCGCTGCGGATCCGCAGGTCGGAGACCGGCTCCGGATCGAATTGACCAATGGCAGCGTGTTCGGTCGGTTCACCTTTCCCCTCGCTCAGAGTGGCAAGCGGGAACTTGCCCATCGGCATTTGAACGGCCGTGCCCGGCTGCAGCTGGATCTTACCGACGGCTGGCTGACCGTGACCGTGGCCGAAATGGAGGCGAACGGCCGGCCCATCCCGAACTGGCTGTTGCGCCGCCTTCAGAGGGAAAACCTGCTCCGGGACGTGGATCGTCAGCCGGAGATGCTGGAGTTTCTTCGACAACTGGCAGCCATCGAGGTGGTGGGGGATCGGCTGATCCTGCGACCCGTGGTCGCGGAGCCGTGAGCCTGCGGGGGCGGTCAAGCCCCGCGAGACCGCTCCTCGAACCCTCCACGTTTCCTCGCACGCACCCGGCCTTCCGCGGGTAACGCCGGTCCGGACACGGCTCTCACAGCTCAAAGCCAGCCCGGGCCTCCCCGGGGACCCGACGCCGGCAGGGGGCGCAACGCATCCGGCCTTTGCTAATTCAGAATCCCCGCCAGAAGCGCAGTTCCCGCCGTAGCTCCTCGACCTCCTCCATCAGGTGAAGGAGGAGGCGGATGGCGCGCGGATTCATCCCGCACACATGGAAGAGATAATCCACGCGCCGTAACATGTGCAGAGCCTCGTCGTTGAAGAACCAGCCTCCCAGGGCGGGATCATGGACAGGGGCGACCAGCCCGTGGCGGTAATAGAGCGCGATCCGTCGACGCGGGATTTGCGTCAACTTCTCCGCCATCTCGATCGAGTAGAGCAGGTCAGGATCCGGCTGGTAAACCTCCACAGCCAGGGGTTCGGTGGCTCGCGGCTGGAAGTTCATGGTTCTCTCTCGGGTCTGCCGCAAGGCGCCCCGCGTCCGGATCGGAACCTCCGTGGGACCGTACCGGGCCCGTCCGGATTACCAGGGCATGTCCTCATCTTCGTAATGTCTGCGATAGAATCGCTTGACCTTGATCACGCTGCACAGCAGCGCGCCAAACACAAAACCGCCAATGTGGGCCCACCAGGCAATACCCCCGGCGGCCTCTGGATTGGACAGCAAACTGAGCGTGCCGTTGAAGAATTGCAAGATGAACCACCAACCCAGGAACACCACGGCCGGCACCACGAAATACGGCCCGAGGAAGAAGGGCGGGATCACCATTTCCACCCTGGCGTGGGGATAAAGCCGAAAATAGGCCCCCATGACGGCCGCAATGGCGCCGCTGGCGCCGATGGTGGGAACCGTGGACAGTGCGTTGGTGTGAATGTGCAACAGTGCCGCAGCCACCCCACCGGCCAGATAGAACCACAAATAACGCCAATGCCCCAGCCGGTCCTCCACGTTATCGCCGAACACCCACAGGGTCCACAGGTTGCCGAGCAGGTGCGTCCACCCCCCATGCAGGAACATCGAGGTGAGGAAAGGCATCAACTGTTCGGGCCACGTAAACAGCCGTGCCACTTCCGGCACGGTGTAGCGGACCGGGACGATGCCATACACCAGGAACGCATCGCCCAGGGCCGGGCCCAGGCTGAGTTCCCAGACAAAGGCAACCAGGTTCACCAGGATGAGGAGCCAGGTCACGATGGGGTATCGTCGGCTGGGGATGTTGTCGCGCAGCGGAAGCATCGGTTCCTCACAGGTACGGGGCAAAGAGGCGGGCCACGCCGTCGCGGAGCTTTACCGGCAGCGAACGGCTGTCCACCTCGGCCTTGGTAAGCGGTCGAGCCGTGGCACGGACCTGGTCAAAGAGCCGGGCCAGCTGGTTTCCCAACCGCGCATCATAACACTCCACGTTCAGTTCAAAATTCAACCGCAAACTTCGGGCGTCCCAGTTGGCCGAACCAAAGGTCGTCCAGTGCTCGTCCACCACCAGCAGCTTGGAGTGATCGAAGGGAGGCGGGCGAAGCCAGACGCGGCATCCATGTTCCAGCACCTGCCAGATCTGGGCCATGCACGCCCACTGTACAGAGGGATGATCCAAACGGGCCGGTAGGAGGATGTCCACTTCCACGCCCCGCAGGGCCGCGGCACTGAGCGCTGCCACCAGGGAGGGGTCGGGGACAAAGTATGGTGTCCAAACACGGATGGACTGGCGGGCTGCATTCAGGGCCCCCAGGAACACCCAGCGCAGGCGATCCAGACTTTCATCCGGCCCCGCTTCAATCGCGCGCGCGGGGGTGGTGCCCGTTGGTTTCGGTTCCGATTCCCAAATCTCCCCGGCCAGGGTTTCGCCCGTGCTGAACTGCCAGTCTTCCGCAAACACGGTGGTCAGTTGTTGCACCACCGGTCCCTCGAGTCGAAAATGGAGATCCCGTTGGGCCCGTTCCGGGGCTTCGGGACACCAGTACGGCGCGTGAACATTCAGCCCCCCCGTGAACGCCAGGCGCCCGTCCACCAACAGGAGTTTTCGATGATTCCGCAGGTGCGCGGCCTGGAGGCGCGCGGGGACGAGCGGGGGATTGAACACGGCCACGGGCACCCCTGCTCGCTGAAGCGGTCGGAACGCCGACCCGCGGGAAAACCGCACGTACACATCATCGATCAGCACGCGTACCGTCACGCCCCGCCCAACGGCCTCCGCCAGCGCTTGCACGAACTGCCCCCCGATTCCGTGCCCGTCGAAAATGTAACTGGCCATGGCGATCGAGCGGCGCGCCTCTCGGATCGCCTGCAACATGGCGGGAAAAGCCTCCTCGCCATTCACCAAAGGCTCGATCCGGTTGCAGGGGACCAGCGGCAGCGCAGTGACGCGGCCCACCAGGGCCGCCAGACCTTCCAACGACTCCGGCAGGCGAACCTCTGTCGGAACGCAGGGACCAGGAGCTTCGGCCGACGTGCCGG
Source organism: Limisphaera sp. (assembly GCA_026417315.1). Lineage (GTDB taxonomy): Bacteria > Verrucomicrobiota > Verrucomicrobiia > Limisphaerales > Limisphaeraceae > Limisphaera. Next base: position 13,836 of record JAOADM010000052.1, read on the forward strand.
CGCTCGAACCCAGCCGGTGCTCGCGCAACGCGCTGGCGCGGCGACGGACCCGGTTGATCCCGAGCAACACGTACAGCAGCGGCCCCACCGCCGGCATCAACCAGATCACAATGACCCACAACGCGGCGGAACGAGGGTCGCGTTTGTAGATGACGGCGTGGCCGGAAGCCCAGACGGCCGCCGCCAGCGCCACCGTACTGCCCAACGCCGACCAAAGGGCCCAGGACGTCTCCAGAATCGCGGCGACCAGCGGCTCCGCGAGTGGGCAGGTTGGGGCTGGAAACCCGCGCATGGGCGGTCAGACGTTGTTCCAGAGCAGGTCGGCGACGCGTGACCTCGCGGCGAGTTCCAGACCTGTGGCCGGAGGGCGCATGCGTCGCGTGCTCGGGATCGAAATGCACCTGCGAGTGCCGGGGCGAAACCTTTCGCCCCTGGTTCGGCGCCTTGAATGCAGGGTCAGATGCATGCTCCGTCACTCACCCGTCGGTCTGGGTTGGAAGCGCGAGACCTGGCGGAGCCGTTCCCACAAGTCCCGTTCTTCCGGGGTCAAGTCTCCGGGCTCCGGAACCTGCACCGTGGCCACCACATACAAATCTCCTCGTTGGCCGGAACCGCCGCGAGGCAGGCCGCGACCGCGTACGCGCAACTGGCGTCCGGAGCCGGTCCCGGGTGGAACGCGGATGGTCACCGGGCCGTCGGGCAGGGGGATGGTCACCGTGCATCCCAGCACGGCCTCCCACGGTGCCAGGGGCAGATCGTAGTACAAATCGGACCCCCGGACGCGGAAATCCGGATGGGCCGCCAGGCGCACACGCAGATAAAGGTCTCCGGGCGGACCGCCGCCCCAGCCCTCTGCCCCTTTGCCCGGAACACGGATCATTTGGCCTTCTTGGACCCCGGGCGGGATCCGCACCTTGAACGTGTGCGTCTCTGTCTGCCCGGTCCGTGGATTCACCTTTTGCAGCGAGACCGTCCGGACTGATCCATGAAACACCTCCTCCAGGGTGACGAGGATGTCGCCCTCCACATCGGCCCCGCGTCGGGCAAAAGTGCGGTCCGTGAAATCGGGCCCCGGGCCCGGTTCTTCCGCAACAAAGGGTTCGAAATCCCGGAATCGTCCGCCGCCGAAGAATCGCTCGAAGAAATCGCTGAACCCGGTCCCGCCAAAATGAAACTCGAAGTGTTGCGTCCCATCCGGACTGGTCCAGGCGCGTCGCTCCCACCCGGGCGGGGGCGTGAAGGCTTCCCCTTCCCGCCAGTGCGCCCCCAGGGCATCGTATTTGCGGCGTTTCTCCGGGTCGCTCAGGACCTCATAGGCCTCGTTGATCTCCTTGAACTTCTCTTCTGCGGCCTTTTTGTCCTTTGCCACGTCCGGGTGGTACTGACGGGCCAGCTTCCGGAAGGCCTTCTTGATTTCCTCCTCCGAGGCGTCCCGCGGGACGCCGAGGATGGCGTAGTAATCTTTGAACTCCACTGGCATAGGCTTGCATGGCCGGTCGAATCCACGTCAGCCCTGTGGGCCTCAGGGCTCCCCGGGGTCCGCTCGCGGGTGCCGGCCGCTTTTGACCATGCCCGCAACGGCCGCGCCCTGCAACGGCGCTTCTGACCGGTGGAAGCCTCCCGGGCGGCGGTCCGGGCCCCGCCTGCGAACCCGCACGGGGCAATGGCCTTCGCTCACACCAACGCCAGATCGAGCAGGGCCTGTCGGAGTCGCTGTTGCACTTGTTGGACCAGGGCTCGGCCTTGCGCCGGCGATACACCCAGGATCATGGCCACCTCCTCCGGCTCGAATCCTTCCACGAAGTGCAGTTCGAAGGCCTCTCGTTCGGGCCGGGGCCACTGGCTGACCAGCCGGCGCATTTCCGCCAGCAGCTCCCGTCGGGCCACCGCCTGATCCGGGGGTTCTGTGCGTGGGTCGGCCACCAGCTCGGCCTGTGCGGCTACCGGCGGTTCGAGCTGGCGTTCGATCAGGTCCAGCGGTTGGTCCGGATCATAGCCTTCGGCCAAAAGCTCGTCCGGCAGCAGAGTCTCCTGCTCCAGGGGTACCGTCTGTGCCTGCTGAACCTGCAATGCCTTCCGGCGGCGTGCCAGTTCCTGACGCGCCAGCACGTACAACCACAACACCCAGTTCATGCCGGCGGGTTTCTTGCCCGGCTCCCGCAGGGCCCGCCGGGCCACGTCGTCCACCACCGCGCGGGGATCGATGGCCCCGGCCGGGATCTCGCCGGCCGTGATGTCGTGCCACAGCTGCCGGCGCACGAAACGCAGCAGACGGGCGTAATGATCGGCCAGCCACGCCCGAATCACGTCGCGCAGATTCTGCGGGCCCTCACCCTCGGGTTGCGGGCTGGGAGCGAAGCCGGCGGCTTTCATCTCATGCAACAGCGCGCGGCGCCCCCGGCGTTTCCAGAACATTTCCCGCCGCAATTCCGCCTTGAGGCTTTCCAGTTCCCGCAACAGCGTCTTGACGGCCTTGTCCAGGGCCTGGATGACGTCCGCACCGGCCTCCTCGGCCCGCAAAATGTTCGACGGAACACGCAGGGTCAGACCGGCGCGGTATTCCGGCCGGCGCGGATGCTTTTCCAGCAACACCTGCAGGTGCACCGTGCCGGGGGGGAACCGCCTCAAGTGCCGACTCAGTTTGTTGATCTTCTGGTGGAGCTTTTTCCGCAACAACTCGTGCCCGTGCAGATTGCGGGTGACGAGGTTCCAAGGAAGGGTGAAGGTTCGGGATTCCATAAGCGTTTCGAAGGAGCCGGGGGAAACTTCACAGGGGCCACGGTGCGGCGCGCCGCCAGGGCGGACGGGCCTCCCGCGGACGCAGGGCGTGCACCAGCATCAGTTCCCCCACGTTTTCGGGAGTAATCAGTCCCACAAACCGTCCGGTGCCATCCACGACCGGCAACGCCGGACAACCGCATTCCTGCATGCGCCGGAAGGCCTCCTCGAAGGGAGCGTAACTGTAGACCACCGGCAGGTCGCGCCGCATCACCTCGGTCACGGGGTGGTGGGGACCAAATCGTTTGAGCGCCGCGATCAGGTCGTCCCGCGTGAGCACCCCCAGCACTCTGCCGTCCGCATCGAGAATGGGAAACTCGTGCTGTGCGGTGCGGAGCAGGGCCTCCACGGCGTCGTCCAGAACGGCGTGCGGGGGCAGCGGCACCAGATGGGTGACCATGGCTTCTGCGACCGGCAGACCCCGGCTGATGTCCTTGATCTGTGCGGCGGCAGCCTCTTGCTGCGCACCCAGGAACACAAAAAACGCAATGAAGATCAGCATCGGATTGGTGAACAGCCCCACAAAGCCCAACACAAAGGCCAGTCCCTGCCCGATGGTTGCCGCGATCTGGGTGGCTCGGCTGTAGGGCAACGCCATGGCCAACAGGGCGCGAAGGACCCGCCCCCCGTCCATCGGGAAGGCCGGAATCAAGTTGAACAACACCAGCATGATGTTGACGGTGGCCAGCTTGGCCAGCAGTGCCACCCCGGGCACGTTCAGCCGTTCCAAATGCTCGAAGGAAAGCTGTTGACCCAGCAGGAAGATGAGCACTGCGGCAATCACCACGTTGACCAGCGGGCCCGCCACAGCGACCACCAGTTCCTGCCAGGGCTGGTCCGGCATGCGCTGCAGCCGCGCGACGCCTCCAATGGGAAGCAGCGTGATGTCGGGCGTGCGAATCCCGAACATCAGGGCGGCAAAGGCGTGCCCGAATTCATGCAGTAACACGCAGCCGAACAGGGCGAGCATGAACAGGATCCCCTGCCACGCGACCGCCGGCCCGCCGAGGTGGTAGTAGCTGGCTCCGATCCAGGCCAGAAACAGCAGGAACGTCAGGTGCAGACGCACCTCGATCCCCGCCACTCGGGCAATGCGTATGGACCATCGCATAAAAAACGCCCCCGGGGCCTGCCGGGCTTCCAGGCGTCGCCGGCTGCCTCAGGCGGTGCGCAACCTCGGAAATGCGGCCAGAACCTCGCGTTGGCTGGCCTTGGTCAGGTCCCGCGCGAGGTTGGCCTCCACCCGGGGCCGCAGGCGGGCCGGCAGCTCGTCCAGGATCAGATGATTGATCTCCGCGGGCGCGGCCAGCCACAGGGGGAGATCGGGATGCTGCTGCATCAGCTTCACGATCTTGCCCGCTATGGTTTTGACCAGACGCCGCCGGGTCTCCAACTTGAGATTGTGCGCGTCGGCCATGGGCGCACCCCAGTGTTTCTGGACCGGTGCGGCGTGCCGCCCCGCCAGGTCGGTGACCTTGTCCACAACCCGGTTGGGGTACAATTCAAGCCGCGTGTCCTCCAGCGGCTCCAGGCGCGGGGTCCCCCGCATCGTGGTTTCAAATCGGGCTGCCTTGAAGTGACCCAGGTCTGTCAGGACAACAAGTCGAGGTGCCTTCATAAGATTCTGTGAGACAGGTTGCCTGAGACGGCAAACCGCCGCGCTCAACTGCAACCAAATTGGCCGAAAGGAATGTCGTTTGCCAAGCTCGGAACCGACGTATCCAAGGGCTGTCCGGGCCGACCGCCGGGCGCGGGGAAAAAGCCGAGGCGTTCGGACGGACAGGAGGGTGGCTCCGCGACCGACCTCACCCTCGTTCCTCGATCGGTACATAGTGCCGCAGGGTCGGCCCGGTATAGATTTGGCGTGGACGGTAAATCTTGGGTTTTGGCGCCAGCAGGATTTCCCGGAAATTGGCGATCCACCCCGGCATGCGGCCAATGGCGAAGATGACCGGAAACATTTCCTTGGGCAGGCCAATGGCCCGCATGATGATGCCGCTGTAGAAGTCCACGTTCGGATACAGCTTCCGCTCGATGAAATAGGAATCGCTGAGCGCCGCTTCTTCCAGCCGCCGTGCAATGTCCAGCAGCGGATCCCGGATCTGCAGCGCGTTCAGCAGATCGTCGCACGCCTTCTTGATGATGCGGGCGCGCGGATCGTAGTTCTTGTAAACCCGGTGACCGAAGCCCATGAGACGTCGCCCGCCCTGCTTGTTCTTGACCGCTTCGATCAGTTCCCGGCCGTCGCCACCGGAGGCATGGATTTCCTCCAGCATTTCAATCACCGCCTGATTCGCCCCGCCGTGGAGAGGGCCCCAAAGGGCGCACACGCCCGCCGAGGCACTGGCAAAGAGATTCGCCTGGCTGGAAGCCACCATTCGGACCGTGGAGGTGGAACAGTTCTGTTCGTGGTCCGCATGCAACAGGAAGATCAGATCCAGCGCCCGCACCACCTCCGGCCGCAGCGGATAGTCCTCGTACACGTCCGAGAACATCATGTGCAGGAAATTGGCGGTGTACTTGTACTTGCGACGCGGGTAAATGATCGGCAGGCCGCGCGATTTGCGATACGCAAAGGCGGCAATCGTGCGCACCTGGGACAGCAGCCGTGCCGCGTGGACTTCGAACCGCTCCCGGTTGGCCGGACCCATCAGCCCCGGGTAAAAACAGCTGCTGGCGTTGATCATCGAGGACAGAATGGCCATGGGGTGCGCCGTGGCGGGGAAGCCTTCGAAATGATGCTTCAGGTCCTCGTGCAGATCCTGGTTCTCCGTCAGAAGGTCCGAGAACCGCTGCAGCTGTTGCCGCGTCGGCAGCTCGCCGTAAATCAGGAGCCAGGCCGTCTCGATGAAGTTGGATTTTTCCGCCAGCTCCTCGATGGGGATGCCCCGGTACCGCAGAATCCCCTTCTCGCCGTCGATGAACGTGATGGCGCTGGCGCACGACCCCGTGTTGGCATATCCGTCGTCCAGGGTGATGTACCCGGTCAGCTCGCGCAGGCGACTGATGTCAATGGCCTTCTCCCCCTCCGAACCGACGACGATCGGCAACTCGTACACCTGACCGTCCAGCTCCAGCTTGGCCACTCGCTTCGACTCCATGGGTTCGTTCCGCATCGTTGTTGAACTCGTTACATCCCCGGACTGTCCCGGGGGCTCTCGGCCTTATCCTCGACCGCTCCCGCGCGCGGCAGCCGCGGCCCACCACCATGCCGGGTGCCGGGTGCGTGGCCCGGGCCGGGAGATTGGAGGCTCGGCGGTCAAGGTTCGCATCACTCATTGCCCCGCCTTTTGCCTGCGTTGTCCGCCCGGACGATGTGGGCGCCCCCGCCGCACTTGCAGTCCGGATGGCGGAGCATTTCCGATCCCTCAAAAACCGGAGAGCACCTCTCCGGCAGTCCACGGGTCAACCAGCGCTCCGAAAAGGGAAAGGCTTTCGCTTTCCCGGCGTCCCGGCCCCCAGTCGCACGGCTCCGGACGGGAGCCCTACAGGCTCTCCACGGAGCGCGAAATGTCAAACTTTCCCCCCCGCCGGGGC
>JAOADM010000053.1 GCA_026417315.1 Limisphaera sp.
AGATGTGTATAAGAGACAGCCGCATTGAATCCCTACTGGCCCTACTCCGACATCGTGGTGCACGAGTCGGGCCACTTTTTTGCCGGTCTGGTGGACGAGTACTCGAATCCCTACCCCGGCTACACGCCCGTCGAGGCGCCCAACGCCACGCAGCGGACCAACCGCAACGAGATCCCCTGGCGGGCGTGGATCGAGCCCTCCACTCCCCTGCCCACGCCCAACGACGGGTCGTGGGCCGACGTGGTGGGCTTGTTCGAAGGCGCACAATACCAGGCCACCGGATGGTATCGTCCGAAATTCGACTGCAAGATGCGCACCCTCGGCATGCCGTTCTGCGAGGTCTGCCGAGAACAGATCATCCGCGCGATCTATGCCAGGGTGCGTCCCTGGGACGGTGTGGAGCCCGCGTCCAGTGTGATCAGCTGGACCTCGGCGGCGCCTGTGCGATTTCGTTTGGATCTGGTCCAGCCGCGACAAAGCCCGCTGGCGGTGGAGTGGAAGACCAACGGGGTGGGGGTACCGGGAGCGGCCGGTCCGGAGCTCGAGTTGTCCCCGGAAGCCCTGGGCAACGGGACGCACACTGTGGAAGTGTGGGTACGGGATCCCACTCCCTGGGTGCGCACCGATCCCGAGGGCCGCTTGCGCGCGACGCGTTCGTGGCAGGTGCAGATCTCGATTCCCGAACTGCGCCTGGTCGATCCGGAGTTTTTGCCCGATGGACGATGGCGATTCACGGTGCTCGGAACGGCCGGCGGTTCCCTGGTCCTCGAGATGTCCACCGACCTGCGGACCTGGCAGAGCCTGGCAACCAATGCCCCGTGGTCGGGTCGATGGGATTACACCAACACTCCCCCTCCGGGCAGCAGCCGCGCCTTTTATCGCGCGGTCCGCCAGCCGTGAGGCGGGTGCGGGCATCAGAACTCATACGGCGGATTGAACTTCCCGCAGTGAGCGCAGCGGGAGAGATCCACGTCCGGGTCGTCCGTGTACACCGCGCCACACTGTTCGCACCGAAAGATGCGGTCGCGATTCGGCGCGGGTTCGAATCGGCGCCGTCGCATCTCGGTTATCACGGTGAGCAGACCGAGGGCGCCCAAGAGCAGGAGGACATACGCCAGGATCAGCGAGGACGTGCGCATCGGCCGATTTCAACGGGCGGTGGAATCGAGGCGATCCGGCGGCAGCGTTTGCCACTCGAACACGGCCAGGACCGGCGTCAGATTCGGGGTTTCCTTGGGAGCAATTGCCATCCCGGAGTCGGGCTCGAACTCCAATTGACGGGCCACTTCCAGAGCTTTTTGATCCGCTGCCGGCAGTCCACTGGAGACCAACAAAGCAGCCGTGAGCACCCTTCCCGCGCCGTCCACCAGCAACCGCACCACGCTGTTGGTCAGCAGCTCTGCCGAAGGCCAACCCGGCAATGGCTCCGGGCTTTGACGCAAACGCCGCGCAGGACCGGCAGGTACAATGCGGAGACGTGAGGACCGGAGTGTCAGTGGCTCACGGGGCGCCAGGCTGCCGAACTGCGGGGAGGCGCTCGCCCGCAGACTCATCACCGAGGGCGTCCAGGCAGCGGCCCGCACCAGCAATCGGAGAGGATCTTCCCGCACCAACTGGGCAGGTTCGAGAAATCGCGGGGGCTCCAACGGCAGAGGCGCGCTGTAACCCACCCGTGGTTGAAGCATCCAACCGGGCCCGGAAAAACTCTGCGGGTGTCCGTGGACGAAGAAGGTTGGATCGAACCACGCCACCCAATCCTCCGCGCCCCGGTCGGCCCAACTCCACTCGGGCGCGGCCTCGATAGGTCGGGGCGCCGGCAAATCGCCGCGACCGAACTTCCACAACCCGGCCCCATGCAGGAGAAGCAGCACCAGCACCACCGTCCCCCAGGTTCGCCAGGTCCAAGAGTCGGCTCGAGCAGCCGCCGGCTTCATCGGAGAACCTCTGCCGCGCGATTGCCGGGCATCCCGATTCCAGTTGCCGGCAGGGTCGCCATCACCGCCCGGGTCAGGCCCGCCTGCCGCGCCAGTACCGTCAGTCGGACAAGCGTTTCGTACGGCGTTCGCCGATCTGCCTGCACCAACAGCGGCGGCGGCGCGGGAAACCGCTTCGCTTCCTCCGCCAGCCGGGACCGCAACGTCGGCTCGTCCACCAATTGATTCTGGAAATAAAACCGGCTGTACTGGTCCACGGCCACGGCCAGCACCGGTCCCTCGACCCCCGGCAGGTCGTCGGCGATCGGCAGTTCCACCCGCACGCCCGGGGTGGACACCAGGGGCACCAGCAGTACGAACATCACCACCAGCAGGAAGGTGCCCACCCAGGCCGCCGGCTCCCACGGAGATTGAAAGGCACGAACTGTGACCTGAAACCTCATGACTGTGCCGCCCCGTTGCCGTCGGCCACAATATGGACGATCTCCATGGCCGCCCGTTCCATGTCATTGGCCAGCGCGCAAACCCGACTGACCAGGTAGTTGTGACCGGCATACAACGGAATGCCGATGCCCAGACCCAATCCCATGCTGATCATGGCCCGCCAAATGCCGCCCGACAACTGGTTCACGTGCGCGTACAACCCCTGCCGCTCCAGCTCGGCAAACACGTCCATGAACCCGAGCACCGTGCCCAGCAGCCCCAACAGCGGGGTGACCTGGCACAACGTCGCCAGGAAATGCAGTCGCCGCTCCAGCATCGGAATCTCCGCGGCTCCGGCCTCCTGCACCGCTTCCCGCACCCGCTCCCGGCCCTGTTCCCGGGCCAGGATCGCCGCTTTCACCACCCGCGGCACGGGCCCGGGGGTGGCGTCGCAGATGGCCACCGCCTCCATCACGTTCGCCCGACGGAGGACATTCCGAATCCCGTTCAAAAACTCCACCACATTGATCTGTGCCCGATGCAGGTGAAGGGCTCGTTCCATAAACACGGCCAGCGCCACCACGGCCAGCAACAGCAGCAGGATGGCCACCGGCCCGCCTTGATTCAGGATCGTCGGTAACACACGCCCCTTATACGGACGAACTCCGCTCGTTCAAAGTGCAAAGTCCGTCGCGCCGTCTTCGTTCTCGGGCGCGGCACAAAGGCACCGTTGCGGAGAGCCGAAGACCCCGGCCCTTGCCAGTGCCGCTTGCTGCCGAGGGTCCAACGACCGGTCCTGACCGGAACCGGGGGAGGCTTCTTCGACATAACCGCGCCGGCTGAAGCACCCGTGCCGCTGGCCATCGGTCGATCTGCCCTCGCCTGCTCCGGACCGGCCCGGCGTGCAGGTCCTTCAGGCGTCGCGGCCCCGGTCTTGTGAGGGCGGTTGCAAGCACTCCGCGGCGCCGGGCACCCCGGCGGAATCGCCCGGAATCACCGCCCGCGGGTCCGATAGGTCAACCCAAACCCGCGCGGAAACATGGGGTCTGCGGCGGCTTCCGAGCTGCGCAGATGCCGGGGATCCTTCGGCCATACCCGGGGCAACCTGCCCGTGGGACGGGCATCCCCGAACAGCACGTCGGCGATCCCCTGTCCCTCGGTGCCGGGCAGCCACGCGGCGACGAATGCGTCCGAGTCTTCCCACGCGGACCCCAGAAGCAGCGGCCTCCCGGAGTAGAGCACCGTCACCACCGGTCGGCCCGAGGCCCGCGCCTCACGCACCAGGCCGAGCTGTTCCGCAGACAAACTCAAATCCTTGCGGTCTCCCATCATTTCGGCGTACGGCGGCTCGGCCAACACCACCACGATCACGTCAGCCGCCGTGCCCCCGGCCAGGTCCCGGGAATAAGTCACGCGGGTCCGCGGGCCGACCGTGCTGCGCACAGCCTGCAACAGCGTGGTGCCGGCCCGGGTCACCGCACCCGTGCTCCCCTGCCAGGAGATGGTCCAGCCGCCGCACTGCAATCCCAAATCGTCGGCCGCCTGACCCACCAGATGGATGTGCCGGGCACGCTTCGAAAGCGGTAACAGACCACGTTCGTTTTTCAGCAGCACCAGCGACTCCCGCACGCACTGCCGCGCCACCGCCCGGTGCTCCGGCGCGCCCACCCGGGACAGGAGGCCCTCCGGAGTCATCGGTCGCTCGAACAACCCGAGCCGCACTTTTGTGCGGAGGATCCGGCGCACCGCGTCATCGATGCGGCTCTCCGCCACGCGTCCTTCGTTTACCAGCTCGGCCAGCAGCCGGAGGAACTCCAGGTAATTGTTGGGCTGCCCCGGGCCGTTGGGGATCATCACCATGTCCACCCCCGCAGTGATGGCTCGCTCGATGGCTTCCTTGTAATTCGGGGAAAGCTGATCGATGGCCGCCCAATCCGACACCACGAAGCCTTCGAACCCCAGCTCGCCTTTCAGCACATCGGTCAGAAGATACCGGTGGCCGTGCAGTTTGACTCCGTTCCAACTGCTGTACGAGGCCATGAGGGAACCCACCCCGGCCCGGATGGCCTCGCGATACGGGGCCAGATGGACGCGCCGCAACGTCGCCTCATCACATTCGGTGTTGCCCTGATCCACCCCTTCGGTGGTCCCGCCGTCTCCGAGGTAATGCTTGGCACAGGCCAGCGCGCGCCAGGTGCGGACTCGTGCTCCCCCCTGCAGGCCGCGCACGGCGGCTGCGCCCAGCTGCCCCACCAGTTCCGGATCGTCACTGTAACTCTCGTAGGTGCGCCCCCAACGCGGATCCTGCGCCACTGCCAGGCACGGAGCAAACGCCCAGTGAATGCCCGTGGCCAGCATTTCGCGGGCCGTCACGCGAGCCGTTTCCTCCACCAGGCGCGGATTTCGTGTGGCGCCCAGGCCGATCTGATGCGGAAAGATCACCGCCCCCAGCACATTGTTGTGCCCGTGCACCGCGTCCACCCCGAACAGCAGCGGAATGCCCAGGCGACTCTGCAGCGCCAACTGCTGGCACTGAACGACGGTGCGCCGCCACGTGGCCGGCTCGTTGTTTTCCGGATCCGTGTTGCCCCCGCACAGAACGGAGCCCAGTCCCAGGCGCGCGATGTCGGTGCGATCTTTCAGGGCCCCCAGATCCACCTGGGTCATCTGCCCCAGCTTCTCCTGCAGGGTCATTTGCCGGAGCAGATCTTCGACGCGCTTTTCCTCTCCCGCAGCGAGACCGGAGACAGCCAGACACACCATGAGCCAGACCAGAGCCAACCTCTGCAGCGCGCATAACGGCCTGACGCCGAGCGCGCGACAATTCCCGTCTTTGCCGGAAACAACCCGTGGATCCGTGGAGGCCCAAGCCGCGGATTCGCGGTCCACTTCGAGCATTCGCATGCCCAATGCTTTCGGGAGGGTTCCTCCGGGTCAACGGTTTTTGCAGGAGACCCCTGCGGCGGCCCGCCCCGGCGAGTCGCCCCGTCTCCGGTCGAGGGAGGTGGAAACCATGGGCAATGACAACCCGAGGAGATCCGGCTCAGGAGCCACCCTTCCTTGGGCGGTCTTCGTCACTGCCGCCGCAGCCGGAACATCCGGCCGTTGGTCTAGATCGGCTCGATCACAAACCTTTCGTTGGTTCCCACGCTGGGCGCCACCGGGTAATTGGACCAGACGCCGGGTGAAACCAGGGAACGGTACTGCAGCACGTAGTTGGTCAAGGCCACGGGCCAGGAGACCCGAATCCGGGCATCCGGCAGGGCCTGCACGCTCAACAACGGCAGGGGTTCGACCAGCACCACGACGGCCCAGCGGGCGTTGTCCGGGGTGGGATCTGTGTAGGCGCCGGTGAGGGTTGCCAGGTTGGTAAACCATCCCCATCCCAGGGCCGCCCAAGTCAGTGTCACGCTCACGGGATTGACCAGATTCAGTGACGGAACGCTCAGGCGCGCGCGATTCGGCTCGACTTGAACGGAGCCCTGCGTGGCGGTCGCGGAGCGCAATTGCAGGGCTGCAGGCCACTGGATCTCGAAGAGCACGTTCGTGGCCACATACGGCCCCGTGTTCCGCAGATTCAGGGTTGCGGTGAAATTACTGCCCAACCGGGTAACAATCACATTTGGCGCCCCTTCCAATCGAAGGTCCGCCGTGTAATCGAGGGCGAACGGGACTCCGGAGACGGCCTGACCACCGGGAGTGACCACTTCGATGGGGCCGGTCTGCGCGCCGCCAGGCACCGTGGTCACCAGCGTCGTGTTGTTCGTGGGAGGCATGAAGCTGGCGGGAACGCCGTTAAATCGCACGGCGGTCGTGCCACGAAAATTCGCACCCGTGATGACCACGTTGGTGCCCGGCAAGCCATGCATGGGAGAAAAGCTGTGAATCACCGGAGCGGCATAGAACCACCGCGACCCCGTGTTGGTCGAGCCTCCGGGCGTCACAACCGTGAGCGGCCCGGTGGTCACCCCGGCCGGGACATATGCGACAAGGCCGGTGCTGGAGGTGGGCGGCAAAAACGTGGCGGCCACGCCGTCAAACAACACAGCCGAAGTCCCCAGCAGATTCTGCCCCGCGATCGCCACGGGCGTACCCGGCGGCCCGTTGGTGGGCAGGAAACTGTCCACCCGGGGCGGTAGATAAAACAGGTCCGTGCTCACATCGCTTCCATCCGCCGTGGTCACCGTGATGGGGCCGGTCGTGGCTCCCGCCGGAACCGTCACCGTCAAACGGTCGAAACTCACCTGTGTCACGGTCGCTGCCACGTCCCCGAACCGCACCGAGACCGGCGCCACGTCCAGGTTCGCCCCGGTGATGGTCACCACCGTGCCCGGGGGGCCGGCCGTTGGACTGAACCCGGTAATCGCCGGCCGCACCACGAACGAGCTGCTGGAAACGAACACCCCACCCGGCGTGACCACGCGCAAGGGCCCGGTCCGCGCTCCCAGGGGCACCACCGCACGCAAAATGGTGTTCGTCGTGGGGGGCTCGAAGGTGGCAGGGGTCGCTTGAAAGCGCACTTCCGTCGCACCCCGCAAATTGCGCCCGTACAGGGTGACCAGCGTGCCCGGCCGACCATTGGTCGGTTCGAACCGGTCGATCACGGGCGGCAGGTAAAAGAACGTCGAGCTCACGTTGGTCCCCACCCCGGCCCGGCCGACGGCAATCGGTCCGGTGCTGGCACCCGCCGGCACATTGACCTGGATCAGCGTGTCGCTGGCCACGAAGAATCCGGACGCGGGCACCCCGTTGAATTGTACCGTGGTGGCTCCGGTGAATTGCACGCCCTCGATGGTCACCAGGGTCCCCACGTTGCCGTTGGCCGGAGAGAAACCGGTGATGTACGGCCCCGGGCCGATCACGGTAAAAGGGCGCGGACTGTAGACCCAACTGCGTCCGGGTTTGCCCACCCGGATGTAATCGGTGGTCGCCCCGGTCGGGACCATGGCGACCAATTGATTGTCGGCCGTCACACTGAACTGAGCCGGCCGCGTGCCGAATTGCACGGCTGTTACCGGATCCACGGTATAGCCGGTGTAATAAAAGCCGCTCCCGTACACGGTCACCCAGGTGCCCGGTTGTCCGTAGGCAGGCGTGAAGTTCGTAATGACCTGGCTCAACAGCGCCGTGCTCCCGCCCAGCCAGAGCGCGCCGGCCGCCGCAAGAGTTCGGAACTTTCGACTCAAGAATGGGGTTGCGTTCCAGTGCATGGATGACCGCTGATTGTACTCCACCTCTCTGTGTCTGCCCGTGCATGCTTACACCAAACCCCATCCCGGCTCAACCGGGAACAGCGTCTCCATGTCGGTCGTCAACGACCGATCTCGGGCAAGACGCGCCGCACCCCCCGCAGAAACGCCCGGGGAAGACGCACATCCCAAGTGCGCTCGGAGCAGCGCCCGCCTCATGGTTCGCCGTTCGGTTCCCCGTTTCCGCCAGCCCGACATGATCGTGCAGGGTCTCGGGTCGCGGTACGGCCCGCCGTCCGGGCGTGCCGGGCACTGCCTTTTGACCGCGGCCGCGAGCCACGGACACGCACACGCAGGATTCAATCCGGCGCGGGCGCAACCACCAGGGCCGCGGTGGGCAGCCGATCTGCGCCGAGAGACTTTTGCCACTCACACGCCCGACCACCAACCCGAGGGCGCCGGTCCCGGCGAGTGCGGGTTCCGGACAATTCGGGCGCCGCTGCGGACAATCCAGCTTCTTCCGCCCATGCCGTCCATGCAGCAGACGGGCCCGACTTCTCGAACCGGCCTGCAGGGGACCCGGCCGCGAACGAATGCTGCTCGGGGAAAAGCCAACCCGGCCTTCCGCGGTAACGGGCAAACCTGCACCTGCCACCTCGAGCTCCTTTTCAGCTCAAGTTCCCCAACCGGCTGCCGATAGCTGCGTTAGCAGGACATTGTGTGTCTGGCCGTGACGCCATGAGCGCCCATGACCGGGTTTCCCCGGCCACAGCCACGGGGAATCTGCCTGCCCGGGCGGCGTTCATCCGGCGCCAGCCGCATGTCCTCGGCGGGGATCCGGGCAGCCCGCCACGGAGCGGCGGACGGGCGGAACCGGGGGCAGGCTGCGGGTAAGGGACCGGAAGGCGAGCCCGCCCTGCCGCAGGGCCAGACAACCCATTTCCGGAAAACGCCACATGGCCAGGAAGAGTGCAACTTCGGGAGTTCAGCCCGGCATTGCCCCGTTGCCGGGCCGCTGGTGGTTCATCGTGGGCACGGCCACGGCCTGCCTGTCCTTAATGGTTGCCTGGAGCCAGGCACCGGGCTTGGTGCAAAGCGCACGGGCTTCTCACCCGGGGACCACAAACGCAGTAGCGCCAGGTTCCGCCTCCCCCAACCCAACAGGTGCGGCGGTGGGACAGGTGAGTGTACCGGCCGGATGGACCTTGAATCATTCCGTCACGGTCATCAGCCTGCTCTCGGCCCTGGCGGCGGGCACGGGTGTTTGGAGCTTTGCACTCCGCCGCCAGGTGGCCCGCCAGACCCGCCAGCTGCAGGAACGCATGGAACGTGAGCTGGCCCTGGAACGCTCCTTCCGGGAACTGTTCGAACAAGCACACGACCTCATTTTCGCCCTGGATGCCGAGGGACGATTCGTTTCCGCCAATCCGGCGCTGTGCCGTGCCCTGGGCATCATCCCGGAGCATCTGGGCACGGTGGTCGCCGCCGAGGTTCTCTCCCCGGAATGCTGGCAAACCGTCGAACGCCTGCTGCAAGATCCGGAGGCTTCGGACGCGCCCCTGCGCATTGAAACCGAATTGCGCGCGCCGCAGGGGCGGACCCTGTGTCTGGAACTGTCCCTGCGCCGGACCCGGACACAGGACGGCGCTGCGGCGGTCCAGTGCATCGGACGCGACATCACCGCGCGGAAGCGGATGCAGGAGGAGCTGTTCCGCTCGACGCAGATGCTGCGCTCCATCCTGGACACCACGCCGCAACGCATTTTCTGGAAGGATCGGAACTCCGTGTACCTCGGCTGCAACCGTGCCTTTGCCCAGGACTGCGGCCTGCCAAACCCCGACGCAATCGTGGGCAAGACCGACTTCGACCTGGTCTGGCGGGACCAGGCGAACCAGTACGTGGCGGACGATCAAGAGGTCATGAAGACCGGAGAGCCCAAGCTGGGCTATGAGGAGGTCCAAACGCGACCCGACGGCTCTCTGGCGTGGCTGCGCACCAACAAGGTGCCCATCCGCGATGCCCAGGGACAAATCGTGGGCGTGCTCGGCAGCTACGAAGACATCACTCCCATCAAAGAGGCCCAGGCGGCCCTGGAGCGAACCAGCAACCTGTTTCAGACCCTCCTGGAGCACTGCCCCGACATGATCTATTTCAAGGATCGTGAGTCGCGGTTCGTACACTACAGTCGGGCCTTCGTCGAGCGCTACGGTCTGACCGACCCGAACGCACTGATCGGCAAGACCGACTTCGACATCTTCACCGAGGAGCACGCCCGGCCGGCCTTCGAAGACGAACAGGAGATCATGCGCACCGGCAGGCCCATCGTGGGCAAGCTGGAAAAGGAAACGCATGCCGACGGACGGGTGACCTGGGCCCTGACCACCAAGGTCCCCTGGCGCGACGCGCAAGGAGAGATCATCGGCACCTTCGGCATTTCCAAGGACATCACCGCCTGGAAACAGGTCGAAGATGAACTGCGCTACGAACGTGAACTGTTCCAGGCCCTCCTGGACAACATCCCCGACGCCATCTATTTCAAGGACCGTCAGTCCCGTTTCGTCCGGTACAGTCGCGCCACCTTCGGAAAGCTCATGCAGTTGGACGATCCCAACGCGCTGGTGGGCAAGACCGATTTCGATCTCTTCACCGAGGAACACGCCCGTGCCGCCTTCGAAGATGAACAGCGCATCATCGCCACGGGCGAGCCCATCATCGGCAAGGTGGAAAAGGAAACCCACAAGGACGGTCGCATCACCTGGTGCCTGACCACCAAGATGCCCTGGCGCAACGCCCGGGGAGAGATCATCGGCACCTTCGGCATCTCCAAGGACATCACCGCCCTCAAGCAGGCGGAGGCCGAATTGGAAGCCACCCACAAGCGCCTTGTGGAAGCCTCCCGACTCGCCGGCATGGCCGAGGTCGCCAGTGACGTCCTGCACAACGTGGGCAACGTGCTCACCAGCATCAACGTCTCCTGCTCGCTGCTCCTGGATCGCGTGCGGCAGAATCGGTTCGCCAATCTGGCCAGGGTCCCCGAACTGCTGCGAGCCCATCTGGGTCACCTGGACGAGTTCCTCACGCAGGATCCACGCGGTAAACACCTGCCCGGGTATCTGGAGGCGGTCAGCAAGGCCCTGGCCGAACAACAGGAATTCCTTTTGGCCGAACTGGCCCAGCTCCGCGACCACGTGGAGCACATCAAACAAATCGTCGCCATGCAGCAAAACTACGCCCGCATGGCCGGCGTCGAGGAAACGGTCGAGCCCGTGCAGCTCATGGAGGACGCTCTCCGCATCAATGCGGCGGCCCTGAACCGCCACACGGTGCAGCTGGTCCGGGAATTCGAGTCCGCTCCCCCCATCCTGGTGGACCGGCACAAGGTGCTGCAGATCCTGGTCAACCTCATCCGCAACGCCAAGTACGCCGTGAGCGACTCCGGTCGACCGGACAAGCAGGTGGTGGCCCGGATCCGACGCGACGGCGACGATTGGCTGGTCATGGAGATCGAGGACAACGGCATCGGAATTCCGCCCGAAAACATGACGAAGATTTTCACCCACGGCTTTACCACGCGGCCCACGGGTCACGGTTTCGGTCTTCACAGCAGTGCCCTGGCCGCCAAAGCCCTCGGGGGTTCCCTGGAGGCGCACAGCGACGGCGTCGGACAGGGCGCGCGATTCACCTTGCGCATTCCCTATAAAAAGCCTCAGGCCACTCCATGACTTCCTCGCCCTCCCCACGTCCCCCGCGCATTTTGATCGTGGACGACAACCCCGCGATCCACGCGGATTTTCGCAAAATCCTGGGTGGCTCGGCCGGGACCGCGCCTCATCTCGACGCCGCCGAGGCCGCCCTCTTCGGCGAGCCGGAGGTCGCCACGGCGCAAGACGCCTTTCGACTCGATTCCGCGCATCAGGGCCAGGAAGCGCTGGAGATGGTGCGCAAAGCCCTCGAAGAAGGAGACCCTTACCAACTCGCGTTCGTGGACGTGCGCATGCCACCCGGGTGGGACGGCGTCGAAACCCTCGAACGGCTCTGGCAGGTGGCGCCCGATCTGCAGGCCGTCATCTGCACCGCGCATTCCGATTACGCCTGGGACGATTTCGTGCGGCGGCTCGGGAAAACGGACAGCCTGCTGATCCTCAAAAAACCCTTCGAAACCATCGAGGTGCTGCAACTGGCGCACGCGCTGACCCGGAAATGGGAATTGGCGCGGCAGGCGCGTCTCTGCATCGCCGACCTGGACAAACTGGTCCAACAACGAACCGCGGAACTGGTCGCTGCCAACCAGGAGCTCCAACGCGAAGTGGCCGAACGCCTGCGGGCCGAGGTGGCCCTCCGGGAAAGCGAGGCCCGCTTCAGCCGCGCGTTCGAATTCAGTCCCGTGCCCCTGGCCCTCTTGCGAACGAATCCCTGGCGGTACGTGGATGTCAACCCGGCTTTCGCGGAGTTGTGCGGTGCCTCGCGCGCCGAGTTGATGGCCGCGACCGAGGATCGGTTGCAATGGCTGACCCAGGGCCCTTCGGCGGCACCGATTCGGATGGATCCGGAAAAACCCCTCCGACAACACCCCTGCCTGCTGCGGCGACCCGATGGCCAGGAACGCCGTGTGCTCCTGAGCACCCAGCCCTTCGTCCTGGGCGCCGAACCCTGCCTGCTGCTGGCAGCCGAAGACATCACCGCCCAGATTCGGCTCGAGGAACAATTGCGGCAAACGCAGAAGCTGGAGGCCGTGGGCCAGCTCACCGCCGGCATCGCCCACGAGTTCAACAACATCCTGACCGTCATCCTCGGCAACGTCTCCCTCCTCCAAAGCGGAGACGTCAACCCCGCCCTGCAAGCGGCCCTGTTGGAGCGCACGGCCGAATACGCCCAGCGTGCCGCACGCTTGACCCAACAACTCCTGGCCTTCAGCCGGCGACAGTGGTTCCAGCCCAGACCCGTGGACCTGGGTCAGACCCTGCAGAAACTGGCCCCCACGCTTGCCCGGGCTCTCGGCGACCGACACACCCTGCAGTTACGCACCAGCCTCGAGCTCCCTCCGGTCATGGCCGACCCCCATGGCATGGAACAAGTGCTGGTGCAGCTCCTCCTGAATGCTCGCGACGCCGCGCCTCAGGGGGACACCATCCAGATCACCACCGGCCAGGTCGAGTTGGACGAGGCCACCGCCGCGCAGATCCCCGACGCCCGCCCCGGTCGATTCGTCTGGTTCGAGGTGACCGACCACGGCTGCGGCATCCCGCCGGACGTTCTGCCGCGCATCTTCGATCCGTTTTTCACCACCAAGGGCTTCGGCCGTGCCACCGGGCTCGGACTGTCCACCGTGCATGGCATCGTCAAACAACACGAAGGCTGGGTGGAAGTCCGGACCCAGCCCGGCCAGGGCAGCAGCTTTCGTGTGTACCTCCCCGTGGCCGCAACCCCCCAGGCCGAACCCCCCGCAGCACCGCCTCCGGCCGCCCTCTCCCCCGCCGGCCCTCCCCAGGGGCAGGGGCCCATCGTCCTGCTGGTCGAGGACGAACTGCCCGTGCGGGATCTGACCGCCGAACTCCTGAAACGGCGTGGCTACCGTGTCCTGAAAGCGGCCGATGCCGACGAGGCCATGCGCATTTGGGAATCGTGCGGGGTGGTGCCGGATGTCCTGCTCACCGACGTCGTCATGCCGGGCACCATGAACGGCCACGACCTGGCCCGGACCCTGCAGTGCCTGAACCCGGCCCTGAAGGTCATCTACACCAGTGGATACAGCCCGGACGTGATCCGCGAGGCGATGGAGCGCGAGCCCGGCGGGGTGTTCCTCCCCAAGCCGTACCACCCGCAGGCCCTGTTCCAGGCCCTCCAGCAAAGTCTGAGCGGCGCAATCCAATCGTCGGATGCGGCCCGCAGCCCGACCCGGACGGCCACGGCCGCCTGCACTTAGGAGGCTGAAGCGAGGCGCGGTCGCCTGCGGAGTCGGCCACCCGGCCAACGGCTGCATGGGGTTCCTATGGCGCGGCAGTGGCAGCGGTGGCCGCGACTCCCGTGGTCCCGGACCCGAGTTTCCGCAACGCCTGCTGACCCTTGCGGCAGAAGTCAATCGCGTCGGCCAGGATCCGGGCGGCCTCCTGAGGTGCGTGGAATCCACTGGAATTCTCGGCCTCCACGAAATCGATGTAGAACTGCGCCTTGCGGTGGTAATCCAGCGCCTCCCGCAGTTGCTCCTCCCCGTGTCCGGCCGACCGGGCGGCTTTGAGGTCGGCGATCAGATCCATGAGCGCGTCCAGCGCACGGTCCCGCAACTGGTGCGTGCGATCCTGAATGGTCTGCACGCGGGCCTTGAGTTCCTCTTCCGGCCAGGGATGACAGGTCTGACAGGCCCGATGCACGTTGAGCATCGGACTGCGCACGTGATGGTCGCTGACCTTGAACGCGCCCACGCGCTGATAGGGCATGTGACAATCTGCGCAGGCCACGCCCGACCGCGCATGAATTCCCTGGCTCCACAGCTCGAACTCCGGATGCTGGGCCTTGAGCACCGACGCGCCCGTCTCGGCGTGCGTCCAGTCCTTGAAGCCCACCTCGTCGTAGTAGGCCAGGATTTCCTCGACCTTGACTCCCTTGCTCCACGGGAAGGTCAACCGCTTCGCGTCGCCCTTGAAGTAGTACTCCACGTGACACTGCGCACAGACGAACGAACGCATTTCCTGCCGTGTCGCCATGCGGTTGACATCGTAATCCGGGATCCCCTCCCGTGCCTTCAGGGCGCGAATGCCCTCAATGAAGGCCGGGCGCGTGATCCGCAGCTGCATCGTTTGCGGATCATGGCAGTCAATGCAGGCCACGGGGTGCTCCACCAGTTTGCGAGCCTCGGCAAACGGCAGGGCGTTGAATTTCTCGAAGCCCTTCATGATGTCGCCCTCGCCCAGGCTTTTGTAAGCCGCATAGGCGGAGGAGTGACAATTGAGGCAGGCCCCCGGCTGCGGCCGCGCCTGCCGCCCGGTGAAAGTGGCGTCGTCCAACATGTAGGCGTGGCCCCGATCCTCCCGGGTGTCCAGCGAGAAGGCAAAACCCGCCCACATCGTCTTCAGGCGGGGATCTTCTTCGAGTTTAGACTGCGCCACCACGGAGCGCGGATCGGCCGCCGTGGGCGTCCGCGGCAGCGCCTCACTCCCCCCATAGCGCGTGCGCACTTGATCCACCGTCCGCCGGTAACTGTCATATTGCTGCGGAAAGTTCTTCCCCCAAATGGCGGGATCCGTCGTGTCGTCCGTCAACTCCACGACGCGGAAGAACGGGTTCTGCGCCTCGCGTTTGCGTTCCAGGATGTTCAGCAACAGGGCCAGCGCCCCCACCGTGAGCAACGCCGCCGCGCCCGTGGCCACACCGTATTTGAGGAGTTGTGCCCCGCGCAGGTGACGGACCTCGCCAGGCGGAGTCGGGGTCAGGTTGTTGGATTGGATTCGCTTCATAGTGCTTCAATGCAAATGGCCAACATCCCGATGGCAGTGCAGACAGGAGGCCCGCTGCGCCGGATCCGCGGCGCCCCCGGGCCCCTCAATCCCGTGAACAATGTCCGCGTGACATTTCCGGCAGGCCGCCTCCGTCACGCGGCGATTCCGCTCGGTGATCCGAATCGGATCGGGATAGGTGCCGAGCGTAAAGTAATAGGAGTGCCAAAAACCGTTCTGGGCCTTGGTCCAGTACTTGGCCACCCACCCGGAGGGGGTGTGACAGTCATTGCAGGTGGCGACCGCGTGGTGGCTGGAATGGAGCCACGAATCGTACTGCTCCCGCATGATGTGGCAGTTGATGCATGCCCGGGGGTCCTCGGTGAGGTAGGAATACCCCCGGGCATAGAGAAACGTGTAGGCGCTGGTGCCCAGCGCCACACCCATCATGGCCCCCACGGCGATCCCTGCCCAGGTCTGCGCCTTCATGCCGCGCGCAATTTGGCCCAGACCGAGGTTTGCGGCAAGAAGCGCCGCAGCGAGCCTTTTGACTTATGTCAACATCTATTTCGATAAGAGTAATGAATAATTCCGTTGCGCCGTTTTGAAGGATCAGGAGCTGGCCGCACGACGCTCGCCCCCCGCCGAAGGCATCCCGGGGCCTCTCCCCCTCGGTCAAACGCCCTCCGCACAACGGGTGGCCCGGGGGTGTGCCTGCGCGAGTTGGCGGCGACGCCGGTCAGACACCCCGCGTTGCGTCCCGCGGCAAGGCTGCGCGCCCCGGGGCTCAGGGATCGAGAACCGCACGCTTGCGCCCGCGCAAACGAAACGGAGTCGGTGTAACTCGCGCCCTGGTTTCGCCTCCGCCAGGGCGCATGTTTGTCGGCGGTGCGGTAATGACTCCGGCCCTTCGGCATGTCCCCCGCGCCTTCCAGCCTACAAAAAACGGCCCGGGTCGTGCGTTCGACCCGGGCCCAATCGATCCCGATGCAGAGCCCTCGTGGCCCTGTCTGACTTCACCGTGGGAACACTTCCCACTGGAACAACACCTTGACCTCGTCGCCCGTTTTGATCAGGCCCAGGGCGACCTTGGGAGCCGGCGGGTCAATCTTGAAGTCGGTCATTTTCAACCCCACCTCGCCGCTGATGAGCAGATGGTTGTCCGGATGGACCTGCACCTGCACCGGCATGGTGATCCGATTCGTGACTCCGGCCACGACGAGGTCGCCCACGGCCTCCGCATTGTACGTGCCCGCGGCACCTCCACTCCCCTTCAGGGTCAGCTCCTGCAAGCGATACACAATGCGCGGATGCTGGGTTTTGAGCAGCTTTTCATGCATGATGTCGTCCATCGCAGTGCTGTAGGGGGTGCCGTCCTTTTTGATGCTCTTCAGGGAGCTGACCGGCACGAACACCTCGGCGCGCACATCCAGTTTGCCCGGTTGAACCTCACCCTGGTTCTTCGGGAAATTCGGCCCCACCTCCAGGGTCCCACCCACCAGGCTGCTTTCCACCTGCCAATCGTGGATGGTGGAGGTGCCCTCGATGCGGATCTTGGATTTGCCCCCGGGTTTGGGCCCGAATCGCGTCCAGCCCTCGGCTGCCTGGAGAGACAGGCTCAACAGCAGGAGCCATGCGGTGGCATGCGCCAGCATGGATTGCGATCGGGAGGTGCCGACCCGACCTGCGGGGCGGACAAAACGGGCCAATGTTCGCTTCATCGTTGTCATCATAAGTTTGGACGCAAACACCCTAGCTCAATTCAAACAGTTCTGCCGGCAGGGAAACCGGCCTGCCCGTGGTCGCGGACTCACTGGCCTTGATGGCCAGGACCGTGGCCCGGTACCCGTCGAGCGCGTCCGCGGCCGGCAGACGCCGGACCTCTTTGGCCAGGTACTCGGCCAGGGCCTGGGGATCACTGTCCCCGTAAAGGGAAACGAAATCCTGCACGGCGGAGCTCACCTCGCGACAATTTCGCAGGAACGATTGCAGCGCAAAGTAAACGGGCGGGTCCGTGGCCTCGGCCTGGGCCTGGGCCTGGTCGCCCTGGGCACGCAGTTTGGAGGCGTCGGCACGCAGCGAGATGCCGGTCTCTTTGTAGAAGGCGTCCTTGCGCGCGTACACCTCCCAGCCCAGCAACGGAGCGTCGGCCTCCTTGAACATCCAGGCACTGCTGCCCCGGATCATCACGGCCGCATCACTGCCGTAATAGATTTCCGCCTCGGATTCGAAGCTGTTGGCCAGGGTGGCGCTGTACAGCAGGCGCAATCCTTCCGGATACTCCACCACGGCCTGGACGGTGTCGTGCACCTCGCGACCGTCCCTCCAGAACGCCACCGTGCCAAAAGCGTGCACCGCCGTGGGCATCGCACCAAAGAACCAGCTCACCTGGTCGATCTGGTGGATGCCCACCTCACCCAGCAGACCGAGCGAGGTCTCCCGGGCCAGGCGCCAGTTGACTGCGGCTTCGCGTTCCGGGTTGGGGGAGGTCTGACGCCAGCTGGTTTTCTTGTTCCATTGCGCGCGGGCCATGGCCATGCGGCCCAGTGCCCCCGAGCGCACAAAGGGCAGCAGGAAATGGCGCTGGGGATCCGACCGAAGTTGCAGGCCCGGCTGGAAAACCTGCCGGTTGTGTTTCAGGGCCGCCTGAGCAATGGCCCGTGCGTCTTCCACGGTATGGGCCAGCGGGGCCTCGCAGTAAACGTGTTTGCCGGCTTCCAATGCCGCGAGGACGATGTCCCTGTGAAGATGGGTGGGCGTGGCCACCACCACGGCGGGGATCTCCTTGTTCTCGAGCAAAGCGCGGTAATCTTCCGTGGCCATGGCGTCGGGCACGCGTTTGGCGCTGCGCCGCAACATGGCAGGGTAATTGTCGCAGATGGCTGCGACCTCCGCCTGCGGCAGCCGCAACAGCTGGTCCAGCAACTCCCGACCCCACTGCCCCAGCCCGATCAATCCCACCTTCACCTTTTCCGTGGGGGCCGGCTCCGGCTCGGCCGCGGCGGCCTCGGGGCGGATCAATCGAACCCCGCCCAGCAGCGTGGCCAGTGCCATCAGGGAACTGCCCCGCAGAAACTCTCTTCGATTCCAATCCAACAGTCGTTCCGTCTCGCTCATATTTCTGTGGCTATCGTGTGGCGGCACCGCGGTCCATGGTTGGCGCCCTTTGGCGCTGCCCCTGCGGCGCGAAAGCCCCCTGCCCTGTGCAAGGTGTCCCGGAACAGCCCGTGCAGCAACCGGACCGGGAATGGCTTGCGATACCACCCCGGCAAACGTGCCCTGCTCACGGCAAGCCCAGGGCCCACTTGATCCCTCCCAACAGATGCCGTTGGAACGCCACCGCGACCTCGGGCGGATTGGCGCGTTGGCCGTTGCCATCCCGCCAGTTCGGATCCCATACGTCCTCGCGATGGCCCAGCGATGTGTAAAACACGCGGCCCTTGCCGAAGGTTTTGCACCAGGCAATGGGGTAGTCACCCGGGGTCTTTTCGTTCGGGTGCTTGTCCAACGTAAGCAGGCCATGCACGGCCGCCCGTTCGAACCCGTCCAAAATGTAGATCTCGTCAAAGACCTTCCAGGGATTGGGCAGGTGCTGGCAGGCGGCATGCGCGGGATCCTGATTGATGATCTCAACCCCCACCTGGGGTCCGTGGTACTTGAATTCACCTCCGATCATTTGCACGTAGGGATGGAACGGGCGATGACCGCGGAATGTGTCGGTGGCGGCATGCACGCCCACAAAACCCCTGCCGCTGCGGATCCAATCCAGGAAGGCCTGCATGTCCGGAATGGGCAGGTCGCCCGTGGTACTGTTGAAGATCACCAGATCGTAATTGGCCAGGGCCGCCGGGCTCATCTTTTCGGCCAGCAGGCGCTTGTTGGCCGCCTGCACCTTGGCGCGATCCGGTTTGCCGTCCGGCCCGCGAAACTCCGGGGCATTCGGATTCACATTCGCAATGTCCACCGTGAACAACCCGGTGTCGTGCGCCAACTGGGAAATCACCTGCATCCCCACTTCGATGCTGGAATGCCGGAAGCCTTCCGTCACTCCCACCACCAGCACGCGTTTCGGAGCCGCGGATGCGCCGAGAACGACACTCAGGACCAGTGCCCAGCCCCAGTTCCGCAGGAAACGCCGGCTTCGATGCAAATCATCCGTTTTCATGTCAAGGCCTCGTGGTTGAGCCATCCGTTGGGTTGGACGACCTTGGGCTTCATAAGATTCATTCCTCGCGGCCTCGTCAAGCACGGTTCACGCCCCGGACCTGCGTCGCATGATCGAAATCCGGCCGTGGGGGAAGCGAGGGCCGGCGCAGCACCCGCGCCGCCGGGCCCGGCCGGGGCTTCGGGGTGGTCTTCAGGCCTCTCCGGCGTTGCTGACTCCGCCCCCGCGCTGGCACCGCGCACACCGCGGACCGCACCGACCGGCCGGATCCAGGCCGGCTGCAGCCGAAAGCCGGGTCCCGATTTTTTCGACTTTTGCGGCGAAACGGTTTGCCGTTTTCTGGCAACCTGTGCAACGGGATCAACTCAAGAACGTCGCGCGTCTGGTGGTGAAGGTGGGCACGGGGGTGTTGACGGACAGCCGCAAACAGCCGGACCCGGCCCAGATGGAGCAACTGGTCGCCCA
Source organism: Limisphaera sp. (assembly GCA_026417315.1). Taxonomy (GTDB): domain Bacteria; phylum Verrucomicrobiota; class Verrucomicrobiia; order Limisphaerales; family Limisphaeraceae; genus Limisphaera. The sequence goes on from JAOADM010000053.1 coordinate 19,607, forward strand.
GCTGGCCGCCCAACGCAAGGCGGGCCGGGAGGTGCTGCTGGTCACCAGCGGGGCGGTGGGCGCGGGCATGGGCGCCCTGGGGTACGAGCGGCGGCCCACGGAGTTGAGCGAACTGCAAGCCTGTGCCGCCGTGGGACAATCCCGCCTCATGGCGATGTACTGTCTCTTATACACATCT
>JAOADM010000054.1 GCA_026417315.1 Limisphaera sp.
GCGTCCAGCCGAACAAACCGGCCAGTATTTGGACGCACAAGAGGAACACCAACCCCGGGATCAGGTTGGCCACGAAATCGTATAGGTCAAAACGCGCGATCATGGTTTACTCGTCAACCTCCTCGTAAAAAGGCAACGGGGTTGCATTGCTCCATCCCTGCCGTTGCGGCGCGTCGCTGCCGTGATGCCAAAGCGTCCTACCTTGGGTTGCGTAAACTTGTGCACCGCGCCGCTTGAACGCGTTGACAACCTTCTTGGCCGGATGTTTTGGCTGACCGTCTTTGGAGGCCGAAACATATGCTGCTTTGTCGTAGGATTCGGTCTGTTTGATTGGGCCGACAATCCGATTAAGGATGGTCGGACCAACGTTGCGTTTGCTGCCATGATGCGGCACCTGGATGAACCGGACGTTTTTCAGGTCAATTCCAAGCGCGTCCGCACGGTTTGCTGCCTCAGTCAATGCAGGCACACCTGCATCGGCTGTGAACAGGAATCGCTCCCCATCAAGCTCAAGCAAAAGAACTACGGATGAGTTATTTTCAGCGCTGGTGGCGTCCGGCTCCGGGTCGGCCAGAGTCTCCTTGAACCACGTCTCAGCGGCTCTTGCCGCCTCCTTTGCCTTGGCAAACAACGCCTCGATCAATCGCTGCATTTGGGTCTTCTTGGCGACTTCGGGCATGCAACGGAAATTTGCCAACTGTTGCTCGTAGAAAGCTTTGCTGGGACTCAACACAAACTTGCAATCATCCGAGAAAGGCTCCCGAATCGGGATGCCTTTCCTTGTGGCAATCTTCTCTAGTTCGCGGACGTCTTGAAGCGCTCGCCAAACCCGTTCCTCGATCCGTGATCGAGTGACGCGCTCATCGTCAAACAGGTGGTGAATGTCCTCCGCATGATTCCAGGGCTGGTGCATCAGGAGAACGCCAACTTTGCTCATTTGTTCAAGCACGACGGAAAGGCCTGAGGCATGATCCGAGTCCGGATGCGTGCAGACCACCACATCAACACGATCCGTCCCGTAGTATTTCTTGATATGGCCAACAAGTGCTTGGCCGGATTCTTTCGTTCCGCCGTCGATGACCCAGACCTGTTGCTCATCGCGGCTGCCGGCAAGATTGCCGAAGCGTAGTGCGATGGCATCGCCACACCTTTCACCTTCGCCAACGGGCAGAAAATCAACTTCGTATGCCATATTCCCTTACGAGTTCACACACTTCTTGCTTTTTCGAGGCGGGCGCGGACGAGGTTGACGACGGCTTCATACACGGCCTCGCGCTCGCCAGGCGTCAACCCCAACACGTCAAATAACACATCGTCCAACGCACGTCGGTCAGGTTGGTAAATCTCTGTTTCCACACTCAATGTTGGACGCTTTGCTAGTGAGTCGAAGGCTTCACGAAGTCGGCGAATGTGGGACTCAGAAAAGGCCGTAGGCTGCAATAAATAAAACCGCAAGATGTCAATACCCTCAGTCTTGAGTGCCCCTTCGCCGAGGTTTGAGCGCCCGTAGAGTTCTCGGGTTATAAGTTGCAGCGTTGTTGCGAGAAAGCCCCAGGCCACAAAGGGAAAATCGCAAATGATTTCGAAAAGATTGTGGTCAACTGCTACGCCGCTTTGATTCCAGAAGGCGCAGTGGCGGTCATTGTGAATCATTGGCCACAGCACTTTCGCAAATTCTCGTTTCCCCACATCCCACCACTTTGATGAACACGCCGTTGCGGAGCTTGAGCACGCGCAGGGCGCTCTTGACCGCGGCCCATTGGAAATCTGCCAGGGGCGGGAAATCCGACGGCAGGACCACATCGGGTTCTTCCAGCCGGTCTTTGGTCAGGTGGTAGAGCACCTTTAGATAAAGTTCGTAGGGAGTGACAGAGTCGTTCAGGGCCCAGGACGCCTCCAATTGGCGCATCAGGCGCTGCTCAAAGGGCTCGGCTTCGTCCCAGAGTCGGTCAAACCACCGGCAGAGCTGCTCGTGATTGGCATTGCCGTGCACGACGACGTTCAGCTCGGTGTTGTCGTGCAGACCGGCCAGCGAGAGGTTCGAGCTCCCGACGATGGCGATCCCCCGTTCGAACCGACCGGCCGGGTAATCGAAGATGTAGGCCTTGGCGTGGAGCCGGCCACGCGTATAGACGCGGACCTTGAGGCGGCTTTCCCGAACCATCCGCGCCAACTGGCGGACCAGGGCTTGATCTGCGTCCGTTTGGTCGAGTCTTTCCAGCCTCTCGCGCAGGAGGCGTTCCGCGGCGGCCAGGCGCTGGGCACGTTGCTGGGGGCTCAGAAAGACAGCGGCTCGTTGCTGTTGTTGAAGGGATTGCACGGAGCTGTGTGCCTCCGCCAATTGTTCGATGGTGTAACGACCGGAGGTGTTCCCGATCAACAGGCGCAGCTCTTGAATCTTCTCCAACTCGCTGGCGATGGCTTTGAAACCGCTGAGGAAGAAGTAACCGACGGCGAAATGGGCACGTTCGGACTGGTCCAAAAGGGGTCGGACCGCATCAGCCAGGTGGGATTCCCGGTTGTCGATGATATCGTGTGGCATAGAACTGCTGGTTTTGTACCCGTCTCATCCGCGGTTGTGAAGTCCGGGCAACGGCCAGCCGGGTGGAGAGGATCCCGTTTGCAACTGACGTCCGTCCGATACTGTTCAGCCGGAAGGCGAGCTCTTGGTGCGCACGTGGGGATTCCGGCATGGTCCGCCGCGCAAATCGGAAGGCGAGGCTGCGGCGACCGGAGGGGCCCGGCGCCGGGTGGCATGTCCGTCCCATCCTAGTGTCGGACATTGGCCCGCCTCCTCGTGGATCGGCTGAGACAGGTTCGTGGGCTCCCTGGCCTGTGGACCTTTGCAGGCGCTTGGCCCAGGCAACGGATGCCTTGCGCGAAGGGCGGGGGCGTGGTTAAATAATGGCGCAAGGGTGCGCATGTGGCGGAATTGGCAGACGCGCTACTTTGAGGTGGTAGTGGAGCAATCCGTGCAGGTTCGAGTCCTGCCATGCGCACCATAAAACTTTTGGCTTTCGAATGAACCTCGCGCGGTCCGAAAGGCTGCGCGAGGTTCTGTTTTGGGGACCGGGCAAACTGGGGCCGAAACCTCCAGACGTCGTTCGCAAAACAGGGTTCCCGGAATGGCGGCGGCAAAGCGGTGGGCTGCGGGTACGTTTTGCGAGCTCCAGCCTTTTGCCGGGGTGTGCCCGCAGGGACCTGACCCCGCCCGGGGGTGCCGGCCCGAGGGAGTGGACGGAGACGGCCGGCTCCCGGCCGCAGGAGTCGCGCGCCGGCCGGGCGGGCTTCAACCTCCGGCAACGATGCGAACGATTTCCAGCCGGTCCCCTGCCTGCACCTGACGGCGCGGGAATTCGCTGGGCGGAACGGCCTCGCCGTTGTGTTCGACGACCACGCTTCGCGGGGGCAAACCCTGCGCCCGCAGGAATTCCTCGAGGGAACAGGGCAGTTGGGCCTCGATCGGTTTGCCGTTGGCGATGACCGTTTGCATGTGCCGTTTTCCCCCACACGTATGCCGCGGACCGGAGCGCGATGCAAGCAATGGGCCGGCGCGGAGCCGTCCACAGGCCGGGCGGAGGGATTCCACGGAGGGTTCGGGGAACGTGGGCTTGATCGGGCCAAGTACAGCCTTGCCGCGGAGGGGCTTAATTTGCCCGCTTCCGCGGTCAATGGACGCCTCTTGGAGCGTCAGGGCCGCCTGGTCGAGCAGTCCCGTCCGTGGTCAGGTGCCGACTTCCGCGCTGGATGCGGACCACGCACCGGAACCGGTTGCAGTCACGCGGCTGGCGAGACAGGGGCCACCAGTGCCGGAGGATTGGCCAAACAAAAGACCGCTTCCCGCGTCCGCGAGCGGAGGTGCACCCGGCCGGAGTTGTAGAAGGCCGGAGCTCAGCCAGTGGTGGAACCCGGCGGGGCCGCAGAGCCCGGAGGTGTCTTCGGTTCAACGAGGGTTTGGTGGCGTCGAGCCTTTTCTGCGACGATGCCGTGCGGGGTGGGCTCGTATTCGTAATCGTCCGGTTCGACGTAGTCCTTGCGCATGGGGTAATCCTGGAAGCCGTCCCACATCAGGATTCGGCGCAGGTCGGGATGGCCTTCGAAGACGACGCCGAACAGGTCGTACACTTCACGTTCTTGAAACTCACAACTGCGCCAGACGGGGGTCAGGGACGGCAGTCGGACCTGATCGGTTCGGTTGCCTGTCCGCATGCGCAAGACCAGGGGGCCGTGACGGAGGGTCATGGAGTAGAGGTGGTAAACCACCTCGAGGTAGCCGGGCCGGATGTGTTTGCGGGTTTCCTCGACCTCGCGTTCCTCACCTTCGATCCGGAGGCGGACGCGGACCTTTTCCGTGATTTCTTTGTCCAGCCAATCCACTCCGGTCACGTTGGAGCAGTAATCGAAACGCAGGGCCGGGTCGTCGCGCAAGAAGCGGGCCACGGCCAGCGCATGCTCAGGGTCCACGAGCAACGAATGCTGACCCGAGGGGGACGGGTTGGGAACGATTTCGACGCGGGCCCCGGGCACGGCGGCCAGGATGCGGTCGCGGATGGACTCCAGAGGTTCCATTGGGTTCAGGCGGGTCGGCGAATGGCCGGGGGATGCCAAATCTCCGGGTTCTTGGGGGGAACGAGATCGTGCGGCCCGAATTCGGGCACGGGATACTCGCCCGGTTGGTCGGGGCGCAAATGGCGGGGGCGGTCCGGTCCGGTCAGGGATTCTTCGGCGATCCGTTGCTGGAGGGTCATCAGGGCGTGGATGAGGGCTTCCGGGCGCGGCGGGCAGCCGGGGATGTGGACGTCCACGGGGATGTAGCGGTCGATGCCCTTGAGGACGTTGTAGCCCTGCTTGAACGGACCGCCGGAGATGGCGCAGGCGCCCATGGCAATGACGTATTTGGGTTCGGCCATTTGGTTGTAGAGGCGGACCACCTGGGGTGCCATTTTTTTGGTGACCGTGCCGGCCACGATCATGAGATCCGCCTGACGCGGCGAGGGTCGGAACACCTCGGCGCCGAACCGAGCGAGATCGTATCGTGCCATGGAGGCCGCGATCATTTCGATGGCGCAGCAGGCCAGACCGAATCCCAGCGGCCAAAGTGAGTTGCTTCGACCCCAGTTGTAGAGCTGCTCCAGGGTCGTCACGAAGATGCCGTGCCGTTGGAGTTCGCTGCGCAGTCCCGGATCCATGGCAGGCTCAACGTAGTCGCAAAGGCGCGGTGACTCAAACCGAACTCGGAAAGGCACCGGCCCGACGGCGCCGGCCAAGGTGGACGCCGCAAGGGTTCAAGCCCATCGAAGCACCCCTTTGCTCCACGCCCAAACCAGGCCCTCCACCACGAGCAGCAAAAACAGCATCATGGCCAGCACCGCGCCCAGGGGAAGACCTCCAAAGGCCACGGCAAAGGGGAGCAAAAACACGATCTCCACATCGAACACCAAAAACACGATGGCATAGAGATAGTAGGAACTCTTGAACGGGCGCCAGGCGTCCCCATGGGATTCGAGGCCGCATTCGTAGAGACCGTTTTTGACCGGGCCCGGCTTGGGCGGGGCGAAGCGCCACGCCCAGAGACGGGCCAGCCCCAGGGGCACCAGGGCGAACAAGAGGGCCGCGATCAGGAACACCACCAGGGTCACGTAGCCGTCGCCGATTTGAGCTGTACCGATGCTGTTCATGAGCTTGCACCCGACCGACGGCACCCTAGGAATCCCGGCTGGACGGTGTCAAGCGGACCGCGATGCAGCTCTGGGTGGAGGCGGGGCCCCAACGTCCGCCTGGCGGGGCGAAAGTGAACGGGCCCGCAACGCGAGGGTGGCGGGGCGCAAGGAGGGCGGCTCGGGGAGATGGCGTCGTTGAGACCGCTCGGGCCGCGTCCCGAGAAGTTCGCCGAACCGAACCGGGAGAGATCCGAGGTCCAGGCAAGGGGCCGGCCCGGGCTGAGCCAGGGCGGGACGTCGTCACGGTTGACGGGCCAAGTAGGCAGCCCAGTGGCCCGGCCCGGGCGTTTGTATGGGCACCCAGTCGCCGCCATGAAGAGAGTGGCGCGGGCCCCAGTCGCCGGTGGCGATGCTGATCCAGTGCAGGGTGAACGGGCCGTCGTGCCCCTGGAGGTCCAGTTCGACTGCGCCGCCGTCGGGGAAATACAGGGCGTAAACGCTGCCCGGGCGGGCTGCCAGGTACGCTTCATTGGGCTCGCGTTGGCGCAGAAGCTGGAGGGTTGGCTCCAGCTCCCAGAACCGGCAGAGGGAGGCCAGCTTGCGGGCGGCGAGGAGGGCAGCTTTGGCTTCGGGACCGAGGCCCAGGCCGGAATCGGGACGATGAAAACGCACGGCGGCCGCGCCCCCGATGAGGTGTCGCCACCATCGTTCCAGCCCGTCGCGCGTGTTGCCGTAGCGACCGGTGTCGGCTCCGTAGGTTTTCACGGTGTTGATGGGACGCGGTTTGGAGCCCAGGTAATGGCGAACCCACTGGAAGTGGTCCCAGTGCGTCTGGCCTTTTTGATGGTTGTTTTGGGAAACATCGGCGAAATCGCATAGTTCGGGGTGGTCGAGGGTGTTTCGGTGCATGGGGCTGCGGATGTCCCAGTCGTCCCACATTTCGGTGATGAAGACGTCCACGCCGGCGGCGCGAGCCTGCTCACGGATGTAACGGGCCCAGAAGGCGCTCCAGGCGGGATCGCCGGAGGTTTCGTTGTCGATGCAGTAAAGCACATGCGGCCAGGGCAAGGTGTGGCGGAGCAGCTCGTCCACGAAACGTTTTTGGTAGCGGAAGACGACTTGATTGTTGCGCTGGTCCGGGGTGGTGAAGAAAAAGGGCTGCCGGTTGGCGCCGGGATGGTCCGGGTACTCTTCCGCCAGGCCGGAATCTGCGGTCGTGTAGTTGACGTTGTTGCGCGGGTTGTAGGGATGGAGTTCCCAGTTGCGGCGGGCGTAGTCGAATCGGTCCCAGACCTCGATCTGAACGATGATGTTGCGTTCCCAGGTCCATTGGAGCATTCGGGCCAGGCGATTCCAGTACTCGGGATTCCAGTGTTCGAGGTCGTATTTCCCGTCGGGGCGGCGATGGAAGGGATAGACTTCGAATCCTCCGTCGGGTCGGTCGCTCATCGTGTTTCGGATGTAGTTGCCGCCCGCGGAACGGATTTCGTCCAAGTGCGGTTGCAGGTCGGGGATTTGGAAGAGGTTGTCGTCCTTGGAACCTCCCAGGAGCAGGATGGGCCGGCCCTGATACTGCCAGTAGCGCGGGTTGGCGGCGTAGGGTCGGATGCGGTCTTGATTGGGGAGCACCGGTCGGGACGGAGGATCGACAGCCCGGGCGGCGACCACGGCGAGCCAGATCCAGAGGCACACTGAGGCTTTCATGAGGCTCACTCTGCACCCGGGCTCGATCCGGAATCAAGAAGGTCGGGAGCGTGGCGGAGTTCGGTGCGAAGGGGGCGGAACGCGGCAGCCGACGGGTTGGGAAGAGATGGTGTTTGGCCCCCGCCTGCGGGAGTCGGACCGCTGCGGAGCAGGGGCACGGGGCGGCCACCGACCTCAATTGGCCGACTGTGACTCTTCGGTGGCGAAGGTTCGCAGGGCCTGTTCGAGGCTGCGATCGAATCCTTCCAGACTGAGCAACCGGTCGGAAAGGTCACTCAGGGCCTGGCGCGCGAGTGTGAACTGCTCAGCGAGGGTGTCGAAGACCCCGCTCAGTCCGTACTGATGGGCGAGGCGATGGTCCCGGGCTGCGCGGTAGCTGGCGCGGCCCACCTCCTCATAGTAGCGCAGGCCGGGGGCGCCGCGCCGCTGCACCCGATATTCCAAGTGAGAGGCGAACAGGCCCGACAGGAAGAGGGTGTGATTGGCCAGGTGGGTCCGCAGCAGGAAGGCGGTGGTGTCATCCACTTCGCGCAAGGCGGCCAGCAGCTCGTAAAGGTAGTCCACGCCGAGGTCCCGGTCGGGCAGAGGCTTGCGCCACCGTTCGGTCCGGGCGAACTCGGTCAGGAGTTCGGCGACGTAATCGGCCACCAATCGGTCTTCGAGTCCCAGGCGCCGGAGGACATGGCGGACGAGCACGTAGAAGTAGAGGCGGGCCGAGACGGGCAGACAACGGGGGGCTTCGAGCAGGGCCCGCAACAGGGCCGGATGGTCCAGCACCATGTCCCGGGCCTCTTCGTCTGCGAGCAACTCGCTCAATTTGGTGCGCTGCGCCTCGTCGGCGGCGAGGACGGTCTGGACAAAGGCCAGATCGTCCGCCGTCAGGCGCGCGCGGCAGCAGGGCTGGATGACCCGCATAAGTCGTTGCCTTGTCGCCGTTGCGGCAGCCGGGGCTGTCGGCCTGCGTGGGGCCCGACCGCACGCATCAGTCCCGATTCAACCCTACTCAACCGCCATCCGCTTTCAACAAGAGCATTCCTTATGCCAAATATCAAAAGACGCGTGGGCCGGCTCCCGAGGGTTTGCGCCAGCACGGCCATGTGTGGACAACATCGGGGAGGAACAAGCTGCAATTCCGGGGTGCTGCATGCATCCGCAGCATCGGAGCGATTCTATCGCGCGAAAAAGCGCTGGATGGCCTGGATGACCTCGATGAACCGATCGACTTCCTCCACCGTGTTGTAGAAGTAGAAGCTGGCGCGGGCCGTGGACTCGACCCCGAGCTTGCGCATCAGCGGCTGGGTGCAATGGTGGCCGCCGCGCAGGGCAATTCCTTCCCGGTCGGCCAACGTGACCACATCATGGGCATGGACGTCCTGGAGCAGGAAACTCACCAGGCCGGCCCGATTTCGTTTGGGTCCGAACAGCCGGATGCCGCCGAGGGCGGCGAGCCGGTCATAGGCATACTGGGCCAGTTCCTGATCATGCTGCCAGATCCGTTCCCGGCCGATCATATCCAGATAGTCCAGCGCGGCGTGCAGACCGATCGGCCCGGAGATGTCGGGCGTGCCCGCCTCGAACCGATGGGGCGCGGGCTTGAAGAGGGTCCGGTGGTATTCCACCGACAGGATCATCTCGCCGCCGCCCTGGTAGGGAGGGAGGGTTTCCAGAAGCTCCTGCCGACCATACAGGACGCCGATGCCGGTCGGCCCGCACGTTTTGTGACCGGAGAAGACGAAAAAGTCGCAGCCCAGGGCCTGCACGTCCACAGGCATGTGACCGGCACTCTGGGCCCCGTCCACCAGGGTGACGATGCCGCGGGCACGGGCGCGGGCGCACCAATCAGCAACGGGATTCACCACGCCCAGCGAATTGGACACGTGCACCATGGCAAACAGTTTGACCGGGGGCGCCAGCAGTTCCTCCAGTCGCCGCGCGTCCACGATGCCCTCGTCGCCGGTGACCGGTACAAAGGCCAGCTTGGCCCCGGTTCGCTCGGCCACCAGCTGCCAGGGCACCAGGTTGCTGTGGTGTTCCAGCTCGGTCAGCAGGATCACGTCGCCGGGCTTCAAGTGCTGGAGCCCCCAGCTGTGAGCCACAAGGTTGATCCCTTCGGTGGTGCCGCGGGTGAAGACAATTTCTTCCGGACAGCGGGCGTTGAGGAACCGGGCCACCCGGGCGCGGGCGGCCTCGTAGGCCTGAGTGGCGCGGTTGCTCAGTTCGTGGATGCCGCGATGAACGTTGGCGTTGTCGCGCTCGTAATACCGGCGCAGGGTTTCGATCACCACGCGCGGTTTTTGGCTGGTGGCGGCGTTGTCGAAGTAGATCAGCGGCTTGCCGTGGACGGTCTGGTGCAGGATGGGAAAATCCTCGCGCAACCGGCGCCAATCCGGCGCGGGGCCGGCCGGCTTCGAGGCGGCCGGCGCAACCGCACTGGAGGCCTCGGCGGCGCTCGGGCGCGCCACGGCGGGTTCCGTGGGAAGAGAGGGGGAGACGCTCACAACAGTCCCAATTGCAACTTGGCCGCTTCCGAGAGCATGGATTGATTCCACGGGGGATCCCAGACCACTTCCACGTTGGCCTCTTCGACGGCCTCGATGGAGAGGATCTTGTTCTGGGCGTCCTGCGCGATCATGGGTCCCATGCCGCAGCCGGGGGCCGTGAGCGTCATTTTCACGTCCACCCGGTAGGTATCCGGCTTGCCCTCGATGGGGGTCACCACGCAATCGTACACCAGGCCCAAGTCGACGATATTGACCGGGATTTCCGGATCGTAACAGGTCTTCAACACTTCCCAGACCTGTTTTTCGACCTCTTCCCGGGTCATGGGCTTGCCGGTGGCGACGGTCTGGGTCTGGACCGGCAACCCCAGGGCGTCGGCGTCCTTGCCCTCGATGCGGAACATGTTGCCGTTGACGATGACGGTGTAACTGCCACCCAGCGACTGGGTGATGTAGGCCTGCTCTCCCTTCATGAGGGTGACCTTGGTGCCGACGGGCACCAGGGCGGCCTCAACGTCGCGCGTCAGGGTAACCGGATTGCTGCCGCTCATATGGACGCCAATATAGCCAAAATCTGGGCAATGTCGCGTCGGAAAACCGCCGGGTCCATTCGCCGGGCTTCTTCAGACAATGACCGGTCCGGACAGGCCGCAGTCCCTTGGACGTCCCCGGCTAGATTCGGCCAGGGACATCGCCGAGGGGGAATGGACGCTTTGTGCCTCTGGCGCCCCGAGGTCAGCCATCCGAGGGGAAGGCCGTTTCCCCGCGGCTTTTCCGCGCCGGGGACACCCCCGAAAGCCGCCGGGCCTTCCGTGGGTCCAAAACCGTGGACGCGGCGAAGGGAAGGGACCGTGGCCGGGAAGAGGCTTTTCCTCCGGCCCGGAATCGCTAGCATGGCATCCCATGCAGGGGTTGTCTGGCGCCGGCCTGCAACTGCACGCTTTGCTGAGCGTGGAACGCATTTGCTTGCAGCTCCGGGCGCAAACCCGGGATGACGTGCTGCGGGAACTGGTGGGGCTGATTCCGAGTCTGGCCGGAGCCCCGGAGCGGCAGGAACGTTTGTTTCAGGCCCTTCGCGAACGCGAGGAGCTGCACAGCACCGGTATCGGCGATGGCGTGGCGCTGCCCCATGCCCGGCAGGCTCTGCCCGATCTGTTGACCGAACCCGAACTGGCCTTCGGACGGCACCCGGCCGGCGTGGCGTTTCGGGCGGTGGACGGTCGGCCGGTCCGGTTGTTTTTCCTGTTGCTGGCGCCGAATTTGACGATTCACCTTGCGATGCTGGCGCGGATCAGTCGCCTTTTGCGGCAGGCGTCCTTGCGGGAGGCGTTGTTGGCGGCTCCCACCCCGCAAGCGGTGATGGACCTGGTGCGGGAGGCCGAGTTGCAACTGAACCGGCCGGGGGTGTGAGTTTTGAGACGCCGCAGGTTCCGGGGCACCGGCTTGCCCGAGATCGCGGGTCCTGCGTGCGCCCGGCCGGGCGTGAGACGGTCCCGGCCGCATCACCGCCCGAGGTGGGTTCCCAAGCGAGATACTCTCGGCGGTTGCTGTGGCTGGGAGGCGGAGCCTCAACGGGCGAACGGACCGCGACCGGCCCCGGCGTGGTTGGTCACCAGCCACGGGATCCATTGGGGTGGATCCGGCTGCCATGGATAGGGCGGGGCGAACACGGAGTCGGTGCCGCTGACCAATCTCACATTGCCGCCGGGATTCTCCCAGCGGGTGTTCACCTCCACGTTGCCCGCGGCGAAGATTCGGCCCGTGTCCCCCGTGGTGACCATCAGTTCCCATGGATTCCGAACGTCCTCGAACCAGTTGAATTCGATGCGACATTCGGCAAAGAGCCGGGAGCGAATGCAATAACGATTGCCCGGCGCCCGATAATAATTGTTGAACACGTGCACGCGGCCGAAGCGCACGGACGGCATGCGTTCGAGGCAACCGGCGTCCCACCAGTTGTGATGATACGTGACGCGCAGCCGTCCCTCGCAGGCGCGGTCGCGGTCGCTGGCGCCCAGCAGGCTGGCGAGTCGATGGGAGTTCTTGAGGTTTTGGTAACCGAATCGGCACCAGGAAATGGTGACCTCGTCCGTGCCGTGCGTCAGGTCGATCAACCCGTCCCCGCAGTCCATGACCGTGCAATGATCCACCCAGACCCGGCGGGCACCGCTGAGGCTGATGCCGTCCTCGGGGGAGTCCCGGAGGATGAGGTTGCGGAGGATGACATTGGTGGCGTTGCGCAAATAGAGGGCCCCGCCCAGAAGCACCGCGCCTTCGCCCCCACCCAGCAAAGTTTTGTTCGACCCCACCCGCACCGATTGGCGCCTCAGTTCGAATGTGCCTTCGAGGAGCAACACGCGGGGCTCGTCCGTGCCGGCCGCCGCTTGCAGTTCCTGCACGCTGCGAACGCGAATGGATTCGGATCCGCCGCCGCCGGTGACCGGGGCGCCGACGTGGGCAAAACCGACCGGGGCGAAGTTCGGGCGCGGCGGGGCCAGAGGGCCGGGTTCCGCGGCTTGGGCGGGATTCAGTCCGAGACCGGCCCCGGCGCCGACCCATCCCAAAAGAGCCAGGCACCACGGGACCCCTGCCGGCAGACGCATTGTGCCAAGGATCCTCAGGCTGGTTGCCGCAAGATCCGGTCGGAATCGATTGCCGCCGTCGGACCAGAGAAGCTTCATTTCGCCCGAAGGATATCTCCAAAGCGGCCTCTGCGGCTCCTCGAATTTGTGCACGCCGGTTTGAAATTTGGGCGGGAAAGGTCGCGTGCGAATTCGCATCCGGCAAGGGCCGCCCTGTTCCGCGCTGCGCGTCGGGCCTCCTTGGAGCAGATCGTCCGTGTCCCAGCAAGGCTCCCGGGAAAGGGTTGCGCTTTCCAAGCTCCAGCCCGGATCGTCGGAGGCCAAACGAAGCCCGCGGGTGAGGCGAACCTGCGGGCAAAAGGAGAGGAGTCGCGCCTGACTCGTGCCGACCACCCGTGCTTCATCAGACCGGCGTGCATCCCTGCGATGGCAAACCGCGGTGAGCCGTTTGCGTAGCTTTCGGATGGCCAAGTCTCTCCTTTGCGAACGACCCCGCAAAGGACCCTCAGGACCCAATGGGCTTCAGCGCGGGCGACAGGGCGCTCGCCGGCAGTAGGCCAGTCCCTGTGCCTTCGGCAGTGCTTCAGTCCACGATTTGGAGGGAGTAGGTGGGCGAGAGGGCACTGTCGGGCTGAGGACCGCCCATGGCGTTGTAGAGAAAGTCAAAGCGGTAGCGGTAATGGATCAGATTGGTCCCCGGCGGCACGGGGATCATTCCTTCCCACCGGTTGCGCACCAAGGGGACGGGCCGCAAGGGATACGACTCAGATCCCACAATGACCTTGGGATCGATGGTCTCCCAGCGAAGCGATTGCTGTCGACTGCGGAAGGCCACTTCGACCGGGTAAAGATGATTGGCATTCCGCGGCTGCTGCCGGGGGGTCAAATTGGTAAACGTGGCGGTGCATCCGCCCAGCAAAACCGGCAACAGCAATAAAACCAGCAGCTTTTTCATGCCAACGAAGCGTGGCACGCCCATGTGCGCATTGGCAAGGGGGATTGTGCCCGATCGCGGCAGTGGACCGGGGCTCATCTCCGGAACGTCCGGGGTGGACGGCGGATCCCTGACCGCCTGCCATGGTTTTGTGGACCAAGGTGTCCACTCCAATGGCGGGCGACAGCCCGGCGGAGGCTGCGAGCCCCGGGCCGCCGAGTGTGGAAAATCGGGCCTTCCGGTTGGCCAGTGGCAGAGCCCGACCGGGCCGGAGCCCGGTCCGGGAAGTCAGAACCGATCCAGCTCCCCGGCAGTTGCCGTGCCTGGCTGCCGGTTCTCACTGGTGACTGAAGAGCGCACAATCTGCACACGGCCATCAGGGTTCACGACTGCGTGGCCGGGTCATTCTGCCACAACCGCGTGGTTCCGGCCGCTCAGGGCGGATGCCCGGATCTGGTTACGATTGGCCGCGCACTTCTCCCCGCACCCTTCGCAAGGGAGCCGAGAAAGACCGGGTAGGCGAAGGGGCAGGTGCTGCTGCCTTGATCTTGCCAATCCGGTGATGCGCGATCATTGCCTCTCAGCGGCCCCTTGGGGGCTGTGGAGGCCGGACAGCAGCCGACGTCGCGAGCTTGCCGCGGCCCGGCGATTGCGGCGAGAACGTTTGCGCCGTTGGTTCTGCCTGTGCTAGGGTTGGGTCATGGCGTTCCGAATCGGAGATGCGGTCAAACGCGGTTTCCTGGATAACCGCGAGAAGGGCCGCGTGGTGGGCAAACTTTGGTTGTGTGGACGGGCGCGTCCCCTCGAGCTCGACCTGAAAGGCAATGCGCATTCCGACCTGGCGGGGCGTCTCGTTCATTTCCACTCTCGTCGGCTCGCCATGCCCATCGCCGGGCTGGAAGACCTGCCTGACGTCCAACGGGGCCATGCCGGGGATTTGACCGCGCGCCGTCAAATCGAGGTGCCTGATGTGCCGCTGAAGACTCTCTTGAAATGGCCGGACCACGCCGACCCGCCCCCAACCCGCACGACGTTCTGTCTGTACCTCGAATGGTTTACGCCGGAGGCAGGCCGCATGGTGGCGCAGGTGGTTGATTTTAAAATGCGCTACACACGGCCGACCTGGCAGCCCACCGGAGAGGACGAGACCGAGCGGAAACGTCAGGTGGAAGCCGCCTGGCAGGCCTACCTGTCTCAATGGGATGCGCTGCTGGAATTTCTGGACGGCACGGTCAAGGATCCCGAGGAAGAATGGGACGAGTTCGATTACGAACGGTTCCTGCAGGTTTGCGAGGCGCGGGGCGAAAAATACAACGATTTGCTCGAACGCTACGGGGACTCTCCCGAGGGCCGGGCCCGCATCGCCCGCGCCATGGGCTGGGAGGACGATTCTCTCGGCGCGGATGCCTTCGAGGAGGAGGCTGAACCCGACGAAATCGAAGAGGTGTCCGCCGACCCGGATCCGGCTCGCGAAGGCAAGGACTGGGTGCGCACCCGCGAGGGCGAGATTCTCCACCCCTTGGAGCGGCAGTGGCAGATCTTGTGCCGACGAATCGAGCGCTCCTTTCAACCGCAGTTTCGCTACGACGGCCTTCTGTTGCGGCCCGAGACCCTGGCGTTACTGGTCCAGTGCCGGGTCACGGCAGGCCGTCTGCGGGCCGCCCTCCGCGGCGTGGCTTTGGGAGAACCGGATTTGGAAGGGAGCCTGATCGTGGCCTGTCTGAAGCGCGCGCTCCATTCCCTGCACGACAGCCATCGTTTCTTTCAGCTTGCGGCGAGCAGCGGCCGGTTGTCCGCGGCCAGAACGGCCCGACTGCAAAAGGATTTGTTTCGGCTCCGGGAAGCGATTCTCCACCTGATGCAAGAGTACCGGCATCGGTAAAGCCGATGGACCGGAAGTGGTCGGCGGCACACGCACGGCAGGGTTACTCGCCCTGGAACGGGTGGCGGAGCGTCCGCTTCTTCAGCAGCCGCTCCATCATGCCCTGGAGGAAACCCTTCGCAGTGCTGCGGACCACGGTCAGAGGAACACAATGGCCGCTGCATTTGGGGCACAGCCGCAGATACTGACCTCCCAGGCGGCGAATCAGGTGCACGCAGCTCCCGCAAAACACCTGGTGACACTGCGTGCACTGCATGCTGGCCGGGTAACTGGGATGGATGGAGCACATGGGTATCTCGTCGGGTCGCGGCGGCTCGGGTGCCTCGCGCACTTCCATCCGCACATCCCCCAGCCGCAGGATCTGGCCCTTCCGCAGCTGCACCGGTTCCGTCACGGGGACATCGTCCACGAAGGTGCCGTTGGCAGAGTCCAGGTCGCGCACCCACATGCCGTCGTCCCGCACCTCGATCTCGCAATGGAACCGGGAAACGGTGCTGTCGAAGACCACAAAATCATTGGCGGTCGAGCGGCCGAAGCGATTGATGCCGGGTTTGAGGGTCAGGACCTCATCGCGGCCATTGGGCCCTTTGACGATCAGTTTCGCCATACACGCTTCCCGGCGCACCCGGCGGCAGCCAATCTTCGACCGGCCGGGCTTCCAATTCCACCTTTAGCACGGCGGGACGGTGGATCAATCTTGAAATCGGCGTGGCCGCTCCAATCATGCCGCTGTGCGGTTTGCCATCTGCAACGAAATCTATCAGGGCTGGACGCTGGAGGACGCGTTGGCGCATGCAGCGCGGACGGGATATGACGGAGTGGAACTGGCTCCGTTCACCCTGGCCGAGTCGGTCACCGATCTCGGTCCGACGGATCGACGGCGGATTCGCGACCTGGCGGCACGAAACGGGCTGGCGGTGGTGGGACTGCACTGGCTGTTGGTCAAACCGGAGGGGCTCCATCTCAATCATCCGGATCCGGCCCTGCGGCAACGCACGGGCCGATACTTTGTGGAGCTGGTGCGCTGTTGTGCCGACCTGGGCGGGCGCGTGCTGGTGCTCGGCTCCCCCAAGCAGCGGAGTCTCCAGCCGGGGGTCAGCCGAGAGCAGGCCTGGGAATGGACCCGGGCGACCCTGCAGGACGCTGTTCGCGAGGCGGAAGAGCGCGCCGTCATTTTGTGCATTGAGCCGTTGTCGCCTGCGGAAACCAATTTCCTCAACACGGCGGCCGAAGCCATCGCGTTTGCGCAAAGTTTTGCTTCTCCGGCTTGTCGCATCATTTTGGACGTCAAAGCGATGTGCGCCGAGGACCGCCCCATCCCGGACATTATCCGGTCTTCGTGGCCGCACTTTGTGCACTTTCATGCCAACGACCGCAATCTGAAGGGTCCGGGATTTGGCGACGTGGATTACCGTCCCATCGCAGCCGCCCTCCATGAGGTCGGGTACGATGGCTACGTTTCCGTGGAAGTGTTCAAGTTCGATGAGGGTGCCGAGGAGATCGCCCGGCGGAGCCTGGAGTATTTGCGCGAAACCTTCGGAGAGCCGCGGAAGGGCTGAGCAGGGGGCTTCGATCCATCCGGTTCACTGTCGAAGCCGGAAAAAGCGCGTCGGTCCATCCAGCGCAAGGGGTACTTCCCACTCCACGCGACCGGCGTCATTCGCCCGCAGTTTTCCCCCGGGCAACCAGCGGGCTGACGTCAGGTCTTGTGCCGTTTCCCACGTGTAGAGCCGCCCGGGTACGGCTTCCGCGCGCAACACCAATCGGCCCGCGGCCGCCTCCGCCGTGGCCGGCCCCAGGCGCGGAGGTTGCCACGCCTTGACGATGGCGAAATGATCCGCGATCTCGCCCGTCTCCCGGAGAAACCAGGCGTCCAGGCGGTTGGTTTGCACCTCGAGGATTACGCTGCCGAGCACGGCCAGGCTCACCTGCATGGCGGGATGGTTCAGCGGCGCATCGGCGCGCAGCATGCCGCTGCTGCCCACCACGGCGTACACCGTTCCTTGCGGGGTACTGCTCTTGCCGGGTGGTTTGATGTACGGATGCCCACCGTTGCGGTCCGATCCGTTTCCACTCATGAGCACCATTTCCGATTGAAAAGTATCGGACGGGCCGTAGTGCCCGGCCAACAGGGGACTTCGTTCGTAGGAATGGCTGTGGCCGCCCAGCACCAGGTCCACCCCGCCCGCTTCGAGAATTGGGACGATGTTCTCCCGCATGGCTCGCATGTTGGGATCCGTGTCGGAATTGCGATGGCCGCGGCTGTACGGTGAATGGTGGAAGTAGGCAATGACCCAGAAGTTGGTGTTGGCGGCCAGGTCCGCACGCAACCACCGGGCCATGGGAGCGTTCGAGCTCAGATCCGCCGTCATGGAGTCCAGACAGATGAAGTGGACGTGGCCGTAATCGAAGCTGAACCAATGGGGTGTCCCCGAGGGCACGCCTCCCGCTTCGCCGGCGGGGGAAGGGTGAAGATCTCGAAGTAGGGATAATTCGTGCTGAACGTGGTGGCGTTGGCGGTGTCATGATTGCCCAATGCCGGCCAGGTAACCGTCCGAGCCAGTAAATTGGAATACATGTCGAACTGGCCGATTTGGTACTGGTCATCCGTGCCCCAGGGATAGGCGTTGTCTCCCAGCTGCAGCCAGACATCGATATGACGCTGGCCGTTGTATGCGTAAAAGGCGTTGCGCACCGCCAACTGAGGGCCCTGATCATTCCACGGCGCACCGGCATCTCCGATGACCCAGATCCGGTATGTGCCCGGCGTGCCGGGCGGTGGTGCCGTCTGGTAATACTGCAGAGGGTGCGGTCCGATCAGCAGCCCGTCGTCCGAACCCACCGCGTAATAGTATCGCGTCGCAGGCAGCAAACCGGTCAGGCGCACCTGATGATTCGTTGTCCAAGCGGTGCCCCGCACCTCTCGATCCAGACTCTGCAGATTCGTGCCGTATCGGACGACGCTGCGCGTCGGCGCGTCTGTTCGCCAGCGGACGACCACGCTGTCCCAGGCGCCGGACTGGAGGTAGGGGCCCCGCACGACGCGCGGCGCCGGAGGCGGTTTGACTTCCACACGGACGGGCTCACTGCGGGCGATCCGGCCGTCCGGGCTGTGTACCACCGCTTCCAGCGTCGCCTCCCCGGGCTGACCGGGGGTCCAAGCCCATGTGAAAGGTGCCGCAGTGGCGTTGCCCAGCGACTCTCCGTTCACCAGAAACTCCACTCGCTCCACCGGGCCAAAGGACTCTGTCACGACGGCCTCCAACAGCCAGCTTGCATTCCATGCCCCTTGAGCTCCGTCGGGTGGTTGCACCAACCAAACCTGGCGACGCAGATTCGGATCGTAACTCCCCCCGATCCGGAGGCCGAAGACCACATCCGAACTCAACTCGTTGCCCTGGTGCACCTCCGCGGCCAACCAGTTGGTGCCATTCCGAACTCTGGCAGCCGCCAAAACCGGCCATGGCACAAAGAAACGGTCCGGGCTGGTCACATCCGTTACTTCTGGCGCCGCCGGTGTCGTAAAAAGGATCGGCCCCGGGGGCATGCGCACCCGCTGGATTTCGTGTCCGTTGACGTACACCACTGCTCCGTCGTCTGCCAGCAGTTCGAATTGCATCCCGGCCAGGGACTCGACGTTGGTCAGGACAATCGACGTGCGAAAACAATAGGTGAAGAAGGGCCGCCCGGTATCCGGTCGGGCGGGCAGGGGGGTGAGTTTCGCAGCCGGCAAGTCAGCCTCCTCGATGAAGAAGAGGCCCGCTCCCCTGGGCCAGGAAGAATCGTCATAACCAGGATCCCTCCAGGGCACTCCGTCCATCCGATTCGTTTGGAACCGCCATGTGTGGGAGTAATCGGCCACCCATTCGAGAAGAAGAGTCTGGCCCCGGGTGGGACCTGCCAGCCCCAGGGCAATGACCAGAATCCAATGCCACAGGAGCCCTTTCCGTGGGAAACCCTGCTCCCGAACCCGGCGCATATGCCGCGGAGACATCCACCCAGAAGGGCTGGATGCCCCCGGGACTTTCAAGCATGAGTGAAACAGGCGATGGCGCATCGTTCGAAAGGGCCCGGCCGGGAACAGCAGGCTAGGGAACCACTCGCACGCGATAGTATCTTGCTCCAGCGCGCGGCGGCCCGCCCGTATCCCGGCCATCGTCCACATACACCATGATCCCGGGCAGACCCGGAGGTCCGGCATCCGTTTCCTCGAGCTGGGAGCGCACAATCTCGCGGAACGTGCCGTTGAAAGAGCCGTTGTCGTCGCCATCGCTGTATTCCACGCGATATCGCCGGCCGCCCACGGATTGCCAAACCAGGCCGAAGCGGCCATCCGACAGCCTTTGCAGGGCCAGGATGAGGGGAGCGGAGGGCACCGGGTTGGTAACCGTGGAGGCCACTTGGAAGCTGCGGACAGGTGTGCGGAACCAGCGACCGCCGGCCTCAACCTCTGCAAACCATTCCCACGCCTGGTTCGCGGCGCGGACGGGCCACTGAGACATGGGCGCGCTCATGACCACCGGTGCCGTCACGTTCGTTTGCAGCCCGATCACCCGAAACCCACCGAGATCCACGAAAAATGTGAAATCATGCGGCGGGCTGTCCT
>JAOADM010000055.1 GCA_026417315.1 Limisphaera sp.
AGATGTGTATAAGAGACAGACGCTGAGCGGAGCGAAGGCGGCCCTGTTGGGGATTGCCGCTCTGCAGCAGCGGGGTTACGACGTGAAGAGCCTGCAGGAGTACCACGTCTGAGGGGCTGAGGCGGCGGCCGGTGGTGGCGCTTCCACGGGAGAAACGCCGGCGCGGTCGGTCCGGAGGCGGGGTCCTCCGCAGCTGCGGTCCCCGGGTGGACGCCGTGGTTCAGGGCCCTGCGGTTGGATTTGCCCGGCCGCTTCAGGGACGTTGCCAGCGGAGCGCGCGGTGGCCGATGTCCCGCCGGTATTGCATTCCGTCAAAGTGAATGCGTTCGACGGCGGCGTATGCCTTCTGGAGGGCAGCGGGGAGATCGGGAGCCAGCGCGGTGACTCCGAGCACGCGGCCACCTTTGGTGACCCATTGGCCGTTTACGCGATCCGTTCCGGCGTGGAACACTTTGACTCCGGGAATCTGTTCCGCCTCTTCCAAGCCGGAGATGGGGCAGCCTTTGCGATAATCCCCGGGATAGCCGGCGCTGGCCAGGACGATGCAAACGCTGGTTTGGGCGGACCAGCGCAGGGGTGCTGACGGCAGGCTCCCCTCGGCACTGGCCCAAAGCAGTTCGAACAAATCGTTCTCCAGGCGGGTGAGGTACACCTGGGTCTCCGGGTCGCCGAAGCGCACATTGAATTCAAGGACCCTGGGGCCGTTGGCCGTGAGCATGACGCCCGGATAAAGGAGTCCGCGGAAATCGATGCCCTCGGCCTGGCAGCCCTTCAGCCATGGCTGCAAGATCTGTGCGTAGGCCTGCGCCAGCTGCGTCTCGTCCAGAAAGGGCGTGGGGCAGTAGGTTCCCATGCCCCCGGTGTTGGGGCCGGTGTCACCGTCCTTGAGACGCTTGGGATCCTGGGAGGTGGGGAAGGGCAGGGCAGTGCGTCCGTCGCAGAGGGCATGGAGGGACACCTCGATGCCTTCCAGCAGTTCCTGAATGACGACCCGTGCGCCGGCGGGCCCCAGGAGACGCCGGACCATCCAGTCTTCAATGGCCGCATCGGCCTCCGCCTGATTGCGGCAGACCCGGACCCCCTTGCCCAGGGCCAGGCCGTCGGCCTTGACGGCGCACCGGCCGCCCAGGGAGGCCGCATACCGAGAGGCGGCGCGGGGATCTTCGAAAACGGCGCCTCGAGGGGCCGGGATCCCGTAGCGCTCCATGAACTGTTGGGCAAACACCTTGGAGGCTTCGAACTGCGCGGCGACACGGGTAGGGCCCCAGGCGCGGAGCCCCTCAGCTTGAAACCGATCCACCACGCCCAGGGCCAGGGGATTGTCCGGTCCCACCACCGTGAGGTCGGGCCGTTGTTCGCGGGCCCAGGCCACAAGCGTCGGGAGATCCTCGGCGCCGATGGGCACGCAGTGAACGGGTGCGCCGTTGTGCCGGATGCGTTCGCTTGCGATTCCGGCGTTGCCCGGGGCGCAGTACAGGTCCGTAACGTGGGGCGATTGCGCCAGTTTCCAAACGAGGGCGTGCTCCCGCCCGCCGCCGCCAATGACCAACACTTTCATCGGGCGCCGGATTCAACCATCGCGGCCCGTTGCCGAAAAGCCTTTTGTGTTCCTCCGAGGGAAAGACGTGGCCCGCGCAGTCCCTCAAGGCCACGAGGGGGAGACTGAGGCGGGCCGAGGGAATCGGGTCGGCTGCATCCCGCCGGCTTCGAGCGCGGGTGACCAGAGGCGCCGCGCGTGCGCGCGTTCATCCGCGAAACGTGGGGTGGGGGAGGGGCCCGCCTACCGGGGAGCCCGGGGCTTTCGGGAGGTCGTGGAGGGTGCGAGTGGGACGGAGAAAAACGGGAAGCGAGCAAGAGTTTTGATTGCGAGCCGGCGCGGGCGTGACGCATCCTGAGGCCTGCAGCTTGAATGACAGTCCGCGGTCCAGCGTCCATGATTGCCGGAATGTTACGCGCGAGCACTCTCATCTGGTTCCTCGTCGTTTTGGGGGGTACCGCCTTGACCCTGGGTTGTCGTCAGGTCCCGGCCGATCGAGGGATGACCGGGGCGCCGGCGGCCAGCGGGGACGCTCCCGCGCGGGAGAAGGTTCGGTACAGTCCGCGTTACGACGCGGAGATCGAGCAGATTCTGGAGCTGGCGCGGCGGGGGCGGTGGGAACAGGCGCGGGAGGAGGCGGAGGTCCTGTTGGCGCGCGCGCCGGACGATGCGGCCGTCCAGCGGCTTCGTTCGTGGGTCGTTCAGCAGGAGCAGGCCGTGCGGGAAAAGGCCCTGGAGGACAAGATTCGGGAGATCAACGCGGCCAACTCCGTGTTCAATCCCACCATTCCGGATTTGCTGACCGAGCAGAAGGATCGCGGCCTGCCGGCGAGCAAGGATGTCCGGGACACGATCGAGAAGATCGAGAGCGGCCGGCTGATTCCGGAGACCTACGGCGTGGTGCGGCGTGAAAAGGGGCCGATGTTCGATCTGGAGGCGGCGCGCGGCCCCATGGCGCGGATGTTGGAGAAGGAGGTGACCATTCACCTGGACAACGTCACGTTGGAGAACCTGATCATCCAGCTGAGCCAGACGACCGGGATCAACATCGTGGCCGACAAGTCGCTGCCGGTGCTCAAGCAGACCTTGAGCGTGAATCTGGAGAAGGTGCGGCTGTCGGAGTTTCTCAAGTACGTGTCGCGAAACTACGAAGTGCAGTTTCAGGTGGGCCCGGAGCTGATCTGGGTCACGGACGCCAAGGATCCCAAGAAACGGATGGAGGAAACACGGTTTTACCGGTTGCGGACGGGCTTTGTGCGGCCCGCCCGCCTGGGCTCGGAGGAGGCGATTCGCACCGAGACGCGCGCCCCGAACAACGTGGTCACCGTCACCGAAACGCAGAAGTTCCGGAAGTTCGTCAATGACGAGGCGCCCGAGATGCCCTCCATCGAGCAGGCCATTACCAACCTGTTTACCGGCAGCAAATGGTTCATTGACTACGAGCGCAACCTGATCGTGGCCCGCGGTACCCCCGAGGAGTTGGAGGTCATGGAGAAGATCATCGAGGAGTTCGACCGCCCGATTCAACAGGTGCTGATCGAGGCGCGATTCGTGACCATTTCCAAGCCGGCCTTCCTGCAACTGGGGGCGTTGTGGGAGACGGGTCGGGCCCTGCAGGGCGTGCGGGTCCCCCAGGATTTCACGGGCCTGGCGAATCTGCAGAGTTTCCCCACGGTCAACAACGTCCCGGCGGTGGGGATCGGGCTGCAGGAAGTGTTCACCAACATTCTCGGGCGCCGCGCCCTGAGCGCCACGCTCAGTGCCCTGGAGCAAAGCGGGGAGAGCCAGACCCTCAGTGCCCCCCGCCTGACTGTCTTGAACAATCGCCCGGCGACCATCTCCGACGGCAAGGTCCAGTACTATTACGAGGAGTATCAGGTCAAACAGACCGTGGGCCAGTACTACACGGCCTCCTCGTGGGTGCCCAGCGGCCGGCCCACCAAGGTGACGGCGGGCGCCGAGTTGAACGTACTGGCCAGCATCGCCGGCGACGGCAAACACATCATCCTGGCCCTCAATCCGCGGGTGAACACCGACGTGCAGTTGGTGCCCTTCGCCACGTTGACCGATTACGACCCGCAAAGCCGTCAAGTGCTCAACTCATTCACGCTGAAACTGCCGGAGTATCGGACGCAGGAACTGGCCACCCGTGTCGTGGTCCGATCCGGCGAGACCGTCGTCATGGGCGGGGTGCTGGAGCGGGAACGGCTGACGATGGTCGAAGCGGTGCCCATCCTGGGGAACATCCCGGTCATCGGGGCCGCCTTTCGACGGCGCACGGAGGTGGACAAACCGCGGTACCTGCTGATTTTCGTGACGGCCACCATCGTCAACGAAAAGGGCGAGTACGTGATCTACGAGGACTGAGCAGGAGGCGTGGCAATCTGGTTCCAGCAATTTGTCGTTCCCGGGTGGCGCCAGCGTCTGGTGGCGGTGGATCATGGTCGGCGCAGAGTCAAGCTCTTGCTGGGGGAACTGCAGAGGGGACGCTTCCAGCCGATCGCCCACCGGATCGTGGATCTGGAAGAGGAAGGCCTGGTCAAACCGGAGGAGGTGCAGCGACACCTCGGGGATCTGATTCACGGGTGGGGAGAATGGCCGCTGGCAGTCGTATTACCCCCCCGACTCAGTTTCTCGCAGGTGTTGGACGTGCCTCCCCCGGCGGGGTGGGCGGACATTCCCCGGCTGATCGAGGAACAGACGGCACGTCTCCGCGGTCTGGGACAGGGTCCCTGGGTCTATGAAGCGGTGCCGTTGCCCCCGCAGGGGCGTTGGCAGCAGCCCTTCTTCCTGACGGTGGCGCGCCTGGCGGATGTCCAGCAGCACCTGGAGGATACGGTTGCGCCTGTCACGGAGGTCCGCCATGTCAGCAGTGCCGCCCGGGCGCTGGCCGAGGCGTGGGCCTGGATGGGTCGGCCCGCTTCGGAGGTGTGGCTGCTGGATGTGGGGTACGAGCAAAGCCTGCTGGTGCGCGTACGGGACGGACGCCCGGTGCTGGCCGCCGCCGAGATCGTCGGCGCCAAGAGCTGGATCGAACGCTTCGCCGCGGTCCGGCGCTGCAGCGCGTCGGAGGCCGAGACGTTCCTGGAGCGGGAAGGGGGCTTCACCGCTCCCCGGGTTGTGCCGGAATTGCAGGCGGCCCTGCAGGAGTGGTGGCAGCGGTTGCAACGTGCGGTGCAAGAGGCACGAGCCCTGGCCCCGGGACTGGAGGAGGGGGCCGACCCTCCCATGTATGTTTCGGGTGGGACGGTGCACTGGCCCGGGTTTGTGGAGGCGCTGCGCGCGGTCAGTGGACGACCGTGCCTGCCCTGGCCCGAGGCGCACGCGGTCGGCGGGCCGCTCCCGATGACGGATCTGGCGCTCGTGGTGGGGACCGCGGTGCACGCTTTCGGCCAGGGCGCGGAGGCGCCCTCACTGTTGCCCCCGGCGTTGCGGGCCCATGGCCGGCATCTGCGACAGGTGGCGACCCTGCTGGCGGTGGCGGCAGTGTTCCTGGTGATGGTGGGACTGCTGTTGGGCCTGGGCCTGTGGCGCAAGACGCAGCGCGTGGCGGAGAAGGAACAACTTCTGGAGCAGGCGGAGACGGCGCTGGCCCGTTTGCAGGAACTGGAACGGGCCGCGCGGCTGCGGGACAGCGCCTTCATCCGGTACTGGCCGCTTCTTGACCAGCAAGAGCGCCCCTGGGCTCTTTTAGAAACGTTACCGGCGCTGGAGCAGTTGCGCACCCGCCATGACTTTTGGACGGTCCTGCTGGCGGATGCCGAGAGTTACGCCCGCGGCAGTACGCTCCCGCTACCCGACACCAACAGCCCGGCCGCCCAGGTACAGGCTTGGTTGCAGGATCCCCCGGCCAACCCGAGCTTTGTGGTTGAGTTGTGCATTCCGGCGGCGGGGGACGCGACGCTGAAGGTTCTGTCCGAACTGGTCGCCGATTTGCGCAAAGACAACCGGCTGGCAAGAGTGGATTCGCTGCCGGCGGCGCAGCGGCGGACATGGGTCGATCCGAAGGTGATCATTCCGGACCGTCATTTCGTGTTGGGCGTGGACATGGTGGACGGAGGGTGGCGCGGGTTGTTTCAATCCGTGCGACTACCGGAGGTTCGTTGGGGCACCAACGTGGTGCGTCGGCCGGCGCTCTGGACCGTGCCGCGCGGCCGCACGGCGCCGGCCGGCCCGGGCTCGGCCGGCCCGATCCCAGGTCGTGGTGGGGAATGATTTCTGAACGCAAGATTCGGCGCGTGCAGTGGGTGACCGTCGCTCTGGCAGCCGGCCTGGTGTTGCTTTACTGGGTGGGATACCGGCCGGCGAGCGTGCGCGCCCGGGAGTTGGATCGGCCCGTGGCCGAGGCGTGGAAGCAGCTGGTGGCAGCGGTGCAAACCAATGTCCATGCCCGCAGTGTGCAGGCGGCGCTGTTGGAGGATGCCGTGCGTCGGATGCAACAGGCGGCCCGCTGGTTGGAGGAGGCTGGTAAAGCGGCGTCTGCACGGGTCGCCTGGGACGAAGGCACCGAGCAGCGCCTGCGGCAGGAATTCCAACTGCTCGAGTTTGACCGCCAGCGATTTCTTACCATGGCCGAGCTCCGGAGCCGTGCTGCGGCGGCCAAAGTGATCGTGGCCGAGGCGGTATGGCAGGGGTATCCGGATTACGATCCGCAGTTACAGCCGCCCGCGCTGCACTGGGCCCTGCTGGCCACGGTGCAGCAGGTGCTGGACACCGCGCTGGCGTGCGAGGTTCGTGCCCTGAGCAATCTCACTGTACTGCCCACCCTCAGCTACGGGGCCGGCGAGTCCGGGGAACCGGTGTACCATCAGTTCCGACTCCGGCTGGAGATGATCGGCACGGCGCCGGCCCTGGAACGTTTCCTGCGGAGTCTGCCGTTGCGGCCCGGGGATTGGGAGGGTGCCGGCCTGCCCGCCATCTCCTCCAAGACGCAGGCGTTTTTTGTGGACCGTGTGCTGCTCAAGAACGTGTCGGCCAATCCGGACCTGACCGGGTTGGACGTGGTGGTCAGTGCCTTCTGTGCGCAGCCCGGGTCCGGCTCGGAGCGATGAACCGTCTTGTGCAAAGGAGCCTGCTGTTGGTGGCCGTGGTCTTTGCGGCGGCCGTGGCGGTGGGCTGGTTGGTCTTGCGAGACATGGACGACGGCCCACCCGCACTGCCGCGAGCGGACACCTCGCTCACCAATCTGCCGGTGATCCTGCCCGCGGAGCCGGACTTTCCGGACCGCTTCGGGCCTGTCAGGTGGCGGGAAGCCGTGCGGGGCACCAACGAGATGTCGGCGTTCGTTACGACCTTCTTTCGACCGCCTCCGCCCCCGCCGCCGCCCGTGCGGAAAACGCAAAAGTTCCAACTCACCTATCAGGGTTATTTCGAGACGGCCGAGGGGACTCAGCGGGCCTATGTCCTGGTCAACGATCGTCTGGCTGTGTTGCCGCCGGGGGCCAGAGTGGTGGGAGACGTGGTGATTACGAACATTCACCGACTGCGTCTGGACTTGTTGCAGGCGGGGACGCAGGCTCTCAGTGTACCGTTTCGGGGGACGCGCGAGGTGGAGGTGCCGGTCGAATGAATCCTTCCGCGACATCGGGTCCCGTCGAGGTGGGCGAGCTGCTGCGGCAGCGCGGGATTCTGACGGAAAAGCAGCTCGAACAGGTGCGGCGTCGCCAGGCCCGCTCCGGACTGCCGCAACACCGGGTGATCGTGGAGTTGAACTACGCCTCCGAGGAGGACACGTATCGCGCGCTGGCGGAACTTCACCAAATGCCGTTTGTGGACGTCAGTGCCCTCGAGCTGGATCCGGAAATCCTCAAGGAAGTTCCCCTGAAGCTGGTGTTCCATTATCGGCTCCTGCCCTTGCGGCGCGAGGGGGACGTGTTGACGGTGGCCGTGTCGGAGCCGCCCATGCCCATGGAGCAGGGCAACCTGCGGCTGATGCTGCACCGGCCGCTGGAGTTCGTTCTGAGCACGCCCAGTGCCATTCAGGCGACCTTGCGGCGGCACTTCGGCCTCGGGGCAGAAACCATTCAGCAACTGCGTGACGAACGAGGGACGGAGGACACCACCGTGGAGACGGTGTTCGATGTGAACCCCGCCGAGGACGATCCGGCGGTGCAGGCCTCGATCGCGCGGTTGGTGGACCAGATCCTGATGGAGGCACTGCGTCTGGACGCCACCGACATCCACATCGAGCCGTATCCGGATGCGATTCGTCTCCGGTACCGCATTGACGGCGTGTTGCGAACCGTGCCCGTGCCGGCGGGCCTTCGCAAATTGCACGCCCCATTGGTGTCGCGCCTCAAAATCATGGCGAGGTTGAACATTGCCGAGAAACGCCTGCCCCAGGACGGGCGCATCGCGATGAAGACCGGCAACGAGGCATACGACCTGCGGGTTTCCGTGCTGCCCACCTGCCATGGCGAGGCGCTCTGCCTGCGCGTGCTGGGTCGGCAGAGTCTGTTTCTCGATCTCGGCCAACTGGGGATGGAGCCGGAGCAGGAGGCCTTGATGCGGCAGTTGGTCGAATTGCCGCAGGGCATGGTGTTGCTGACGGGGCCGACCGGCAGCGGCAAAACCACGACGCTGTACGCGGCGCTCGCACAGGCCAACGATGAAGGCCGCAAAATCATCACCATCGAAAACCCCGTGGAATATCAACTGGAGGGTGTGGCCCAGATTCAGACCCGGGAGGAGATCGGTCTGACCTTTGCGAGCGGCCTGCGTGCCGTGTTGCGACACGATCCGGACGTCATCCTCATTGGCGAGATTCGAGATCCGGAAACGGCGGAGATAGCCGTGCGCGCGGCGCAGACGGGGCACCTGGTCTTTTCCACTCTTCACACCAATGACAGTGTGACCACGGTCACGAGGCTGTTGGAGATGGGCATCGAACCGAGTG
This sequence comes from Limisphaera sp., assembly GCA_026417315.1. GTDB lineage: Bacteria > Verrucomicrobiota > Verrucomicrobiia > Limisphaerales > Limisphaeraceae > Limisphaera. The sequence goes on from JAOADM010000055.1 coordinate 8,433, forward strand.
TGCTGGGCTCGTCCCTGGTGGCCAGCATTGCCCAGCGCCTGGCGCAGCGGATTTGTCGCCACTGCATGGAGCGGGATGCGGAGCTGCCCGCGGATCTTCGGGCCGAGATGGCCCAGGCGGTGGGACGGCCGGAGAGCGAACTCCAGGCCTGGCGGGGACGCGGTTGCGTGGAGTGCCATCAGCGCGGGTATCGCGGCCGCGTCGCGTTGTTCGAGTTCTTTGTGCTCAACGAGGAGCTGGCCGACCTGATCGAACCGGGCGTGAAGGCCGGGCGCCTGCGAGAGGCGGCACGGCGGCACGGGTGGCGGTCGTTGCGTGAGAACGGATGGCTGAAGGTGCAGCAGGGGCTGATTGCAGTGGCGGAACTGCAGCGACTCACCCGGCGCGTTCGAGCCGTTGCGGGGTGAACCGGGCCGGGCCCCAAGCCGTTGGGTTTCCTTGTGTGTCCGGGGCCCGGTGCGGGGAGCCCGGCTGCAGAGCAAGCCGGATCTCTGGCCGCAGCCCGCTCCCGGGTCAGAGCAAAGGGCAGGGCCCCCGGGTCCCGAGCGGCCTCGAGAGCGGAGGTGCATGCGTGTGCATGGGCGGCGGGCCTCCGTGCGGCCGAGCGTCTCCGTACTCCCCGGCCGGCCCGCAAGCCCTGTGCCCTCCGCAACAGCCGCCTGTTTGGGGTTTTGGGTGGGGGAAGTGGCGGGAGAAACCCGGAGCCTGTCGGCCCGTGGAAAGCCGCACAAGTCGGGATGCCGGGAGAGCCGGTGCGGCGAAGCCCGGGTGGGATCCGGCTTACACGGTGCCGAACCGACGGTGCCGGCGGGCGTACTCTTCCAGGGCCGCGTAGAAGTGGGCCTTGCGGAAGTCGGGCCAGAGCACCGGAGTCACCACCAGCTCGGCGTAGGAGATCTGCCAGAGCAGGAAGTTGCTGACGCGCATCTCCCCGCTGGTGCGGATGAGCAGATCGGGGTCGGGAATGTTGCGCGTCCACAGGTGCTGGGCGAAGAGATGCTCGTCGATGTCGTCCGGGTCCAGTTCCCCGGCCTTGACCTTGCGGGCCAGGCTCCGCGCGGCTTCGACGATTTCGGTGCGGCCGCCGTAGCTGAGGGCCATGATGAGGGTGAGCCCGTTGTTCTTGGACAAAAGGCGGACGGTCTTTTGGAGCTGGGTCTGGACGGCTTCGGGCAGTCGGTAGATCTGGCCGATGACGTGGAGACGGACGTTGTGGCGTTGGAGCTCTGCCGTTTCCGTTTTGAGGTACTGGAGGAGGTACTTCATCAGGGCATCGACCTCTTCCTTGGGTCGGTTCCAGTTCTCCACGGAGAAGGCGTAGAGGGTCAGGTATTGGATGCCGAGCTCGCCGGCGGCACGGACGACGACCCGGGCCGATTCGGCCCCGTGTCGATGGCCTTCGATTCTCGGCAGGCCGCGTTGTCGGGCCCAGCGACCGTTGCCGTCCATGATGATGGCGACATGGCGGGGCAGCGAGGCGCGCGCTTCGGGGCTGAGCTGGACATGGGCCGTGTTCATGGAATCCGGCCGCGTCGGCGGCGTGTCCGTGGATGCCAGGGTTTCCAATCCACCGTTCTTCATGGAACGGATCAGCGTTCGATGGTTTGTTCCCGGGCCGGACCCACCGAAACAATGCGAATGGGGGCGCCGACCAGATCCTCCAGGGCTTTGAGGTAGGCCCGCGCCTTGGTGGGCAGCTGCTTCCAACTGCGGGCCCCCTGGGTGGACGTGCACCAGCCTTCGAACTCGGCGTACACGGGTTCACAGGCGGAGAGTTCCTGCACATCGGCAGGCGGGATGTCATACTGGCGGCGGCCCACGCGATAGCCCAGGCAAACCTTGATGGTGGAAAGCGTGTCCAGCCCGTCCAGGTTGGTCACGGCCAGTTCGTCCACGCCGTTGATGCGAACGGCGTGTCGGACGGCCACGGCGTCGAACCAGCCGCAACGGCGTGGTCGGCCGGTGGTGGCTCCAAATTCACGGCCCATGCTGTGCAGAAGGTCTCCGAGCGCGGCATCTTCCGTGGGTAACGGACCTTCTCCCACGCGTGTCGTGTAAGCCTTCATGACGCCCACCACGCGGTCAATGCGATTCGGTGGCACGCCCGTGCCCGTACAGGCTCCCCCGGCCGTGGTATTGGACGACGTGACAAACGGATACGTGCCATGGTCGATGTCGAGAAACGTCCCCTGCGCCCCTTCGAACAGGAGGCTTTTGCCCTCGGCGATGGCCTGGTGGAGCAGGGCGACCGTGTTGGCCACGAAGGGCTGCAAAAAGCTTCCTGCTGCCTGATATTCCTGCAACACCTTCCGGTAGCTCAAGGGCCTGGCCCCCCAGGCACGCAGCACCTCGTTGTTTTCCCGGATGCGCTGGCGCAGCTTTTCCGCGAAAACCTCGGGCCGTACGAGGTCCAACATGCGCAACCCCACCCGGGCGGCCTTGTCGGCATACGCCGGACCGATGCCCCGTTTGGTGGTGCCCAGTTTATGGCGGCCCTGCCGGTTTTCGCGGGCCACGTCCAGCTCCCGATGGTACGGCAGGACCACATGGGCTGTCTCACTGATGACCAGGTTGCGGTCCACCTTAACGCCCAAGCGCCGCAATCCTTGAATTTCCTCCATCAGGCTCACCGGATCGATCACCACCCCGTTGGCAATCACGCAGAGCTTGTCCGGCCGAAGAATGCCCGACGGCACCAGGTGCAGAATGTACCGCTCCTGTCCGACCAGTACGGTGTGCCCTGCGTTGTTTCCTCCGGCGTAGCGGATGACCACGTCGGCTTCTTCCGTCAGCACATCGATGATTTTGCCCTTGCCTTCGTCGCCCCACTGGGCGCCCACCAGAATCGTGTTGGCCATATGGTTTCAGCCGCCCCGACCCACGACCTCCCCAAATGCTGAACCGATTCAGAGCCACGGGAGGCCGCCGACCGCAGCGGGACCGAGGCAACCTAGGAGGCTTGTCCGCATCCTGTCAACGATGCAGTCCCCGAGCGGAGGCATTCGCGGGATCCGAGCGAGTCTCGGGGAGTTACCTGCATCCCAACGGCGCACCGTGGACCGTAAGCTCCCCGGTGGGGCCTCTCCGCAGCACAACCGTCGCAACCCTCGGGCTCGCCTCCGGCCGGGCACCCGGGAGAAACAGCTAGGAGCTGTCCCCGGCATGCCGCTGAATACACGGTGCCCGGCCCTCGAAAGGCGAAACCCGGTCCGGCTTTGGGCCGTCCGTTTGGGGAAAACCGTGCGTTGCGTTTGTCCCTGGTCCGGGAATGTCCTCCTCAGGCAACGCAACGGTCAGGGGCATCAAAAGCGCAGTTGCGGCATCTGGCTGAAAGGCGAGTGCGGCTTTGCCCCAAGGACGGGCGATCGGTTCCGGGGCGTGCAGGCGCGCGGAGTCGGTACCGACGCGGCGGCGCGTGAAATCCGAATGCCAGCAGTTCTCACGGAAGCGGCCGGGGACATGTCCAACCGTACCCGGCGGCCTGGTTACCCAAGTGGTTGGGATGCTGGTCGCACGGAGTCTGAGAAGGGCTGCGGGTGATTGCGTGTCGAACGGTGCCGGGGGAGAGCCGCGTACCGTGCCTGGAGAGGGTTCACCGTCGAACCCTCGGGTCCGTGGCTGTCGAGCTCACGGGACCATGAGGTTACTGTGGGCCGAGGGAACGCCGCTGGCTCGTTGAACGTCGAGGGGAGGCGGCTGGAAGAGCAAAGGCGGGCCCTGCACGCCGTCAAGCAGCCCCGATTGACCGGGTGGATTGGTCGTGGCCAGAAGCGGATGAACCTCAGGGAACGAGGGCACGCCCGGCGCATTTGGCAAACCCAACATGCCCGGGCTGACCGAGACCTGGTTCCAAGGGGCCCGAGTGCTTTCCATCCCGGTGGGCAGCTCCAACCGTTGGGCCTGGAGCACGGCGCCTACAACCAAAGCGCAAACGACGACCCCCAGCGCTCCGGCGAGCAGCGGGCGCGGGGCTAGGGCTTCCCAGAGGAATCGCCACCAGGTCGGCCCCTCGGCGGCGGACTGAGTGTTCAAGCCGGCATGGTGGAGGCGTCGCAGCTCCAGCAGCGTGGCCTGGCGCATGGCCTCCAGGCACCCGGCCGGGGGGCGCTCGTAGCGTTTCAGTGCCAGCAGTCGCCGCAACCTCTCAAATTCCTCGGGTTTGGAGTGCATAGGCAGCCGATGCCTCAAAGGTAATCCGACAAGTACGCCTGCAATTGTTGTCGCGCGTAAAACAGGCGCGACCGAACCGTTCCCACGCTGCAATCCATGATCCTGGCAATTTCCTCGTGGGGCATCCCCTGCACATCGTGCAACACCACGACCAGTCTATGTTTTTCTGACAGCTTCTGCATGGCCTCGTTCAATTTCTGCCGCAATTCCGCCAGCGAGACCTCCCGGCGGGGAGTTTTTTCCGAGATCAGCGCGACCAGATCGGGATCGTGCTCGGCGTTCCAATCCAGTTCGTTGAGGCTGAGCCCGCTGTTTTCAGGACGTTTCTTTTCCAGAAAGTTCAGGGTTTTGTTGACTGCGATTCGGTAAATCCAGGTGCTGAAGGCGGCCTGACCGCGGAATCGGCCGAGCGCCTGGTAGGCAGCGATAAAGGTTTCCTGCGTCAGATCGCGGGCGTCTTCGTGGTGGGAGGTCATGTGGTAGATGACCTGGTAAACGCGCTCCTGGTGGCGGCGCATCAATTCGCCGTAGGCGTCCAGGTCACCGGCCTGGGCCCGGGCCACCAGTTCGGCCTCTTTCGCGGAGTCGGACTGTGCCGAGGTCTCCGCCGGTTGAGGGGGAACCGGGCGGGCAGCAGAGGATTCCTGCGCCATGGACTTCGTCCGTGGTTCAGTGCGCGCCATTTAACCGATCGGCTTGACGGGCCAGGTAATCTGCGGCGGCGTGAAGAGGACCCGGCCGGGCCGGGGCCGGCAGCCCCTGCAGATGCTGTCGGGCTCGTTCCAGATGCACATGGATCGTGCGCAGGGCTTCGACCAGGGCTCCGTGACGCTCCAACATTTGCCGGAGCTGGGGGAGGTGGCCGGGTTCCCAGTGCTGGATCCACCGCTCCAGTCGGGACCGTTCGCGGGGGTCGGATCGCTCCCAGGCCAGCAGCACGGGCAGGGTCAACTTGCCCTTGGCCAGGTCGGTACCCAGCGACTTGCCCACGGCGCTTTCCTGCCCCATCAAGTCCAAGCAGTCATCGTAGAGTTGATAGGCGGTGCCGAAGGCCAGACCAAACTGACGGAGGGTCCCTCGCACCTCCGGTGCGGCGCCGCTGCACCAGGCCCCCAGGTCGCAGGCCAGGCCGAACAGCTCGCCCGTCTTCATTTCCAACACCCGGAAATAGTACTCCTGCGAAAGGGGGAAGTTGCGTCGATGCCTTGTTTGCAGGATTTCTCCGGTGCACACGGTCTCGGTGGCGCGCGCCACGGCGCGGCAAATCTCCGGGGTTGGGAAACCCGCCGCCAGCACCAGGGCCTGGGCAAAGAGGCAATCGCCAAACAGAACGGCCGTTTCGTTGCCCCAGCGGGCGGCCACGGTCAACCGCCCCCGCCGCAACGCCGCCTCGTCCATGACATCGTCATGCACCAGCGTGGCCAGGTGGATCATCTCGATGATCACCGCCACGGTAATATGATCCGGGCCCGGACGGCCCAGCGCTTGCCCCACCAATCCCACCAGCGTCGGCCGCAGCTGCTTACCAGGGCCCTGCAGGGTGTATTCGGCCAAACCGGACAACTCCGGATCGAAGGCCCGGACCTGTTCGCCCAGCCGATTGGATACGGCCTCCAGAAAGGGTTCCAAGGGCCCAACGATCTGTTTCCAGAGCAGACCGGCCTCGGCGTCCTGGGAATCAGCGGTGGGGGCGGTGGTTGCTTTGGTGCCCGTAGCCAGCATCTGCACCAAAGTCTAGGGAGCCCATCCCCCCAAGTCAAACGCGTTGGCCCGGTTTTGGGGACTTCCGGCCGCATTCAGGTTGTCGGACCCGCCCGAACGCCCGACGGAATTTCGGGCGGCCTGACGACGAGAAAGCCGAGGGGAAAGAACATTCCCTCGGGATCCTTGAATCCGGGGCGCAGAACCTGAAATGCATCCTCCGCGGTCGACGGATCGCACGCGCCTCTGCACGGGCTGAAGGCGCATGCACCTCACCAACCCGGGGTAACGCCGCGGGAACTCGACCCCTGGACCCGCAGCGCCCTGAACGGGCGCAACTCGATGATCCCGCATCGCCAGGGCCGGACGCGCCACACCGAAGGCCGTCCCTTCAGGGCGTCTGAATCGCACGAACCAAGGCACCCGGCCCACTGCCACGGCTGTTGAATCATCGCCACCTTGGGGCCCTCATGCAGGGCGCCGGGGGCACAGCCATTCACCCGGCCCCGAGGCGGTCTGCTTGGCGGCGGCACCTTTGGGAGCTGGTCCCGTTTGGGGCGAACTCACGGCGCGCCGAAGGGACGGGACCTTTCCTTGATGGGTTTTAGGTGAAGAAAGTTACAGGGGCTGCTTGGGAGGATTGTCGCTTTCCGCATCGGGACACGGAGGGCTTCACCACCGCCGAGCCGCTGTCCGCTGCATTTCTGGTTTTGGACGCCCCGAGAGCCGGGCGCAATTTCGGGCGTCGACGGCACGCGGACGCCACGGGAAAGGGCGTTTTCTGGGCCTTCTTGAATCCGGGGCTTAAAAACGAAATGCTGCCCTGCGAGTTCTCGGGGCTTCGAACCTGGCCCTTGGGACCGTGGGAACGTCGGCCGGAGCCTCTTCCGCCGGCGGTTTTCATTCTCAGGGGGACGGGCTTGTATGCGACCGGATTTTGGCTTTCGTTCCAACGTTGCGTGCGTCACCCGGAGGGCCGCTGCAGACGCTCCTCCTGTGGAGGTCGGGTGGGCTGCCCACCATCGGGTTCCCGAGGGTCCGGGACCGGTGGCAGACGTCATGCTCGCAGTTTCGCTTCCCCGGCTGCTCGCGCGGAGCGATGGCGAAGACGCCCGGGTCAAGCCGTGGCTGGGGCTCGGATTTGCGTGGGTTAGGGTGTGCTGGCGTCTCGAGGCGCGGTCAAACTCCGGGAAGCGAAGGGCACGCGGTAGATTGCTTGACCCGGCACGGCCGGGCGATAACGTGAATCTCCTGCGGTTGCCAGGGTGAGTTGCCACATGAGTGCGAGAGGCGGAAGCGGCCGGGATCGGTGGGACAGGGGCAAACGAGGTCGCTGGGCACCGGCCGCATGGTTGCTGGCGGGTGTCACGGCCACTTCGGCGCAGGAGGCTTTGCGGGCTTCATTGACCGGCCAACAGATTCTGGAGCAGAAAAGGCGTCAAATTGCGGCCGGGTGGGGGGACCTGCGGTTGGGCGCCTGGCGGTTCGATTTGAATGCTTCTCTGGCCCTCGAGGCCAACGACAACGTTCGCTACGAAGAGGTGAACCCCCGGTCCGACCTCATCGTTCGCCCCGGTTTCTCGGTGCGGGCGCTTTATCCGGTGACGGACAAGAACGTCTTCACCTTCAGCACGGGGGCCAGCTACAACGCCTACCTGACCCACTCGGATTTGAACTACCTGCATGTGTTGCCGGACTCGAACCTGTCCTTCGACGTGTTCGTGGGCAACTTGCTGCTGAATTTTCACAATCGGTTTCATTACACGCAGGAGCTGGCGGATCAGCCCGACGTGCGCGGCCGCTTCAACTACGGGCGATTGGACAACCAGGTGGGCGTGCTCGGGCTTTGGGATTTGAACAAGCTGGTGGTTTCGTTCAACTACGACCACCAGATCTACCAGGTGACCGAGGAACGTTACGATTTCACCGACCGGACGGCCGAGCTGTTTGGTGCCCGCGTGGCCTGGCTGGTGCGCCCGCTGACGTCGCTGGGTCTGGAGACGGGGCTCGGCCTGATCGACTACAACAATGAGGACCCTTCCCGGCCGATTCGGCTGAACGACCTCTTTCACTACAGTGTGGGCCTCTTCTACGAAATGCCGGCCGGTCGGTTCATGCAATTGCGCACCGGTGCGGGATACGTGGCCTATGATCCCACGACGGATGTCATGCCGTTCGGCATCGGCGGGGACCGCATGGACGGGTGGTATGCGGATCTTTCGCTCCGGCACCAGATCACCCGCCGCATTCAATACGTGCTGTCCGGCGGGCATCAGGTGCGGTCGGGGTGGTACGCCGAAACGATCCGTTCCCTCTACGGACAGCTGACGGTCAACTGGAATGTGATTCGAGGCTATTCGCTGGCCACCAGTGCCAGTTACGAGACCGCGCAGGAGGAGGGCGGTTCCTGGTTTGGTGTGCCGGAGGAATTCGATCGGTACACCCTCGGGGTGGCCGTGGGCAAGCGGCTCGGGCAGAAGCTCGGGGCCACGCTGGGCTACAGTTACCTGGCGCGGGATTCCAATGTGTTCGGCCGCAGTTACACGCAGAATCGCCTTGTCCTGACGGCGATGTACACGTTTTAATGAGATGCCAGATGAAAAAGGTGGGTTGGAGTTTCCTCGTTTGGCTGCTGGTCGGCGGTCTGGTGCGGGCTGCCGAGACCGGTTCGACCCCTCCCGCGGTGGCAGCGGAAGCGGCCGCGACGGCGACCGCCGCTTCGCCGACCAACGGCACCGCCGGACGCGGCGTGCCGATCGTGAGCGACGATCGGCACCGGTTGGGCCCGGGCGACAAGCTCAGCTTCCAGATCCTGGAGGATCGCGATCCCCCGAAGCCCCTGGTGGTGACGGACTCGGGCGAACTGGACGTGCCCTATGTGGGCCGGGTCATGGCCGCGGGCAAGACCTGCAAGGAGCTGGCCGAGGAGCTCAAGCAGTTGCTGGAGAAGGACTACTATTACCGGGCCACCGTGGTGCTCGGCTTGAACGAAGTCAGCCGCATGGCGGGCCGGGTTTACATCTGGGGCCAGGTCCGCAACCAGGGGGCCATTGAGATTCCCGTCGGGGAGAACTTCACCGCCGGCAAGGCCATCCTGCGGGCCGGCGGCTTCACGGACTTCGCCAACAAAAAGAAGGTCCGGCTGGTGCGGACCAACCCGGACGGTTCGCGCGAGACGATCGAGCTGAACATGGAAGACATCCTGGAGCGAGGGAAGATCGAGCAGGACGTGTCGTTGCGGCCGGATGATTTTCTGATCGTGCCGGCGCGGCTGATCAACTGGTGAACGCTGTCATGAACGAGTATCCCCAGCCTGTTCCCGAAAACCGTTCGGTTCGCAGCGCGCGTTTCTTCACCGTCCTGCAGCGCTGGCGGTCGCTGCTGCGGCGCTACTGGTGGATCCTGCCCGGTTGCGCGCTGCTGGCCATGGCGGTGCACCTGTTGATTCTGTGGAACTCGCCCCCGGCGTATGCCAGCCAGGGCCGGATGATCGTCAATGTCAAGATCCAGGTGCAGACCGGGGCCAATTACATCGAGGAATTCAGCAACTTCCTGGGCACGCAGGTCGCCCTCATGCAGAGCGCCACGGTGCTCAACCGGGCGGCCGATCGGGTGCACGCCACGCGGCCCGACCTGATGCCGGTGCCCGTCAAGGTCAGCGTGGGCGTGACGCCCAAGACGACCATCTTCAATCTCCGGGCGGTGGGCTCCGATCCCGCGTATGTCCAGGCCTATCTGGACGCGGTGATGGAGGAATTCATCAACCTCAAGAAAGAGATGCGCACCCGCAGCTCGGATGTCACCCTGGCCGGGATTACGGAGGAAGTCGCGCGGCTCGAGAAGGAACTGAAGGGGTACGAGGAGGAACTGCTTCAGTTCCAGGCCACCAACAGTATCGTCTTTTTGCAGGAGCAGGGCAACGTGGCGGGCAATTACCTGGCGCAACTGAACCAGCAACTGGCCATGCTCCAGAGCGAGCTGAATCTGCTGGAAATGCTCAACCTCGAGCAGAATCTGGAGCGACAGCAGGCCTCCGGCGTCATTACCGGGGTCCGGCCGGTTCCCCCGGGCCAGCAACGCAGCCCGGTGGACGTGTTGCGGGCCGATTCGGACTATTTGAAGGTCAAACAGGAAATCCAGATGCTGAAAGCCGAGGAGCAGCAGTTGTCCGAGTTCCTCCGGCCCAAGCATCCCAAAATGATCGCCCTGCGCGAGGAGATCCAGCGCAAGGAAAAACTGTTGGACATCGTCCGCGAGCAGAGCGTGGAGCAGATCGAGAACCGCAAGAAATCCCTGGCCCTCCAAATCGAGAACCTCCAGAAGGAGATCAAACAGTGGGAGGCGCGCGCCCTGGAGGCCAGCAGCAAAATGGCGCAGTACCAAAAAATCCGCGCCAACATCACCCGCGTGCAAAACCTTTATGATCGGCTGCTCCAGACCATGCAGGCGGTGGGGGTGGACAAGGACATCACGCCCGAATCGGTCGCGATTCTGGAGCGGGCCTCGGAGGCGGAGCCGGACCGACTGAGTCTGTCCATCAGCCTGACCTTGGCGGGCATGGTGGGACTCATGCTGGGCGTGGGGCTGCTGCTGCTCGTGGACCGATTCGACGACCGCATGAACACCTTTGTGGAGCTTCAGGATCATTTCGAGGAACCGGTCCTGGGCCAGATTCCGCGGGAACGATCCTCCCGCAATCACGACCTGCCCCTGTTGCGGCCGGACGATGACCGACACGCGTTTGCCGAAGCCTATCGGAACGTGCGATCCTCCCTGCTGTTCATGCAACCCACCAACGGCGACGCCCGCCCGTCCCTGTTGCTGGTGACGAGTTCGATCCCGAATGACGGCAAATCGCTGACCACGGCCAATCTGGCAATCACGCTGGCCCTGGGCGGATCCCGCGTTTTGCTGGTGGACGCCGATTTGCGCAAGGGGGTCGTTCATCGCCGGTTCAAGCTCGAAAACACCGCCGGTTTTTCGGAGGTTCTACAGCAAAAAGCGAAGTGGAACGATGTGGTTCAGCCAACGTCCATTCCGAATTTGTGGGTGATCACCAGCGGCTCGCCCACGCAGAAATCTAGCGAGTTGTTCCTGCAGCCGTTGACGAGAACGGTCCTGCAGGAAATGGCCGCCCAGTACGATTACGTGGTGTTGGACACCCCACCGGTGATGGCCGCGGACGATGTAACCACGCTGGCGCCCCTGACCCACGGAGTGATCTTCGTCATTCGGGCGCAGCACACCTCCGCACGGGTTGCACGAGCCGCGCTGGACCTGCTCTACCAGCGGAACGTGCACGTGCTGGGTCTGGTCTTCAACGCGGTGAATCCGCGCACGGGCGAGTACTATTACTACTCGCGCTACAAGGACTATTACCATCGGCCTTCGCGCGCCAGGGCCTAGCGATGGGCGTGCTCACGATTGCTCCAGAAGGCCCGGCCCTGCAGGAGGGGGAAACGCGGGCTCCGGAAGCCCTGCGAGCCTGGT
>JAOADM010000056.1 GCA_026417315.1 Limisphaera sp.
GGGCCAGGTCGTCCGGATGCAGCCGGACCGTGATTTCGGCGGTGTCTTCGGCCTGTTGGAGTGTTTCGCGCACGACGCGTTCGACCAGTTCGGGGGTGATGGGCAGTTCGGCCACCACGCGGCGGGCGGCTTCCAGGGCCAGCGGAATCAGGAGCGATTCGGCCTGCTGCAGCACCTGGGGCACGGCACGACGCAGGGCATCGAGCACACCGCGCTGGAGCTCGGCCAGTTCGTTCCGCTGGTGAATGAGTTGTTCGCTCAGCGCGCGTTCTCCCTCCAGCCGACCGCGCTCGTGGGCCTGACGAAGCTGCTGCTCGAGCAACGCCGGCCAGTCCGGTGGCGGCGTGCCCGCCAGACATTGCACGTCGCGCAAGGGTCGGTCGAATCGGATGGTTTCAGACCACGGCATCTTCCGGGGCAAGGGCGGCGTCGAGGTCGATCTCTCCCTCGGCCTCGAGTTTGCGGACCACGTCGATGATCCGGAACTGGGCGGCCTCGATGTCGCGCAGTTTGACGTGGCCGAGGAAGGCCATTTCCTCGCGCACGGTCTCGGCCGCACGGCGGGAAATGTTGGACAGCAGCAGTTGCGTGAGCGGTTCGCTGGCCTTCTTGAGGGCCAGCACCAGATCGCGCATCTCGATTTCGCGCAGGATGCGCTGGATGGCCTGGTTGTCGAGCCGGCGCAGGTCTTCGAACGTGAACATCTTTTTGCGGATGGCCTGGCAGAGGTCGGGATTTCGTTCCTCCAGGCTGGTGAGCAGGCTGCGGCTCACGTTTTTGTCCATCGCGTTCAGAATGTCCGCCGCGGTGGTGATGCCGCCGGTCTGGGTCAGGGCGCGGGTCTGTTTGACGCCGAGTTTGGCGTTGATGACCTCGGCGACCTTTTCGGTGACCTCGACCGGCGTGGGGGCCAGGGTGGCCAGGCGTTCGATGACCTGGTCCCGTTGCTCGGGCCGCAGGAGGTTCAACACCTGGGCGGCCTTTTCCGGGGGCAAATGGCTGATCACGAACGCGATGGTCTGCGTGTGCTCGTCCCGGATGAGGTTGGCAATGTTGCGCGGATCCATGTCGGTGATGTCCTGCATCGCCGCGGGGATGGGCCGGCTGGGAGCGATGCGGCCGAGGATGTCGCTGGCCTTGAAACTGCCCAGCGCCTTTTCCAGCGTGGCGCGGGTCAGTTCGAGGCCGGCCGGCATGGCCGTGGCAGCGGACAGGATCACGGGCGCCAATTCGCGCAGGAGGGCCTGCTGTTGCTCGCGGGTGATGAGCGTGAAACGGGCCATCTCGCGCGAAATGGCCTCGACCTCGCGGGGCGGGAACTGCCGCAGGATCGCGGCGGCGTTGTCCGGGCCGAGCATGACCAGGAAGGCAGCCAGTTTCTGCAGCCGGGTCATGCTGCCGTTCTCGGCCGCGGCTTCGGCGGGAGCTGCAGGAGTTGTGGCTGCAGGGGCGGGCATGGGGGATCACTCGGGAGCCCGGCCCTTGTGCATCCATTCGCGCAGGGCCTGGCTGAGATTGACCGGGTTTTCTTTGACCAGCCGGTGGAGCGCCTCGAGGGCGACCTGCTCCGGCTCCTCCTCCTCGGCCGCACCCGGGCCGGGGAGACCGTGGCTGCGCCGGGATCGGCCGTGACCGTTGCCGTTGCCGTGGGCCAGCAGTTCGCCCACGGGGACGCCGAGGGGAATGTCCGGCGCACTGGTGCGGTGCAGGAGCCGCCAAAGGACGACCACGGCAGCCACGGCCAGCAATGGATAGCCCAGTTGCCGCGCCAGCGAAGTCCAAAACTCCCAGCGCTGCTGGCGTTCGAATTCGCGGACCAGCTCGCGGGAAAACTGGTCCTCGAACGGAAGCTCCTCCACGGTGAGGCTGTCGCCGCGCGGATTGTCGGGTGACGTGATGATGCCGAGTGCATCCGCCACCATGCGCCGGATCTTTTCGAGTTCCTCCGGGCTGCGTGGGACGACCTTGCGTTCGGTGCCGGTGCCCTCGACCCGTGCGGCCAGGGTCACCGCGGCGGAGAGTCGTTTGATGCCGCCCGCCACCTGCGTCAGGCTGCTGATGGTCTTGCCGAATTCGTATTCCACCGTGGAGGTGGTCTTGCGGTTGCGAGTGTTGGTCACCGGGGTGGCCGCGGCGGCGGTGTTGGTTTCCGTGGCGGTGTTGGCGGTGATGCCCACGGGCATGACCGGAGAACTGGTGACCGTGTCGGTGTTCTCATCGTTCTTGGTCTGGGTGCGAATCACCTGGGTCTCCGGATCGTAGCGTTCCTCCGTGCGGCTGAGCGTGTCGAAGTTGATCTCGGCCGAAACGCGGACGATGGCCTGGCCGGGCCCGAGGATTTTTTCGAGCATGTCCTGGGCCTTTTTCGCCAGGTATTGCTCCAGCTCGCGGCGGGCGGCCAGTTGAGCCGCTGTCAGGCCGGGCAGGGAATTGTCCTCGGTGTTTTCGGAGAGGACGTTGCCGAAGTTGTCCACGACGGTGACCCGGTTGGGTTTGAGCCCTTCGACGGCGTTGGCCACGAGGAAACGGATGGAGTTGACCGCCTGCGGCGGCAATGGCCCGTTGCCGCGCAGGCGCACGAAAACGGAGGCAGTGGGCTGCTTGTCGCGGTCGAGCAGCAGGCGGTTTTCCGGGAGCACCACCATGACCCGGGCGGACTCGACCTCGTCCAATTGGCTGATCGTGCGGGCCAGTTCGCCCTGAAGGGCCCGAAGGTAATTGGCGCGCTGCACGAAATCCGAAATGCCGAAGTTGGGTTTGTCGAAGATCTCGAAGCCCACGCCGTCTCCCCGCGGAATGCCGCGCCCGGCCAGTTGCATGCGCATCACGTGCACCTTGTCGGCCGGCACGTAGATGGAGCCACCCCCGGCACCGATTTTGTAAGGGACCTTGGCATCGTCGAGGGCGGCGATGACCCTGGCTGCCTCGGCTTCGGAAAGGCGGCCATACAGCAGGGCATACGGGGTGCGGGCGGACCAGACGGCCACGGCCCCCAAGCCGCCCAGGACGATCAGGCCCGCGGCCATCAGCGTCAGGCGCTGGGCCGGCCCCAGCTGTTTCCAAATGTCTGCCAGTTGCGAGGCAAGTCGGGTCAGTGAGGCGTTCATGGACCGGTGACTCCCTGGGAACCCGCGCTGGAGCCCTCCCTCAGATCTGCAGGCGCATCAGCTCCTGATACGCCTCCAGCAGTTTGTTTCGCACCTCGACCATGAGTTGAAAGCTGACGCTGGCTTCTTCCATGGCGATGACCGCCTGGTGCAGCGGGACCGGTTCGCCCCGCTGCAGGGCATGGACGGTCTCGGCGGCCACCTGCTGGTGATGATTGACCTCGGCCACGAACCGCTGCAGAAGCTGCCCGAAGGCGTCGCTGGTGGGTGCCGGGCCCGTGGCCGGTGCGGTACCCGGCGTCGGCACGGTGGCCGGGGCTTCCGGGGCGGCCAGCGGCGGCAATCCCGGGGCGGCATCCAGTCGCAGTGTCGGCCAATCGACGGGGGGCCGGGTGCCTGGGATGGACGACAGCGGCGACATGAGAGTGCATCAATGGGCTCCGGGCACGGGCTCAGCGTTTGCCAATGGCCAGGGTCTGCAGCGCCATGGCCCGGGCATTTTTGACCACCGCCAGGTTGGCCTCGAAGGCGCGGGAGGCCGCAATCAGATCGGCCATCTCTTCATGAACATTGATGTTGGGCAAGGCCACCATGCCCTGAGCGTCGGCATCCGGGTGTCCAGGTCGGTACACCAGAAGCGGCGGCCGCGGGTCGGTTTGAATCCGTGCCACCCGGACGGCCGCGGGTGCAGAGGCGGTACCGAAGCGGTCACTGGCCTGCTGCAAAACCGTTTCGAACACGACCACGCGCCGCTGATAGGGCCGACCGTCCGGGCCGCGGGTGGTTTGGGCGTTGGCGATGTTCTCGGCGATGACGTCGAGGCGGGTTCGCTCGGCGGTGAGCGCCGAGGCCGTGCTTTGAATGCCGGAGAGAATCTGGATCATGGCATCAGACAGGGCGACCAGTGATGGCCAGTTTGAGGCGGAGCAACCGGCTGGTGATCAACTGGGTCTGAAAGGCGTGGACCAAGGCGTTTTGATTCAGTTCCAGCAACTCCTGCTCCAAGTTGACCGTGTTGCCGTCCCGGCTGTTGGGCAGGGCCGTGGGATCCGGTGCCAACGCCGGTTTCAGTGCAGCGATCTGAGACGTGTTTTTGGACGCGATAGCCCGACGCAGCTCTTCTTGAAAAGACCGGGACAGGTCCACGCGCTGGTAACCCGGCGTTTCCAAGTTGGCCAGGTTGGCGGCAATGGCCTCGTGACGAACCACCGTGGCGTCCAGCAGTCTCTTGGCCGCCACGTAGTTGGTCGAATTGAAGAGCGCGTCGATCATGGCACCATTCCGAGTGCCGGTGCAGAGCAAAGGGGATGCCAGCCGGGGAAAAGTGCCGGCTGAGGCCGTCTCCGGCCGGGCTTGGAGGGTTGAACCGGCAAGAGTTTCCGTGGGACAAGCCCCTGACCGGGCAATCCTTGTCCGCTTGCGGAGCATCTGCCGCAGAGACAGTCACCCGGGATGAGGAGATGGGACCACGCAGATGCTTTGGGCTCCCAAGAGCGCTTGCCACCACGGGGGCCGGGCGGGAATCCAATTGTGATGCGTCGGACGCTCTGGCCGGAGCGCGCACGCGAACCGGCGGCCATCATCACCGACCATGGTCCGGGTCCGAAGCCCGGCAAGGCCAAAGGAACGCGGGGTGCCTTCGCTTTCTGGACCGGGTCCCGCCCGCGGTGGAAGTGGTGTCGTTGCTTTGGAAGCCTCCGGCTCGCCGGGCCCGAAGGCAGGGCATTGCGCAGCGGATGGAACCGATGGAATCCGGTTGCCCGATGCCGGGTCCTGCAGTCACCCTCTGCTCCGTGGGGTACCGAGACAAGATCATCGCATGGGACGACTTGCCCGCCTGGCGTCAGGCCCTCCGGAGGGCGGGTCGTCGTCTGGTCGTCACCAACGGTTGTTTCGACATCCTGCACCTGGGCCACGTGACCTATCTGGAGGCGGCCCGGCAATTGGGCGATGCCCTGTTGGTGGGGTTGAACAGCGACGCCAGTGTGCGGGCTTTGAAAGGAGAGGGCCGCCCGGTGAACCCGGAGGGGGATCGCGCGGCAGTGCTGGCGGCCCTGGAGTCCGTGACCGGGGTTTGCATCTTCGAGGAAGTGGATGCCTGTCGGTTCCTCCAGAGGGCCGAGCCCGACATCTACGTCAAGGGTGGGGATTATACACTGGAGAGCTTGAACCCGGAGGAACGCCGCATCGTAGAGGCCCTCGGGGGACAAATCGTCGTCCTACCGCTTGTCCCCGGACGATCCACCACGGCGTTGCTGCAGCGGCTGGGCCCGGGCCGTCAGACGTAGGCGCATGGCGGGTTGGATGGCATCGCAAGTCGACCGTGCTCGGGCCCGGTTCGCTCGCTGCCGCCACCCTCTTTACCACAGAACCGCCGCCCCTTCCGTCTCACGGGCAGCTCCCCTGCCCTGCCCGAATTGGCCGGGGTTGGAAAATGAAGAACGCTGGAAGCGGTTCGAAGAGGCCCGCACGGCAGAGCCTGCGAGTTGCGCTCCCTGGGTCATCCTCGTGGGCTTGAGTCCTCTGAGCAAGCCGGGTCAGCCGGCATGCGTCGGTCCGTCCCAAGGGTGAACTTCAAGATCGTGGACGTTTTCGGGGGCGAGCCAGAGTCGGGGAAGCTCCGGGACCGGGGAGAGTGGGCGCATCCGTTGCGGCCCCTTCCCGGGCCGCCTCGACCTGTCGGGCATGCTCCTCGTCCAGCTCGCGAAGCTGATCCAGGATGGCACTGAGTTTCTGTCCGGTCGGCGTCAACTGATAGTGAACCTCCAGCACGCGTCCCGGTTTTTCTGTGCGTGTGATCAGGCCGTAGTCGAGGAGCTTGCGCAACCGCTCGTTCAGAACCTTGGTGGAAATGCCGGGGATGAACCGCTCGAGTTGCCCCGGCCGGGTGACGCCGCGCGCGATGGCAGCCAGAACGGCGGCGGACCACTTGCAGCCGACGACGTCTTCCAATCGACGGTACGCGGTGCGCTCCTTCAACGAGAGATAACCGGGCTTCATCATGTTCATTCTAACTCCGAAGCCCGATCCGGCCAAGGGTCACCAAATGGTAGTCGGTTACCAAAATGTGCCCTCTGGCGCCGCCCTCGAGACACCCCCAAGGTGCAGGCGCAGAGGTCGATCCGACCTCGGAACCGAAAACCCGGAAGCAAGGAGAAAGGCGATGAAAACGAAAGCCGTGTTCTATCATGCGGGCTGCCCGGTCTGTGTGGCAGCCGAGGAAAACGTGGCGCGCGCGCTGGATCCGGCGCGGTACGAGTTGGAGGTGGTCCACCTGGGTCGTGACAAGCAGCGGGTGGCCGAGGCGGAGCGGATTGGCGTCAAATCCGTGCCCGCCCTGGTGCTCAACGGCCAGGTGTACCACATCAACTTCGGCGCCTCCCTGAACGATCTGAAATAGGGATCGTTCGCGCGCTCCGCCGGCCCCGGCGGGTTCCGATCCCGCCGGGGACGACTCACTTGAAGCTCACGCACCCTGCGCTCCACGCGAAGAGACCGCCCGGAATCAAACCTTGTCCGGTTCCGGATGGCTCCAGGGGGCCCGGTAGGGCCGGCGCAAGAGCCGATTGGCCTCGTCATCGCCCACCACGCGCCAGTTCTGCGGGTCCCACGTCAGGGACCGGCCCAGTTGCATGGACAGATTGGCCAAGATACAGCAGGCGCTGGAAATGGCGCCCTGTTCGATGTCGGCCACGGGCCGGCTGCGTTGATCCACGGCCTCCAAAAAGTTTCGCCAGTGTCGTCGGAGCGCAGGGGCCACGTGCCGTTCGAGATCCCGCTCCGTCTTGTCTTCCGGATACTGCTCCAGTTCGTACGTGACGTCCTTGTGCACCGGTTCCCCACCGCCCTGCGGGATGAAATCGTAGCTCATGATGCTAGCCTTGAGCGTGCCGCGGTCGCCATAGAACGTGGCGCCCCAGGGATACTGCGGATCCGGCGCCTGTCCGTAGGTGCGATGGGTCCAGACCACCACCAGATCGCCGTAGTCGAACGTGGCCGTCTGGGTGTCGGTGATGTTGGCCTTGCTCTGTTTGTCCACCAGAATTCCGCCGCTGGAACTGATTCGTTTGGGCCATCCCAGGTCCAGCATCCAGCGCACCATGTCGAACATGTGAATGCACATGTCGCCCACGATGCCGTTGCCGTACTCCATGAAGTTGCGCCAGCCGCGCGGATGGATCAGCCGATTGAACGGGCGCATCGGCGCCGGCCCCGTCCACCACTCCCAATCCAGATGTTCCGGCGGTGCGGGGTCGGGCGGATTCTCGCGGGTGCGCATGTGGTAGTAACAGTACACTTCGACCAGGCCGATCCGGCCGAGCCGGCCCTCGCGGATGAACCGGTCGCGGGCCTCCACCAGGTGCGGTGTGCTGCGCCGCTGGGTGTTGACCTGAACCACCCGGTTGTACTTCCGCGCCGCCGCCACCATGGACTGGCATTCGACGACATCCACCCCGATGGGCTTTTCGACCCACACGTCCGCTCCGGCGCGGCAGGCTTCGATCATGGGCAGGCAATGCCAGTGGTCCGGGGTGGAGACCATGACGATGTCCAGGTCCCGTTCCCGCAACATCTCGCGAAAGTCCTTGTACAGCCGGGGCCGTTTCTTGGAGGGCTGCCGTTCGGCCACCATGTCGGCGGCCTCGTTCAGCATGCGCGAATCGGGATCGCACAGCGAGACCACTTCGACCGGCTCCACTTGAAGCAGCCGAAACAGGGCCGATTTGCCGTACCAACCGGTTCCGATCAAGCCAACCCGACGTGGCTTTTGCGCGGCGAAGGTCGTGGGGACGTATCGGACCGCAGTGGCCGCAGCCAGCGCGGTCGCACCGAGTTTCAGGAATTGGCGGCGGTTCATGCCCACGTAATGACGGAAGGCCCGGGCAAAGGCAAGCCTGACCGGTGCCGCAGCGACGGTGCTCCGGAACCGTCGACCCGTGTGGGCCGGCGAAGCGGGTGGGCAGGCCCCGTCACCAACACTCCGCGGCCCACCGTGGGCTCTTGTCGTGTTGCCGGATTCCTGAGGTCTCGTTGGAACTGGGCCCGTCAACGGCACAATGGCAAGGCCAGGCATGGTCCGAAGAGTTCGACTGGTCCCGGGGGGGTCGGGCCAAACCCGGCCGCGGGGCAACTGGCAGGTCCAGCTCCCCGTCGAGCAGCCGACCGGCACACGGCGTTCCAAATTGCCGGCCCACGGCCGGACCTGTGGCCCGCTTCCGTCCACCCAAATCGGCAAGGCAGCCAAGAGTCGATGCTATCTAGCAAGGCGGGCTGGCGATGCGGCCTTATCAGGAGTTGCCAATCCGGCTGCCCCCGCGTAGGGGGTCAGGAGGTATGAGGGCCGGCAACGCCGAAGCGCAGGGCCGCAGGGCGGCGCAGACCGAAGGCAGCCCGTGACCCGGGATGGATTTGGTCCTCAACCAACCACAGGGCGTCCGATGGGGGTTTGTCGTCGGGCGCCCTGTGTGTTTTTTTGCCCCGACGGGGTTGCCTTGGTTCGGTCCAGGTTCCCGTGGCTGGAGCGCGCACGGGCCTTCGTGCGCGTCTGGCGGCAAGTTCAGCTCTGTGCGTGTCGCCTTTGCGGAGGGTCACGGACTCCGGTTTGTCAACCGCGCTTTCAGTTCCAACGCCAGCCCGTTTTTGGGGTCCTGCGCCAACACAGTATCTACTTGCTCCAGAGCGCCCGGGAGATTGCCCAACTGGCTCCAGGCAATCGCCAGGTTCAAGCGGGCCCGCCAACGATCGGGGGCCCTTCGCACGACTTCCTGAAGCTGCTCGGCCGCCGCACGCCACTGGCCGGTTTGAGCCAGTTGTTCGGCCAACCGCTCCCGGGCATCGACCAGATCGGGGTTGAGCCGCACCGCCTCCCGGAGGGCCGCCATGGCGTCTGCAGGACGTCCCAGTTGCGCCAGAACCGCCCCCAGAAACAGGGCCGCGCGCGCATCCGTGGGGTCGAGCCGACGCGCACGTTCCAACGCCCGTCGGGCCGGCTCCCACTCTTTTTGAGCGGCCAGCACGGCTCCCAATTCCACGTGGACGTCGGCCACGTCGGGGTGCAATTGCGCCGCGGTTTCCAGGGCCCGCTGTGCCTCGGGGAGGCGGCGTTGCTCTTTCAGCAAGGTCCCGAGGCAATAGTGACTGAAATAGTGATGAGGCAGAAGCTGGCAGACTCGCTGGCGATGCGCCACGGCTGCGGCACCGTCCCCGATGGCCTCGAGGAACTCGGCGTAGTTTTCATGCAAGGCAGGATCGTCGGGCCGGCGTTTCAAGGCCGCCTCGTACACCTGGCGGGCCTGTTCCGGAGGCGTGGTGGCCAGGCGCGCCTCGATCGTTGCCAGCGCCTGCCGCAACTCCGCCAGGTGCGCGAGCTGATCCCATTGACGGTCGAAGGGCGGGCGCTGGATGCGGTCGATCATTTCCGCCACCACGGAACGGCGGTTCCAATCCGTCAGGCCCAACAACTGTTCGCAACGTTCCTGCGTGGGCCAGTCGGCCGCGGCGGAGGCACGCACGGACCCGGGCAGCAGGGGCAGGAGGGTCTCTGCCCACAGACGCGCAAGCTGATAATTCCCGTCAAAATTCAGGTGCACATGTTCGTAAAAAAACTCCCTTCCGGGCACACCGTCCGGGCTGAGCCGGGCCAATGCTTCGGCCGCGTCGCACAAGACGACATGGCTTGGCCGGCGTTGTGCGGCGGCGCGAATCATGGCATTCATGGGGCCATCCGTCCGGAACGGCAGTCCGTCCAGGTCACAGGCTTTCTGAAAATGAATCCGTGCCTGCTCCACCTGGCCCATCGCCAGCAGCGCCCGGGCCAAGCCGTAGTGCACCCCGGCCGCCTGGGGAGCCAGTTGCAGGGCTTCGCGAAACCGGTCGTTCGCTTCCGCCCAACGACCGTGTTGGAGGGCAGCCGTCCCCTGCTCCATCAGCGCGGCAAACTTTTGTTGCTGCGCCGGATCTGCGAATGCGGGTGCGCTCGCATGGAACGGTGGGCAATCTTTCAGGTTTACTGCCACGGTGCTCAACACCACCTGCGCACCGGCGCGATCGGCCGCTTGCAAGATGTCTTCCAGGTTCGCGGCAAAACTCCGTCGCACCCGTTCCCGGCGCGGGTCGTCCGCAGCCAGCACGTTGTCCAGGAACATCGCCATCCCCTCCCAGACGAGCGGCCGGCCCGGCCGTTGTCGGGCGGCATCGGCCCAATCCTTGAGCACTTGCGCCAGGCGGAGTCGTTGCAGGCCGAGGGTCATTCGCACCAACCAACGAGGCGGGGCCTTGGGACCGAAGACCGTGGCTGCGCCAAAGGGACCGACCATCTCGTTGTTGCCCATGTACACAATCCAGAGGTCCCCCTCGAAACGGCCCAGTTCCGTGGCGATGTCCCGGATGGCATGAGAGTTGATGGCGGTCATGGCCGTGTTGATGACCTCGAACCGGGTGGCGGGAAAGCGTTCCTGCAAAAGAACCTCGAGATAGCGCCCGGCGCCATACCGCGGCCGGGGGTCCCCCAGGGCGGCCGATTCGCCGAGAATGAAGATGCGGATGGTCCCGGCAGGCTTGGGCAGGGTGACCCGTAGCGCCTGCGGAGCTCGAGCAAGCACCCGCGGAAAGTACCTCCGCCCGAAGGCCGGGTTTTCCACCCAAGTCTCCGGGGGCCCGGATTGATACCGTCGGAAGAAGTGCGGATCGAACCCGGCGCCGGTCAACCGAAGTCCCAGTTCAGTCCCCGCCACCACGACCAAGGGCAGAACGACCATGGCGGTCAGGCGGAAGAGCCACCTCTTGCCCAAGGGCATCCGCACGGGCGGCGACCGTCCCGGTGCTGGTTCGGCAGGCGTCCGGCCGACGCCGTGCGGGCGGGGTTTGGAATTCTGAGGCCTTCGTCGTGCCACGGACCCAAGCTAAGCGGGCCCGGCAAGTGCAAACAACCCGGATCCTGCGGCGCCCCGGGTGATGGGGGAATTCAGGCTTTGGACAGTGCG
This sequence comes from Limisphaera sp., assembly GCA_026417315.1. Lineage (GTDB taxonomy): Bacteria > Verrucomicrobiota > Verrucomicrobiia > Limisphaerales > Limisphaeraceae > Limisphaera. The sequence goes on from JAOADM010000056.1 coordinate 11,090, forward strand.
TGAAAACTCGGCAGGGTTTCAGGTGTCCTCGGTGCTGTAATGTCAAGGGAAATGGGCATCTCCTTGGAAACAAACACGGGGCTCAAAAAACTGAAATGCGCCCACGCTGCCCAAGGATTGCACCGGCCCGATCTCCGCGCCCAACGCGCATCCCACCCGTCAGTCCGGGGCAATGCGCCGGAGAGTCGGTCCCCCACACCCGCCGCCCCTCAAAGGGCACGAACCCGATGCCCGCTCGCCGGAACGGGGCGAGCCGCACCGAATTCCGCACCTTCGGAAGTCCGGCCGGAAGGGGGCGGAGGGCGGCCATTCGTTGGCCCTTGGGGCCCGGATTGTGCTTGCGCCCAATAAGGTGCGCTGCTGCCCGGCCATGAACAAAACTTGGTGTTGACATCGAGGCCCGAAAGCATAGAGATTTGAGCGGAAACCTTAACGGGTCCTTGAGTCAACCAACATGAAAACGCCTCTTCCGACCACGACTCGCCTCGTGACCAGGCTTCGGGTTCGCCGGGGTCCGGTGACTTCGCGAGGGTTCACGCTGATCGAACTGCTGGTGGTAATTGCAATCATTGCGATTCTGGCGGGCATGCTGCTGCCGGCCCTGACCAAGGCGAAGGCCAAAACCCAGGGCATCTATTGCATGAACAACACGAAGCAATTGATGGTGGCCTGGCAGATGTACGCCGCGGACAACAACGACCGCCTGGTCATGAGCTTCCATGGTGGCGAGGCGCAGGGCGGCGCGGCTGCCAACAATCCGCGCAATCGCCCCTGGGTGGTGGGCTGGTTGACCTGGGGATTGGAGCCGGACAACACGAATATTCTCTTCCTCACCGACGAGCGCTATGCAGCGCTGGGACCGTACATCGGCAAGAAACACGAGATTTTCCATTGTCCCGCGGACCAGTATGCCAGCCCGGTGCAACGGGCGCGCGGTTGGCCCTATCGGGTCCGGAGCATCTCCGGGAACATCGGGGTTGGGGACGGCAACGCCGAAACCGGACCATGGGACAGTATTTACAACCACATCCGGAAAATGTCTGACTTCCTCTATCCGGGTCCGGCCGAGACGTGGGTTTACCTGGATGAACACCCCGACAGCATCAACGACGCCGGGTTCTTCAATCCGTATGCGAGTCAATTCGTGGACCTGCCGGCCACCTACCACAACATGGCGGCCGGGTTTGCATTTGCCGACGGGCATTCCGAGATCCACAAGTGGCGCGGCGTCATGACCCGGTTCCCGCAGGTGCGATACACCAGCACCTTGAACATTCCCACCTCGGCCAATGATCCGGATCTGAGGTGGATGCGATATCGCGGTGGGCGGCGGGTTCCCAATTTCTAGGTTTGAGGCGGTTTTCCTGCCACGCATACCACACCTCCTCCCGCAACCCTGCCGGCAGCCCCTCCCTGCCGGCAGGGTCATTTTTTGGGCGGGCGCTAAACGCACGCTTCCCAGCACCGAGAGTTGAGACTTGTTTGTGGAGTCTGGCAGAGAGCCGCACATCGAGGGTCCTGCCTTCCGACGGAGGCCAACGTCCGCCCCTCCGGGCAGGGGAAGCCGGGACCAGCACCTGCGGATCGGCATTCAGAGCACCCGGCAGAGCGCGTGCCCACTGCCTGGCCTGAATCTGTACGGCTCGACTGAGACCGGCGGCCCGACGACCGCCAGAGCCGCTGCATCTGTCCCGAAAGTTCCGCCGGGCAGCAACCCGTGAGGCGGTGGCACGCCCCACGCGAGAATGGACGTCCGCCGTGGCTTTTCGCCAGGTCCGGTCCCGTCGAGACGCTGCAAAGGGCGCAGCGCACCCGAATCGTCTCCCGCTACACCTCACCATGCGCAGGATTGCCGGCCCGGCCCGTCCCGTGGCATAAGGGGGCGCGTGAAAAGTCTGACCGAGTACCTCTGGTTCGAACTGCCGCAGCGCCGCGGGTTCGTCAACATCACCGACACGGTTCAGCGTCTCGTCGAAAAAAGCGGCGTACAGGAGGGACTCTGCCTCGTCAACGCCATGCACATCACCGCCAGCGTCTTCATCAACGACGCCGAGGACGGCCTGCTTCACGACTTCGAGGTTTGGCTGGAGAAGCTGGCACCCCACGAACCCATCAGCCAGTACCGGCACAACCGCACCGGCGAGGACAACGCAGACGCCCATCTCAAGCGGCAGGTGATGGGTCGGGAGGTCGTCGTGGCGATTACCCGCGGACGCCTGGACCTCGGCCCCTGGGAACAGATTTTTTACGGTGAGTTCGACGGGCGCCGGCGCAAACGGGTGCTGGTGAAGATCATCGGCGACTGAGTTCAGAAGCCACGGGTTCGTCGTTTCCTCCGTTTGGCCGCACCTTCATACCCCGGTCCTCGCAAGCCATGGCCCTCAAACAACTGACTCCGGAGCAGATTCGCACCTGGACGCTGGAACAGAAAGATCGCTGGTGGCTGGAAAATGTCTGGCGCGGGGACATGCCGCAACTGACCTGGCGATCGGCACTCACGGGCATGGGCCTGGGCGGCCTGCTTTCCCTGACCAATCTGTACGTGGGCGCCAAAACCGGATGGACCCTTGGCGTGGGCATCACCTCGGTCATTCTGGCGTTCGCCCTGTTCAAGGTGATGGCCCGGGTGGGCCTGGCGCGCGAGTTCACCATCCTCGAAAACAACTGCATGCAGTCCATCGCGACCGCCGCCGGTTACATGACGGCGCCGCTCATCTCCAGCCTGGCCGCGTACATGATGGTCACCAATGCCGTGATTCCCATGGGGGTGACCATCACCTGGATGATTGCCGTTTCGGTTCTGGGGGTGCTGTTTGCCTTCCCGCTGAAGAAACGGTTCATCAACGATGAACAGCATCCTTTTCCGGAGGGACGGGCTGCCGGGATCGTCATGGATGCGTTGCATTCCAGCGGCGCGCAGGAGGGTCTGTTCAAAGCGAAGGTCCTGGTGACCGCGGGCGGTTTGTCGGCACTGGCCAAGTTGATGCAGAGTCACGCCGTGATGGAAAAGCTGCGGCTCGGCTGGCTGACCATTCCCGAGTATTTGGATGGCTGGTTGTATCGCCTAACGACCCTGCAGATTCGGGGCGTGGACCTCAGGGAGCTGACGGTCCGGCCGGACACCGATTTTGTCATGATGGCCGCGGGCGGCCTGATGGGAATCCGAGTGGGGGTTTCCATCCTGGTCGGCGCCATCCTCAACTACCTGATCCTCGTGCCATGGGCGATCAGTATCGGGGCGATCGAGGGGCGCCCGGGTGCGGACGGAGTGGTCCACTACGGGTTCCGCACGATTACCGCCTGGGCGCTCTGGGGTGGGGTGGCCATGATGACCACGGCCTCGCTCCTGGCTTTCTTTGCCAAGCCGCAATTGTTGGTCAGCGCCTTTCGAGGTCTGTTCCGTCGGAGCGGGTCGGCCCAGTCGGATGTGCTGGCCCACATCGAGCTGCCGATGCGGGTCTTTGTGCTGGGGATCCCTCTGGCGGGTTTTGCGGTGGTCTGGATCGGCCACGCCTGGTTCGATGTGAAATGGTGGTTGGGGGCGCTGGCGATTCCGCTGGTGTTCGTGTTTACGCTCATTGCCGTCAATTCCACGGCGCTGACCTCGATTACGCCCACGGGGGCCATGGGCAAACTGACGCAACTCACCTATGGCCTGCTGGATCCGGGCAACATCAAGAGCAATCTCATGACCGCAGGGATCACCGCGGAGGTGGCCAGTAACGCGTCGAACCTGCTCATGGACATCAAACCCGGCTACATGCTGGGGGCCAAGCCGCGCCAGCAGGCCATCGGTCATGTGCTGGGGATTCTGGCCGGGGCCCTCGTCTCCGTGCCGGTGTTTTACTGGGTGTTTTTGCGGGGCGGGCCTTCTGAACTGGTCCAGGAGCAGTATCCCATGCCGGCGGCCACCATCTGGAAGGCCGTGGCCGAGGCGCTGACCCAGGGGCTTTCGCAGCTGCCGGTGTCGGCCCGTTGGGCGGCGCTGGTTGGCGGCGTGCTGGGCCTGGTGCTGGAAGGGGTGCGACTGATCACAAAAGGTCGCTTTTGGCTTTCGCCAGTCGGCCTGGGCCTGGCCACGGTGATTCCGTTCAACACCTGTCTGGCGATGTTCCTGGGTGCGTTTGTCTTCTGGCTGGCGGAGCGCTGGATTCGTCGCGAAACCTCGCCGGCCCACCGGCTGATTGTCCAGAATCAGGAGCCGATTTGCGGCGGAGTCATCGCCGGCGGGGCGTTAATGGGCATCGCGGTCATCTTGCTGGAGAACTTCGTGTTGAATCCGCGGTGAGGGGTCGGCTGCGGCGTCCGGCGCAATCCCACCATGAAACAAACGGCGCGGGCCGCAGCCCGCGCCGTCGCTCACCCTCCACGACAACGGAGCACACCCGTCTCAGACGTCGTAGTAGAGGAAGAACTCGTAGGGATGCGGGCGGAGCCGGATGGCGTCGTGCTCCTTGCGTTTGGCGGCGACCCACATCTCGAGGAAGTCGCGGGAGAAGACATCGCCCTTGAGCAGGAATTCATGGTCCTGTTCCAGGCATTCGATGGCCTCGAGCAGGCTGCCGGCCACCTGGGGCACCCGCTTCAATTCCTCCGGGGGCAGCTCGTAAATGTTTTTGTCGAGCGGCTCCCCGGGATGGATCTTGTTCTGGACGCCGTCCAAGCCGGCCATCAACAGGGCGGCAAAGGCCAGATACGGGTTGGCGGCCGGATCCGGCGGCCGATACTCCAGCCGACGCGCCTTGGGGTTCTCGCTGTAGGTGGGGATGCGGATGGCCGCCGAGCGGTTGCGCGCGCTGTAGGCGAGGTTGACCGGGGCCTCGTAGCCCGGCACCAACCGCTTGTAACTGTTGGTCGTCGGGTTGCACAGGGCACACAACGCCCGCGCATGCTTGAGGAGGCCGCCGATGAAATACAGGGCGGTCTCGCTCAAACCGGCGTACTCGTTGCCGGCAAACAATGGCTTGCCCTTCTTCCAGACGCTGATGTGCGTGTGCATGCCGCTGCCGTTGTCGCCAAACAGCGGCTTGGGCATGAACGTGGCGGTTTTGCCGTGCTTGCGCGCCACGTTCTTGACCACGTACTTGTACACCATCATGGCGTCGGCCGCCCGCACCAGCGTGTCGAATCGGTAATCGATCTCGGCCTGGCCCGCCGTGGCCACTTCGTGATGCTGCCGTTCGATCTTCACGCCCAGCTGCATCATCGTCAGGCACATCTCGGTGCGGATGTCCTGCTGGGTGTCCGCCGGGGCCACCGGGAAGTAGCCCTCCTTGTGTCGGATCTTGTACCCCAGGTTGCGATGCTCTTCCCGCCCGGTGTTCCATATGCCCTCGATTGAGTCGAGGCTGTAGAAACAACCGTTGGCGCGGTTGTCGTACTGAACGTTGTCAAAGATGAAGAATTCGGCCTCGGGACCGAAGTAGGCGGTGTCGCCGATGCCGGTGGAGGCCAGGTAGCGCTCTGCCCGTTGCGCGATGCCTCTCGGGTCCCGGTTGTAGGGTTCCCGCGTGCCGGTCTCGTGAATGGTGCACGTCAACGACAAGGTGGGTACCGCACAGAAGGGATCGATGAAGGCCGTGGCGGGATCCGGCATGGCCAGCATGTCACTGGCTTCAATGCTTTTCCAACCGCGGATGCTGGAGCCGTCAAAGCCCAGCCCTTCGGTGAACACTTCCTCGGTCAGTTCCTCGATCGGGCAGGTGAAATGCTGCCAGGTTCCGAAGGTGTCCACGAATTTGATGTCCACCATCTTGGCCCCGGCTTTGCGGGCCATCTCGATGACTTGTTTGGGTGTGCTCATGGGTTTGTCGTGTTGTGGTTCTGCGTTCTGCGTGTACAGGATCTGCAATGATTTTCAGGTTTCTCCGGTTGTTCCCCGGATCCGCGCCGCGGAGTCCGCTCAGGCGGGCGCGGAGCTTGGCTCCGGGGAAAGGGTCTGTCCAGTGCAATTCTCGCCGGATCGTCAACTGCGAGCGGTGGGGTAGCCCTCCTCGCCGTGCTCGGCCAGGTCGAGTCCGGCATGTTCCACCTCCGGCGCCACGCGCAGGCCCACGGTGAACCGGGCCAGGGTCAGCGCGACCACCGAAACAATGCCGCTCCAGACGATCGTCACCAGGACGCTTTTGAGCTGGGTAAAGACCTGGCCCGGGATCCGGACGCCCTCGGCCAATCCGGCGCCTCCCAGGGCGCTGCTGGCGCACACGCCCGTAAGGAGGGCGCCGATGATGCCTCCGATACCGTGCACGCCAAAGACATCGAGGCTGTCATCGTAGCCGAGGGAACGCTTCAGACTGGTGGCCGCAAAATAGCAGCCCGTTCCGGCCAGAAGTCCGATCAACAACGCTCCCAGAGGGCCGGCCGTTCCGCTGGCCGGGGTGATCGCCACCAATCCCGCCACGGCCCCCGTGGCCAGGCCCACCGCGGTGGGTTTGCCGCTGCGGATCCATTCCCAGAACATCCAGGTTGCAGCCGCCGTGCCCGTGGCCACCTGTGTCACCAACATGGCCATGCCGGCCGTGGCATTGGCCGCCAACGCACTCCCTGCGTTGAATCCGAACCACCCCACCCACAGCATGGCCGCGCCCATCACGGTCATGGGCACGTTGTGCGGGGGGAGCGGTTCCTTGCCGAAGCCCATGCGCTTGCCCACCATCAGGCAGGCCACCAGGCCGGCGATGCCCGCGTTGATGTGCACGACGGTGCCCCCGGCAAAGTCCAGCACGCCCCAGTCCCCAAACAGCGATCCCGCCCCGGACCAGGCCATGTGACAGATCGGCAGGTAACAAAACGTGAACCAGGTCAGGGTGAAGATCAGCATGGCGCTGAACTTCATGCGCTCGGCAAAGGCACCCACAATGAGCGCGGGCGTAATGATCGCGAAGGTCAGTTGAAAGGTCACAAACACGGACTCTGGAATCGTCCCCGTCAACGAATTCAGTCCCACTCCTTTGAGAAAGGCCTTGTTCAGGCTGCCGATGAACGAGTGGATGTTTTTCACGTTGGCGGTCATGCCGGTGGTGTCGAACGCCAGACTGTATCCGTAGAGCACCCACAGCACCGTGATCAAGCTCGCAAGGGCAAAGCATTGCACCAACACGGTCAGAACGTTTTTGGCGCGCACCAGGCCGCCATAGAATAGCGCCAGCCCGGGCAGGGTCATGAACAACACCAAGGCCGTGGCGGTCAACATCCAGGCGGTGTCCCCGGCCGAAAGTGCGGGACCGGCGGCCTCTTCCGCTCCTGCGGCCAGAGGGCTGAGCAATGCGAATCCCGCCGCTGCCAATGCCAACGGTCGCGTGCAAAAGCTTTTCATGATCAGTCCAGGATTCTCCAAGGGGTTCATGGTTCCGTTGTGAAGGGAGACGTGACGGCGCATCAGATGGCTGCCTCGTCGCGTTCCTCGGTCCGAATGCGAATTGCCTGCTCCACGTTCAACACAAAGATCTTCCCGTCGCCGATCTTTCCGGTGCGGGCCGCTCGCAGAATGGCCTGTACCGCGCCATCCAACTGGGCGTTGGTCACCACCACTTCGATTTTGATCTTGGGCAGGAAATCCACGGTGTATTCGCTGCCCCGATAGATCTCGGTGTGGCCGCGTTGCCGCCCGAAGCCCTTCACCTCCGTGACGGTCATGCCGGCGATGCCCACCTCGCTCAGCGCCTCTTTGACGTCCTCGAGTTTGAACGGTTTGATGATCGCTTCGATTTTCTTCATAACGTCAGAGCCGGCCCGACCCGGCGCGGCGGGCAGACCGCCAGCGCGACACTTCGCGACCTGGTCAGCCATCACCGCCTGATCGGCCAGAAAACCGGTCGCCGGGACAAGAGCACCTGCAATGCCAAGTGGCCCATGGGCATGGCCGTCGCCTTGCGATGTCCTTTTCCATCAAAAGGTTAGGCAGTCATCGAACGACCGAGGGCACGGGCTGCCGGAGTGTTTCAACCGTCTCGCACTGTTGGCTTTTATCCAGCGCGGCCAAATCCCAACATGCCGGCGAGTGCCCCCGCGGCAAGCGTGCCTCCTGCTGCCGAAGGGCGGCGCTCCGCAACACCGAATGAAAGGCCAGCTCGAGTTGTTCGTCGGGCCGGAACCGCGGCCATTGCGACGGATTCTAACGCCGGAACGGCTGCGGGCCGTGCCCCGGCTGCCCGGGGTGTACTGGTTCGTGGGGGTTCGACCCGGGCGGCCCGGGTTGCAGGTTCTTTATGTCGGCAAAGCGGTGAATCTCCGTCGCCGACTGGCAGGGTATCGTGTCGCCCCGCTTGGCCGACTGCCTCCCGCCCTGGCGCGCCACCTGACGCATATCCAGGAGGTCCGATGGCAGCCCTGCCCGAGCCACGCAGAAGCCGTAGGGTACGAAGCCGAACTGCTGCAACTCTATCATCCCCCGGGAAATCGTCAGGGGACACATCCCCAAAGCCGGTGGTTTGCCGGGATGCTGGCACAGGGACGGGACCTCCTGCTGACTCGAGCAGACAAACCTCTGTCGGAGGGCGAATGGTTTGGTGCGTTCACGCAGCGGGCCACGTTCGGCATCCTGTCCCGCTGTCTGTGGCGGGTTTGGTCGGCCAGCCCGAAGATTCCAGACTGGCCCCTCGGTTGGTGGGAGGGATCC